>JBKJLF010000558.1:0-4546 GCA_046597185.1 Burkholderiaceae bacterium | reverse complement strand
GTGTTTGACCCATTCTTCACCACAAAAAGCGGCATGCACGGGCATGTGGGGCTGGGGCTGCATGTGGCGTACAACCATGTGACGCAAAGGCTGAAGGGGCAGATTCAAATCACCAGCACCTTGGGTGATGGCACCAGTGTAGAGATACGGCTGAAAAAGCATGTCATCATGCAAAAAAGCGGGGGCGACATATCAGGATAACTCGGAGATATTTGCCTCAGGCGCATGGCGAATTGATTGTTGCCCTGCCGTATCCGTAAGAAACCCGGGCCATGTTGATCCGAAATGAGTAGCGCGCCCACTATTTTTCGACACGCATCACAATGGGACTTTAGTACAATGGCGCAAAAAATTGGCTTGCCTCATCATGGCTACATCGCAAACAAAAAAGCGATCAGGCTTAAAAAAACAGGCGCACATTATACTAATTAAAGGAGACTTATATGAAACCCATCTATCACACAGTAGTAAAGCCAGTATTGTTGGCCGCATTGGTTGCTGGCGCATGCGATGCCATGGCAGCCCAACGCTTCGATTTGGCCAGTGTTAATTTGAATGCGCGTGGTCTGGCACCACAAAGTATCCTCACCTTAACCGGCTTGAGTAACACCGAACTGGAATTCCAGTTTGCGGAAAAAGTGAATGGCCAAAATGTGGCGCGCTTCCAGCAATTCTACCGTGGGATTCCGGTTTTGGGCCAGGCGGTGGTAGCGAAAGTATCGGGTGACCCGAAACATGCGACACCGACTGCCCTGTCCGGTGTAATCCTGCGTAACCTGGATCAGGATCTGCCCAGCATTAAGCCTGGCATCAGCGAAAAAACCGCTCTGGAGCATGCCAAAACCTTGAGTCGCACCCAAAATACCAGCGCCGAAAAGGTGAATCTGTATATTCAGCAAGGCCCCAATGGCGCAGCCCGGCTGGTGTACATCGTCTCATTCAAAAATGACAGTGCGGCTGCGGCGAGTCGGCCCAGTTATCTGATTGATGCCACCAACGGTGCGGTGCTCGACAGTTGGGAAGGTGTCGAGACGGCGCGCAAATTTGGGCCGGGTGATACCTATAAAAAAGCGTTTGATGCATTGACCCAAATGCCTGGCTGGAACCTCGCCAAAGCCAGTCAGGTCATCGGCTTGGCGCGCGATGTGTATTGGACCGAAGGCAGCAAGCTCAATCAGGGCGCATGTGGCGCGGCAAAAGCGGCAGCCGATCTGGGTTTCAAGGTGGCCGATGTTAGCGCGGCTTTCAATATTGCCGGATCCTGTCACGGCAACGTCGAAGTTGCCGCCCTTGCAGCGCCAGTGCCAATTGATGCAACCAATGCCGTATTTGGCAATATGTTTCAGGTAGATGATCATCAATCCGACGCAGCCAGCGGCGCACGTCTGACACAGCGTGCAATCAGCAGCGGCACCCTGAGTGCCAGCACAGGATGGCAATGGCTCAATAATAATGTACAAAACCTGGGTTCGCATGGCACCTACGATTTCGCCAAGTACCGGTTTCAACAGGTTCTCGGGCAGGCTACAGGTAAATCCCCACCGTTACCTGCCAGCGTATGTTTTGGGACTGGTTATTATGTTTATGGGTCAACCACAACATGGAACGCCTGCGCGAAAGTAATGAGTGCGAGTGACCAGGCGCAATTCCGCTATGTCGGGACAGGCACTTATACCAAAGATACTGCCTATACGCCTTGGTATACCGTGCCGGATGTCAAAGCAGTAGAGCGGCGCAATTATTTGAATACAGCGCAGCTAATCGGTGGAGATACACTTTATACGAGTGCCACCGCCATTTCGAAAAATTGGTCCGTGGCGACTTCCGCTGGCGTCAAAATCACTGAAAAGTTATCCGTTCCATTGGTCGAGGAAACATCGATTGAGGTATCACTTGGCATCACTTCTACGGTCGGTGGCAGCATAACGCAAACTTATACAACGAATTTGGTTGCGCCAAAAATCAGCGTGCCGGCAGGTAAGGCCGTTCGGTATGAATTGGTACAAAAATGGCAGCCAATCACCACTGTTTGGAGCGTTCCGGTGCAATTTAGTGGTTACGTCGGCTCTGATTACAATGGTGGATGGAGTGACGGCGTGCATAACTGGCATACCTGGGCCGTTCCTGCTGCAAACTATTTTTATGAATACACCTCTGGCAGCGAAAAGGCGCGCATTACCGTTAATCAAAGAAAATTGCAGACATTCACTATTCTCGCCACGATTATCCCTTAACACAGGCTCAATGTCGTAGCGCTTGGCACCGGTCAGAAATTGGCCGGTGCCTTTTGTTTTTGTGGGTTCGCAGCATCAATACCGCCGCCTGATTACCGAATTGAAAATTGTGTCACAAAATCAGGCATAATCACTGGCGAACGTGTCGGGCTACGCTTATCTGATGCGCATCTGATCCCATATTCCCCGGTTTGCCAATTTTGCAGGAGGATTCATGACAGACGTACCAGCCATCCAGGTTTTACTGGTCGATGACCACCCCATCGTGCGGGACGGGTTGCATGCCTTGTTTGACGAGTATCCCGAATTTAAGGTCGTGGGCGAAGCGGGCGACGGCTTGACTGCCGTGACTCTGTTTGCCAGCCTGCTGCCGGACGTGGCCCTGATCGATTTGCGCATGCCGGGGCAAGACGGTATCGCCACCATCAAAGCGATTCGCGCCGCCCACCCCAAGGCCGGTTTGATTGCCCTTACCTCGCTCGATGGGGATGCCGATGTGCGTGCGGTGCTGGCTGCGGGGGCCAATGGTTTTCTGTCCAAGGGGGCACCCGGTAGCGAAGTGTTGGAAGCGGTACGCGCCGTGCATGCGGGTGGGCGCTGGCTTTCCCCCAAAATGGCCGCCCTGCTGGACGTGGTGGACGAACACGGTTTGTCGGCGCGCGAGTATGAAGTGGTTGCATTAATGGCCACGGGTTTACGCAATCAGGAAATTGCCGACCAGTTGTTTGTGTCACTGCGCACGGTGAAGGCGCATGTGACCGCGATTATGGAGAAGCTGGACGCGCAAGACCGCACCGAAGCGGTGGTCACGGCCTTGCGGCGCGGCATTATCCACCTGCCGCCACAGGATCGCAGATAGCGTGTGGCATCTCAAGTCAGTATTTTGTTATACTTGCGTGCGCTGCCCGAACAAGGCATGCAGCGCCCGGTTTTGACCATTGACAAAAGATTGAATCATGATAAGTCGCATCCTGTATCAGACCGACGCTATTTGCGTCGAATATTTTGCCGGCTCCCGCGCAAAACTGGCTTTTGTTTTCTCGCCAGTATTGCCGGGTAGTTTAAGCGGCAACCTGGATGAGGGGGCGCGCCTGTTGCAACATGGTTTTGATGTGCTGGCCTTTAAAATCAATAACGATGACTGGTTTCAATCGGTTCCGACCACCTTGCTTCAGGCTTTAGCCAATCTGGCGGCCAGGCGACAATATGGGGAAATTGTGGCGTATGGCACGTCGATGGGGGCTTACGCCGCGCTGGCATTTTCCGGCATACTCAAGCCCAAGCGGGCGCTGCTGGTTTCACCGCAGTATCGGGTCGATGCCGGATGTGCCATCAGCCCTGACTGCCAATTCTTCATTTTTTTTGATAACAAGAGCGCCGACAGCAGGCATCTTGCGCCATTGCTGGGCTTGATTCCCAAGGGGAATGCCAGCGTCATCAAATTGCCGTTTTCCGGGCAACCGTGCAGCCCTTGTTTGCTGGAAGCGGGTTTGTTGGCGCAGCTTGAGCTTATGGTGCTGGATCAGGCTTCGTGCGATGGGCTTGATTTTGCCCGCGCCAAAGGCCAGTCGGCTGTGTATTTGTTTAACCTGGGCACGGCTTTGTTGAATCGCAACAAGTTAAGCAGCGCGCTTTTCGTTACCCAAAAAGCGCTGGCAATCAATGATGGCATCGGCCCGTTGCATTTTCGCAGAGCGCAGATATTGAGCAAGCTGGGCCGCCACTATGAAGCCATTCCATCGATGCATGCGGCGCTGGCGCTGGAGCCGGATAACCCGGAATTGCACTATCACCTGAGCCTTAATCTGCTCAATATTGGTTTGCTCAATGAGGCCTTGCAAGCGTCTGGCCGGGTGCTTGAACTAGTTGCGCCAGTAACCGGTAACCATGGTTTTTGGGGCTACCACAGCAATTTGTTATGGCGCAATGACAAGCCCGAAGCCTCGCTCAAGGCCATATTGACGGCGCTGGAACTTGATCCGGCCAATGTCAACTACCATGCGCATAAAAGTGGCATGCTGCAGGCGCTGGGCCAGCTTGATGAAGCCATACAGGCGGCCAGTGATGCACTGGCATTGGCACCGGATAATCAGGCCAATGTGGCGCACCTCACTTCGCTGCAGGCGAAAAAACAACAAAGCCTGGCACCGCCCGTTGTCACACAGACCGTCAGTCTGGACTCGTTGCTGGCACCCTGGCGTTGACATCATTGCACTGATGATTGAAATCAATGTTGCGCATGCTTGGTGGTCGTGTCCGCCTCAATCACTTGCCGCTGGCGTTGCTGCCGGGTCGCTGACCACCACCTCCAC
>JBKJLF010000680.1:0-8750 GCA_046597185.1 Burkholderiaceae bacterium | reverse complement strand
TTCACGCTTCCACCACTTCCAGATATTGGCTGTAGCCGATTTCGTTGTTCAAATCAATAAAATACTCTTTGGGGTTGCCACCGCAATACGGATGCGCCGCAGCAGAAGAAAACCAGACTCCGCCCTTAGGCCCCAGATTACTATCCAATGCCACATGCACACGGGTGATTTTGGTGCCCAACACATTCACCGCTTGTACTGTTTTTATCAGGCAACATTTGCCCTTTTTTTGCCTGGGGCATATTTATTCCCGCGTAACACGGCGATGCGTGGTCCCATCGGCTATCATTAGAAACTTTTCGATTATGTCGTCTTTACCACGCCCAGGAGAACCCATGAAACTTGAAACACTTGCCGTCCACGCCGGTTACAGCCCAGACCCGACCACCCGTGCGGTTGCCGTGCCAATTTACCAAACCGTAGCGTATTCATTTGACGATACCCAGCACGGCGCGGATTTGTTTGATTTGAAGGTGGCGGGCAATATTTATTCGCGCATTATGAATCCCACCAACAACGTGCTGGAACAACGGATAGCCGCGCTCGAAGGCGGCATCGGCGCGCTCGCGGTCGCCTCCGGCATGTCAGCCATCACGTATGCGATTCAAACCATCACCGAGGCAGGCGACAATATTGTTTCTGCTTCCACGCTGTATGGCGGCACCTATAATTTATTTGCCCACACCCTGCCGCAATTTGGCATCGAAACCCGCTTTGCCGATTACCGCGACCCGCAATCCTTTGCGGCGCTGATTGATGAGCGCACCAAGGCTTTGTTTGTCGAATCAATCGGCAATCCGCTGGGCAATATTACTGACATCGAAGCCATTGCCAAAGTGGCGCATGCGCATGGCTTGCCTTTGATTGTGGATAATACGGTACCTTCGCCCTATTTACTGCGTCCGTTTGAGTTTGGTGCCGATATCGTGGTCCATTCACTAACCAAGTATTGCGGCGGGCATGGCAATTCGATCGGTGGCGCGATTGTCGATTCCGGCAAATTCCCGTGGGCTGAGCACAAGGCGCGTTTCAAGCGTTTGAACGAGCCGGATGTTTCTTACCACGGCGTGGTGTACACCGAAGCGCTGGGTGCGGCGGCCTTTATTGGCCGCGCACGCGTGGTGCCGCTGCGCAATATGGGCGCGGCCTTGTCGCCCTTCAACGCCTTCCTTATCTTGCAGGGGATTGAAACGCTGGCCCTGCGCATGGATCGCATTTGCGACAATACCCGCAAGGTGGCCCAATACCTGCAAGGGCATACCAAAGTGGAATGGGTCAACTATGCGGGCTTGCCGGATCATGTTGACCATGCCTTGGCGCAAAAATACATGGGTGGGCGGCCGTCTGGCATCTTGACCTTCGGCCTGACTGGCGGCCGTGAGGCGGGTGCGCGCTTTCAGGATGCGCTGAAGCTATTCACCCGTTTGGTCAATATTGGCGATGCCAAATCACTGGCCTGCCACCCGGCCAGCACCACGCACCGCCAATTGAGCGCGGAAGAACTGAAAAAAGCCGGGGTCACCGAAGAGACGGTGCGTTTGTCGATTGGCATTGAGCATATTGATGATTTGCTGGCCGATCTGGAGCAGGCGCTGGCTGCGGTTTAACTTATAGGATGTGAGGCTGCCCTGTCCGGGCCAGCCTCGCTCACACGAGGCAACACCGCGCCGCAAAAGCCAAAGCGCCGCAAACAATTCATCAATCGGCAAAACATGAAACCGCCGTATTTCATCCGCCCCATGAAACAAGGTCCAGCCCGGTTCCGGCTGAATCAGCCAGGCTGTTCCCCTCGACCAAATTTAGTATGAGAATAAACCTGAAATATCTATCCTGCCTGCTGTTCTGGCTAAGCACCTGCCTGCCCTTGGCTTTGCTGGCAGCGCGCGCGGTCGCCGCCGATTTTCCCTTCACCGAAGCGCAATTTGAACACGTCAGCGACGCCGCAACCATCGATAACCAACCCATCACCGCGCTGGCGCAAGATACGCGCGGCTTAATCTGGATCGGCACCCAGGGTGGCCTGCTTCGTTACGACGGCTACCGCTTCCGCAAGTTTGCCCATAATGCCAACGACCCGTTTTCGCTGGCAGGCGATTATGTCAATGCCTTGCTGGCAACGGGCGATGGCCGGCTCTGGGTGGGTACGCTATCGGATGGCGTCTCGGTATTTGACCCGGCCACCGAACGCTTTGAACATTTTCGCCACGATGCAAAAAAACCGGATAGCCTGGGCGGTGGCCCGATTTCGGACATCACCCAGGATGCACACGGCGGCATCTGGATCGCCACCGGGCAGGGCTTATACCACCTGCCCAAATCCACCAACCGCATACTGCAATTTACCCATGACAGCGCTTTGCACAGCCTGTTGGACAATAAAGTCCACAGCCTGTTGTGGGATAAAAGCGGGCGTTTGTGGGTAGGCAGCAACCGTGGTTTGCAACGCATGGCCAGCGATGGCAAACGCTTTGAAACCATCTTCACCGGCAAACATGTGGAAACCCTGTTTCAAGCCCAGGACGGCAAGATTTGGCTGGGTACGCGCGAGCATGGCGTCGCATGGATCATGCCGGGCAGCACAGCGCCAGGCACGCCCACGGTAAGCTGGCTGCCGTTGACGCAACTGAGCCACCCCTGGGCGCAAAAGTTTACCCAGGTACGGCCGGATCAAATCTGGCTGACCACCTTTGGCGGCGGCATCAATATTCTTGCCGCCAGCAACGGCCAGCTGCTACAAACCCTGCGCCATGACAGCACGCTGGCCAGCAGCCTGGCAATGGACGACGTGAAACCCTTGCTGCTGGACCGTAGCGGTTGGCTCTGGGTCGGCACCTGGGGGGCAGGCCTACAGCGCATGAATGCCAACAACAGCATGGTGCGCATGCTGCGCCATAGCCCAAAGCAAGCCTGGGGTTTGAGCCACCCCAACATCCGCAGTGTGCTGGAATTGGCCAACGGGCAGATTCTGTTTGGCAGCAATGGCAACGGGATCGATGTGTTTGACCGCCAACGCGGCCTGGTCAAAGGCTACCGCCCCTACCTTGGCCCCGCCCCGCCCCCGGCCGGATCACTGCCGGATGCCACCATTACCGCACTGGCTCAAACCAGCGATGGCAGCATCTGGGCCGGCACGCGCCAAGCCGGCGTGATACGCCAGCTTGCCGGCAGCGAGAACTGGATGACGGTGCCAGTCTGGTCAGGATTAAAGGTACGCACCTTCCTCGCTAGCCGTGACGGTAGCCTCTTGGTCGGAACCAGTCGCGGCCTGATGCGCTGGCGACCCGACGCCAGCCAGGGGCAGTTTGAAGCGCTCACCGATGAACAGGGCCGACCGATGCAAAGCAGCGTCAATGCCTTGGCCCAAGACCAGCAAGGCCGCATCTGGGTCGGCACCAATAACGGCTTGTGGCTGCAAGCGCCGCAGCAGCGCGGCATGATTCATATTCCCGCCGAACCGGATCGCGCCAGCGGCTTGATTTCCAACTATGTGGGCGGCTTATTGTTTGACCGCCAGCAGCGGCTCTGGGTCAGCACCGACAAAGGCCTTGAGCGCTTGCAAAGCCTGGATGGCCGCCGCGCCCGGTTTGAACATATCAGTGCCACCTTGGGTAGCCCCGGCGCACATGTGGGTGGCAATTTGCTGGAAGACCGGGAGGGGCGCATCTGGACCGAAGACGTGGTGATTGAGGGGGCCACCCATGGCCGCATAACGCCAGCCCCACCCCCAATGCGCATGATGCGCATCATGCGCCTGACCATTGCCGACGGCGTGGATAGTGGCGCACAGTGGCTCGGTTCATACGGCCAAACCCGGGATGGTCTACTACTGTTTGGTGGCACCAAAGGCGTAACCATCATCGACCCGACGCAATTCAAGGACTACGATTATTTACCGCCACTGGTGGCCACCGAACTGAAAATCAATGGTGAAACCGTGGCCTCGGGCGCGCTGCTGCAAAACCCTGGCAATGGCCAAACCGCCCGCCAAAGCGTGCGCCAAACCCTTGCGCTGACACCGGAACAACGCAATTTTGCGATTGAATTTGCCGCGCTCGACTATACCGAGCCAGGCAAAAACCGCTACCAATATCGGCTGCAAGGTTACGACGATTCCTGGATCAACGCCGACGCCAACCACCGCATCGCCGCCTATGGCAATCTGTGGCCGGGCCTATACCAGTTGCAGGTGCGCGGCAGCAACCGCATCGGTACGTTCAGCCCACATGAACTGAGTATCCCGATTCGGGTCTTGCCCACATGGTGGCAAAGCTGGTGGTTTATCACAATGATGCTATGGTTGCTGGGTTTAAGCCTGCTGGCGGGCTTACGCTGGCGCGTGGCACGCTTGCGCAAAAAATCTGAAGCCTTGCAAGCGCTGATTGATGCCCGCACGACAGATATTCTGAATCTGGCCGAAATTGGCCGCGAACTGACCGCCACGCTCGACACCGAGCAAGCCTTTGACCGGGTCTACCAGCAAGTGAGTACCCGGCTTGACGCCGACGTGTTTTTAATCGGCATTCTTGACGAGAATAAGGCGCAGATCGCGTTTGTATACAAAATGGAACATCGGCAGCGCCTGCCCAATACACTGATGAGTCTGGACGAGCACAACCGCGCTGCCGTGTGGTGCGTGCATCATCAACGCGAACTGATCGCCCATAACAGCGCTGAATTATCCGCTTATGTTGGCGATATTGCGCCACCCAGTGCGGGTGACCCGATGGAAACCGTGGTCTACCTGCCCTTGTTGGCCGAACAGCGGGTCATCGGCTGCCTGTCGGTACAAAGTCCACAACCGCACGCCTACAACAAAGACCAGCTCGAATTTTTGCGCATCCTGGCCAGCTATAGCGCCATTGCCTTATCCAATTCCATCGCCCACCATAACCTAACGCTCTCGCATGAGGCGCTGGCCCACTCGCATGAGGAACTGGCGCAATCGCATGAAGAACTGGCCGATGCGCTGGAATCGTTAAAAGAAACCCAGGCCAAATTAATTCAAGCCGAACGACAGCAAATCTCGCTGGATTTACACGACAACCTGTCGCAAACCATGACCGGCGTGCTGCTACAACTCGATACCGCGCGTGAGATTTTGGTGAGCGAAGGCAAAAACCCCAGGGTGCGGGATGAGTCTCTTGGCACCCGCCATGGCAGCTTGCAAAGAAGCCAGGCCGGTTTAACCTATGTTGACCGGGCGATTGAACTCACCCGTGATGGCATCACGCAAACGCGCCACTTGCTCAAGCAATTGCGCAGCAAAAAAATCAAACCGCCGCCGATTGATTTGATCAATGCCTTACAGCGCGACTTGCCGCGCCTGACCGTGGGCACCTCGATCAAGGTCAGCGTTGAACAATGTGGCCAACTGATCGCCCTGCCCGCCACGCTGGAACTGGTATTTTTTCGCATCGCGCAAGAAGCCGTCACCAACGCGCTGCGCCATAGCGGGGCCAAAACCATTTCTGTGTTACTCAGCTATGAGGCGGGCAGCGTCACCCTGAAAGTAAGTGATGACGGGCGCGGTTTCGACCCCCTCGCACCCAACCACACGCCCGGCATAGGCCTGATGGGTATGCGCGAGCGGGTTGCCGCACTGGCTGGCAAGTTTGAGATTAGCTCTGCCCCCGGCCAGGGCACCAGCGTCAGCGCCAGCATGCCGGTTTTAAACGAATCCACAGGCAGCAAGGCAGACTGACCAGGTGGCCCTTGGGCGGGGTGGCCGACGCGCCCGGTCAGCAGCGGTAGCCAGCGCTGTAGCCACGGGCCGGGGGTGGTGAAGGCGGTATCACGGCTGTTTGCGCTCATTTTCCTTGGACTTATGGGTGTGCTGTAGCCGCTGTGTGGGCTTATGCGCTTTCGACCTCAAAACGTATCACGTTACGGCTGGTGCGTGAAAATTCCACCCCAACCAGCACCACGGGCAAGCCGCTGCCACGATATTTATCGGCATAGGCCTTATCTTTTAATTGTTGCAAAGCCTGCCCCTCGGGCAGCAGTTCCACCACCTTGAATTCAAATAAAAAAATACGATCCGGCAGTTTGACGGTCATATCGATGCGGCCATGGTTGGTGGCGTCTTCCACCACCATATCAAAGCCCAGCGCGGCGAAATAGCTGTAGAACACGCTGGCGTAAAAGCCTTCGTAGTCGGCAATTTGGTTGTTGACGAACCAGTTGTAGGGCAGGCCAGCAAAAAAGGATTGGAACAGTGCTTTCAGGGCGGGCACGTCGTTGCTGGTTAACAGTTTTTCCAGTTGCAGCCGGTGCTGGTTGCTTTTGCGCATGTCGCCCGTGTAAACCGCCAACAAGTGGCTGTTCAGGCTGATTTCCACTTCCAGATTCGGGTAGCCCAACGTGTAGACCCAGGGGCCGGATGGCAGTTGGCGCGTTTCCAGTATGGTCAGGTAACCAGTTTGAAACAACAAGGCTTCGGGCGTGATTTGGTCCACGTCGAAGCTGGAAATGAGCTCGGAACCGACGCTAAAGCGCGCCAGATCCGGTGTAAAAAAACCAATTTGGGCCATCAGTTTGGTTAAAAACGTCGGCGTACCGGTTTCAAACCACCAGGTTTGAAATTCACGCGTATCGAATAGCAGCAATAAATCATACGGGTTGTACACCGCTTCGCCGCGCCAATTGTAGCCGTTGTACCAACGCCGGATTTGCGCCCGATCCAGCCCCGGCAGCTCGGGTGCGAAGACGGTTTCCAGTTCATGTTCTGTGTAGCCGCACAGGGCGGACCAAGCGGGTGTCAGGGTGATGTCTTTCAGGTTGTTCAAGCCGGAAAACAGGCTGACTTTGGAGAATTTGGTCACACCCGTCAACATCACAAAGCGCAAATGCGCGTCAAGCCCCTTGAGCACGCCATACAGCGTTTTGAGCTTGCTGCGGATGGCCTGGGCGATCTCGGGCTGGTCGATATTATCCAGAATGGGTTTGTCGTACTCGTCGATTAACACTACGACCGTTTGCCCGGTGCTTTCATGGATGCGCTCGATCAAGTCACGCAGGCGACCCCGATGATCCGGGTAGCGCGCGGGCAGGTTGAATTGGCGCTCGTAGCCTTCCAGTTGCTGGTGCACCGAGGCGGTTAGCTCTTCGACGCCTACCAAGGTGTCGCCACTGAAATCAATGCGTAGCACCGGGTGGCGGCGCGTCCAGTCCCATTGGTCGTGGATGGCCAGATTGGTGAACAAGGACTGATTACCTTCAAAAATCTCTTTCAGGGTATCAAGCATCAGGCTTTTGCCGAAACGGCGTGGGCGCGAGAGGAAGTAATAGCCACCTTGCGCAATCAGCTTGGCCAACAGAGCGGTTTTGTCGGCGTAATAAAAGTTACCCTGAATAATTTTATTCAGGGATGCTACGCCAGTGGGCAGATTTTTGCGTGCTGAGTTCATGAGTTCGGAACGGATCTTGGTAATCGAGTGCAATGGGGGCTAGTATAGCGCGTTATGGCTTGCGTGGATGTTTCTGCCAGCAAGCCGCCCCTTCAAGTCGCCAGTTTTTGCCAACGCAACCAAAGAAATGCGCCGCCGCCAAGCAGACAGGAAGCTAACCATAGCGGTAGCGAAATGGATTGCAGATATTGGAGCAATACACCGATTGTAGTTGCACGATTAAATTGTTCATTCTTGCTCCTTGTAGATTTGTTCAAATAAGGCGAGGCTGGTTTCAAGCGATATTTCAAGCTGGCGCGCTTCCAGCACGGCGCGCTCCAAAGTAGATATGAAAACGTGGCAGGTCGAATGCGCGCCAGGCGACTACGGGAGAAATCTTTCAACAAACAAAATTGAATGAATTCGATGGACATGGACTTGCCCACGCCATTGGTTTTGTCGGAGGATTCATCCCGTTCGCCCAAAATCAGGCTCGCTGTAGCGCTTTCGGATTCTCAACATTTGCAAGACAGGTAAGGTGCGTTAAAGTCGATCAAATCCAATGCGTACAAAAACAACATGCCGTAATACACATTGCGCACGCTGGCACGATTGGTTTTTTTAAGCTGTTTGGCGACATCAAAAATACTGACCCGCCCGTTTTGGTCGGTTTGGAGCATTTTCAGGATTTCATAACCTATTGCCGGGGCGGAGCGCGGCAGGTCTTCGTCTTTGGAAAATAGTTCAGCCACGAATCGCCTCCTCATTGGGGAACACATTGCATGCAATTGTTTGCGCCAGCAGGAAAAAACGAATTGCAGATCGGATGCGCTATTATACTCAAGCACTCTCCACCTCAAAGCGCACCACATTGCGCTTGGTGCGTGAAAATTCTACGCCGATCAGTAATAGCGGCAAGCCGCTACGGCGGTATTTGTCGGCATAGGCTTTGTCTTTTAATTGCTGCAAGGCTGCGCCTTCGGGTAGCAGTTCCACTACCTTGAATTCAAACAAAAAGATGCGATCCGGCAGTTTTACTGTCATATCGATGCGGCCATGGTTGGTGGCGTCTTCCACCACCATATCAAAGCCCAGCGCGGCGAAATAGCTGTAAAACACGCTGGCATAAAAGCCTTCGTAGTCGGCAATTGGGTTGTTGACGAACCAGTTGTAAGGAATGCTGGCGAAAAAGGATTGAAACAAGGCTTTCAGGGCGGGTACGTCGTTGCTGGTTAACAGTTGTTCCAATTGCAGCCGATGCTGGTTGCTTTTGCGCATATCACCCGTGTAGGCGGCCAGCAAGTGGCTGTTCAGGCTGATTTCCACTTCCAGATTCGGGTAGCCCAGCGTGTACACCCATGGGCC
>JBKJLF010000546.1:0-2600 GCA_046597185.1 Burkholderiaceae bacterium | reverse complement strand
CCCGCTGTCACCCCCCCCGACCCTCATGCGCGCGGCCAGCGCGGCACTGCATTACCTGCAACAGGCGCAAGAGGTGGCCGCCACCATCATCGGTTTCACCCTGCCGGGCGAACTGCTGGAAGCGCTGGCCGACGAATACGCCAAAAGCGGCGACAGCACCAAGGCCTACCAATTGGCCAAGCAAGCCATTGCCGCCCACGCCAAAATCCACAGCAGCCAGGCCACCAACCGCGCCAGCGCCATGCAAGTGAGCCACGAAACCCAAAAAGCCTGGGCCGATGGCGAACACCACCGCAAACTGGCCGCCGCCCATGCCGAGCGCGCCGATGCGCTGGAGCAAGCCAATCGCACCCTGGCGCAAGCCAATAGCACGCTGAAACAACTGGGCGCGGTGGGGCGTGACATCACCGCCAACCTGGAGGCGCACGCCATCTTCAGCGCGCTGGACACCCATGTGCATGCGCTGCTGGACGCCACCACTTTTGAAATTTACCGCTTGGAGGCGGACGCAAGCCTACTCAGAATGGTGTTCGGGGTGGAGGACGGGCAAGCCTCCCCGCCCGACGTTTTTTCGCTGCACGACCCGGCGCGCCCGGCAGCGCGTTGCGCGCGCGAGCGCAGCGAATTGGTGATTGATTTTGCACCCGGTAGCGACGGCACCATCCCCGGCACGCTCGATACCCTGAGTGTCATGTTCGCGCCCCTGCTGGCGGGTGAGCGCCTGCTGGGCGTAATGACGATCCAGACCGTGCGCCCGCACGCCTACCACGCGCGCGAAGCCGCCATCTTCCGCACCCTGTGCGCCTGGGCGGCGATTGCGCTGGCCAACGCCGAATCGCAGGAGCAGATGGTGCAACGCGAGAAAATGGCGTCGCTTGGCCAACTGGTGGCCAATGTGGCGCACGAAATCAACACCCCCATTGGTGCAGTTAAATCCAGCGGAGCCAGCATTGCCGATGCCTTGGACGATGTGCTGGACAGCATACCCCGTCTGTACAAGATGCTGGACGACCCGCAGCAGGCGCTGTTCCAGCAACTCATTGACAATGCCAGGGAGCAGGGCCATGTGCTCACCAGCCGCGAAGAGCGCAGCCTGATCCGTGAGGCCAGCGAGCAACTGCAAGCGCAGGGCGTGGCGGATGCGCGCCATCAGGCTGGCGTATTGGTGCAGTTGCGCGCCCACGCCGATCTGAACCGCTACCTGCCGCTGCTATTGCACCAGCATAGCGCCTTCATCCTTGGCACTGCGGCCAGCATGGCCAACATCATCCACTGCAGTGCCAACATCAACACGGCGGTGGCCAGCGTTGCCAAAATTGTGTTTGCGCTACGCGCCTTCTCGCGGGTGGATCACAGTGGCGAAATGATCGAAACCAGCTTGCGTGATAGTTTGGATACGGTGTTGACGATCTACCACAGTCACATCAAAAACGAGACGGTATTGGTGCAAAACTACCAGGACATTCCCCCCTTGCGCTGCCTGCCTGACGAGCTTAACCAGGTCTGGACCAATCTGATCAACAATGCGCTGCATGCCATGCAATACCGGGGCACGCTGACTTTGGGCATCCGTCAAGAGGGCGGGGAGGCGGTGGTAACCGTGGGCGACAGCGGCGGCGGTATCCCGGAGCACATCCGCAACCGCATCTTCGAGCCATTTTTCACCACCAAGCCAACGGGCGAAGGCACTGGCCTGGGATTGGATATTGTAAAGAAAATTGTGACCAAGCACAAGGGGCGGATCGAGGTGCAAAGCGAGACGGGCGTGGGCACGGTTTTCTCGGTGTATTTGCCTTACGTTTAAGGCGTATGGTGAACCATAGTTTGATCCGCTTTCCTTTTTGCCTGCTGTTGCCACCGCGTTGGGGGCAGCGGGGGCAGCCGCTGTTGCATGCGTTGAGGCCGCTGTTGCAGCCGTTGCGGGCATTGCTGGCTCGGGTATTGTTTGGTCATGGTGTTGTCGGATGGAGCTGCTTCTGCAGCCGATGCATTTTTCTTTGCCGCAACATCGGCTTTGGCTTTGGCCAGAATGGCGCGCACATCCAGCCCGGTATGGGCAGAGGTGGCAATGGCCAGACAGGAAAGTAAGGTGGCGCTCTACTTGATTTGACGTGGTTTGGGCAATGTTGGCATCGCTTGATTATCCTTAAATGTTGAATCAGCCGGATTGGTGAATTGTTTAAGGCGCAATTATATAGTTAGATTGAAAAATAACCGGGGCAGGGTGAAGTTAATTCTCACAAAAATTAATTTTACGCTGCCCCCGGTTAGTTACTGTTTGAATAAATCAGCATGGCTACCCGCCCGCACAAAGTTGACCGCGTTGTCATCAATTTGATAGATGAGCAAAAAATCCCCACCAATATGACATTCACGATGATCAGCCCAATCGCCTTTGAGTGCGTGATCCAGCCATTCCGGCCCAAGCGGTTGATTATTGGCGATCAGCAATAGCATCACCTCCTTGCAGCGCTGCATATCATTAGGACTTACGCAAAAACATCATAAATGTAACAGTTTGCAAGCATAAAAATTTAAAGGCATTTGTTTTTGAGTAAAGTACGGGCATGAAAATACGCCCAACCCATAGGCCTATGCAC
>JBKJLF010000287.1:0-9888 GCA_046597185.1 Burkholderiaceae bacterium | reverse complement strand
TTACTTGCAGGGCGATGGTGCTGCCGTGCTGGCTGCTAGCGAGCGTTGCGCCAGCCATTGGCAGCAAAGCGGCAATACGGCATACCAGCAAGCCACCGCGCTAAGCTTGCGCAGCATCGGCCACGAGCTATTGCAAGACCTTGGGGCCGCCAGCACCAACCTTCAGCAAGCATTGGCGCTATATCGCGCAATCGACCCCGAGCGCGAACATGTAGCGAACTGCCTGAATGTCTTAGCCAGCCACAAAAAGGCGGCCAAGGACTGGGATGGTGCCGAAACCAATTACCGCGAGGCGCTACGCATCAGCCAAAAAATCAATTATCGTGAAGGTATTGCCATTTATACCGGCAATTTGGCTGAGCTAGCCTTGGATCGGCAAGACTGGGCCAATGCCGAACAACTGGCTACCAGCGCGCTGGCCTTGGCTAACGCTATCGGTCAGCAAGCGTTAATTGCCTACAATCACCATCGTTTGGCAAGCGCCATGCTGGCGCAACAACGCCCCAACGAAGCACTAATCCATGGGCAAACGGCAGTGGAAATTTTCAAGCGCCTAGCCTCACCCAACCTAGCCGAAGCCCAAAGCACCCTAACCCAATGCCAAGCCGCATGCGCGAAATGACAGCCAAGCTAATCGCGAATTTGCAGCTAGCCTTGATGAATGTTACACTGCATCAAACATCAAACATCAAATCGGGAGTTTTTATGCGTACCACACTTGACATTGCCGACGACGTGCTCTTCGCCGCGAAGAATGTTGCCCGCCGCGATAAAAAAACCGTCGGTACCGTCGTCAGCGAACTGGCCAGAAAGGCATTGCAAAACGCGGATTTTGCTCCTCTCCATCTACCAACAGGCGAAGTATTATCAGACACCGAAGCGACAGCGCGTTTGCGGGCCATGGGGATTGTGCCATTTCGCCCCCCCCAAGGACAAGCAGTGACCAATGAAATGATCAATGCCTTGCGCGAACAAGAAGGCATCTGAACGATGCTGCGCGCCTTGCTGGATGTGAACGTGCTCATTGCACTGTGCGATGGCTATCACGAACATCACAAATTAGCCACACAATGGCTACTTGCCCACGCTGATGCGGGGTGGGCTAGCTGCCCGCTCACCCAAAACGGCGCGATTCGCATCATGAGTCAACCCAAATATCCGAATCCGCGACCAATTAGCGACGTGATGGCACAAATTCAAGCGATGTGTCAAGGGCCAAGCCACCTATTTTGGCCGGATAACGTCAGCTTAATAGACTCTCAGTCGTTCCATCAAAAACTCATTCATGGGCACAACCAAATAACCGATCTCTATTTATTGGGTTTGGCCGTTAAGCACGGCGGACGTTTTATTACTATTGATGGCGCGATACCATTAACGCCTGTGGTCGGTGCAAAGACGCAGCATTTAATGAAAATTTAACCAACATGGGTTGGCGCGGCAGCGGCTTGCTAACAATGGGCGCAGGACGTAAAAATACTTTTTCAAGGGCACTTGCTCAGCGAGCAAATGATTGTGATAATTGGTTTTAGCCATACTCCGATAATGATACAAACCGCTGTTGATGGAATACAGCGGCGGCAGAAGCGCACGCATATCGGCGGCAAAATCGTTGCGCTCTAGGTAACGGATGGGGGACTGTATCCACTCGACCAAAGCCGGGTTAGACTTAGTGAATAAGCGTAAGGCTTTGCGTAAATCCCAGCCATTTAAATCGATATCATCGACGATGGGGTATTCAATCACATCGCGTTTTTCTTCCAAATCGACCGCTAAATACCATTCAGGCGGCGCGACATAGATGAAACGCACATCGAAATCACTATTCGGTGAAGCAAAGCCCCAAGCGCGGCTACCCGATTCAATCGCTAGCACAATGCGAACCTGATGCGCGGCTTCCGTTGCTGCCAAACGGCGCAAAATTTCAGCATGAATATCCGCCGCCATGGCGGGGTGCGCAGGGAAAATGGTGGCGGTCATGGCGGCATGCTGGTCGAGTGTGGGTAACGCTATCATAACGCAAGTTAACCAGCACCAACCCTACTCACCCTGCAATTCATGATACAAAGCCACCATTGCCAACGCCATGCCTATGCCCAGCAAGATAGCCACAATAGCGTGTGCTTGGAAATATCAAGCATACTTATCGCCTTCTTTTGGCGCAACGCATCTACCAAATTGGTTGTGGCTATGAAGATGGCAACGATGCCAACACACTACCCAATGACCCCATGTTTTGCCTGGGTGTTGGCCGCGCGCCGTGCAGTTAGCACAGCGCCTTGGCATCGGGTTCGACGATATCGCGCTCCGAGCACGCCATCACAAAGAGGGAGATTTACTATCTCAGCAAAGCCTTTGTGGAGCAATTTATCGTCGGTTACGCTGCCTATGCCAAAGGCATTGATTCTTGACCTGGATCATTCGGAAGACCCCGCCCATGGTCAGCAACCACTGGCTTTTTTCATCTTCGGCCTGGGTGGCAATTCAGTGCTGCAAAAGTTGGCGGAGCCGACCAAATTGCGTGCCTGCGCATTGTGGGTTGACGTGCAAAATTCAGAGACTGTGCCCGATGCCGTGCGCGTGTTTGCCGAATTTCCCTACGCGGCGAAATCGTGAGAAAAACCGTGGCGCGTGCTGTTAAAGGCGGAAGTGATGGAAAAAGCCCAGCCATCAACGGTGATCGCCAAATTGTTCAAGATCGCCGTGCAGGTTCGGCAGGGTAAAGCGCGAATCGTCCTGCATCTGCCCAGTGCCTGCGCCGTCAAGGATTTGCTCTACACCTTGACCGAGCGACTGTTCATATCACGCCCGGTACGATTCGCCAATTCTTCCTGATGACCATTCGTCCGGTCAGGCGAGAATAGACCACCCACCCTTCCCAATCACTATCCAACAAGAAAAAACCACCCCCACTTCATGCCAAGCCAAAGGCCACAGCCTGGTCAACTACGGCGCGCCCCAGAATGCGCATGAAAGGCACAATGAAAGCCCTTGTAGGGAGACACAAAGCGCTGATAGGCGCGAATCGCGAGCAAAATCGGCTGTTTCATGGTGCGTGCAAGCAGGTTGGCAAAGGCCAATTTTAACAGCACAATGCCAGCCAAACCGGATCAGGCGGATTATTTTAAATCGCCATATCGCGCAACATTTTGGAAGCTTCCCGGTTGGCCAGCAACACCGTGCCATCACGCAGATGCAATTGCAATTGGGATTGGTCGTCGGCCTTCATCGATTCGACGAAATCCAGATTCACCAGCAACGAGCGGTGAATCCGCACAAAGCGGTTCGGGTCCAGCCTTTCGGCCAATTCCGAAATGCCCAGCCGCACCAGAAAGGTTTTGCTGCCGACAAAAATACCGGTATATTTGGCATCGGCCTTGAGCCAGGCAATCTCACTCACCTTAACCGGGAAGATGTGCCCCCGGTCGCGCACCAGAATACGTTCCAACTGTTGCACGCTGCGCGCGCCGATTTGGGATAGGGCCTGGCTCAGCTCGTCGCCGCCAGTGGCACAGGCTTCCAACAAACGATCGACCGCAGCATCAAAGCGGGCACGGGTAAATGGTTTGAGTAAATAATCAACCGCATTTAATTCAAACGCCGCCACCGCATATTGATCATAGGCGGTGGTAAAAATAATCCGGGGGCGCTGCTTCAGGCGTTTTAATACTTCCAGACCGGTCATTTCGGGCATTTGAATATCCATAAACACCACTTCCGGCTCCAGTTGGTTGATTTGTTCCAACGCGCTCATACCATCGGTAGCTGCACCGATCAGGCGCAATTCGGGGCGGGCAAGTACCGCATCACGCAGGGTTTCGTGCGCCAGCGGTTCGTCTTCGGCAATGAAAGTGGTTTTGATGTGCATGATGAACGCGCCAGAAATGAGTTTCAGATCAGACCAGTATAGCCTGATTTGGCAAATGCAAACAAATCGAAAAACCCTGGCCCGGTGCGGTATGAATGGTCAGCCCGGCCTGCCCCTGGTAGGCCAGTTGCAAGCGCCGTTGCACGGTTTTTACCCCCATTCCGCTGGCTTGCTCAATGCTGGCCGGATCACAGCCGGGGCCATCATCGCTGATGGTAATGATCAGTTGCGTGCCGCCCTCTTCCAGTTGGCTGGCAATGCGCAGCTTACCCGATCGGCTACGCGGATTAAATGCATGCTTGATACTGTTTTCCACCAACGGTTGCACGCTCAGGGCGGGCACCGTCAGGTACAGGGTTTGGGGGTCGGTATTCCATTCCACTTGCAAGCGTGGGCCAAGGCGGAGCGCTTCCAGCGCCAGATAGTCGCGCACAAAACCCAGTTCGTCTTCCAGCATTACGCGGTCGTTGCCGCTTTTTTCGGTTTCCAGCAAATAGCGCAACATATCGGAAAAGCGAAACAGAGCCGCTTCAGCCGCGAGCGCATCTTTGCGCACCAGGGCAATAATCGAATGCAGTTTATTGAATAAAAAATGCGGATTCAACTTATTGCGCAAGGCAGCCAATTCAGCCGTCATCAACAAGGTTTGGGCCTGGCTGGCCACCAAGGCTTGCTCCCGCTGTGCCTGGCCCGAGCGTATGCTGTGGAACACGCCGGCGGCCAAGCCATACATCATCATGCTATAAAAAAACGGCCAAATATACCAATAAAAGGAACGCCGCAACCCGTCTTGCACCCAGCGCAAAAATTCATGATCCCAAACATGCCACCACAGGGCAAACCCGAATGCGCCCGCAACATGCACCAGCATCACTTTACGGGTACTGGCCCCAATGCGCTCGAGGTAACCACTCAGCGGCCACACCAGGGCCAGCAACAAGGCCGCCGGAATGGCACTGGCCAGCGGTATCCACCCCCGCGTCAGGCCAAAATAGCCTGCCTCCATTGCATCAACCTGGGCTGCAAGCTCAGAGATGACGACATTGAGTAGCCAGGCGCCAACGTAAATTTGCCACATCCTGCGCATGGGAAACCTGCTTCTTTCTTATTCAATCAAATAGTTGATGGCGGGTGTTCTTTACAACACCCGCCATCCGGTTTTACTGCATCCCTAGTCGAGCAGGGTTGGTACATAGGTGAGAATGCAATCACTACAAGCCGCCGTCAACTTGACGATATTCACCGCCGCCGCCAGAGGAGTGGTCGAGCTGATTTCCGCTGTCAACACATTCGCCGGGAAGGGATAGCCCGTTTTGGGCAGGGTCAAAAATCCATTCGCGGGTATGGTTTCAACTTCCACCGTGCTCGCTACCCGGTTGTTATCATAATACGTGATCGAGACTTGCGCCGCCGTTGTGGTCGAAGTATTTTGCAATTGAATGCCCGAGGTTTGCTGCGGCACACTGTTGGTTACGGTATTTTGCAGGAAGGGTATATAGATACGCTTACCCGGTGCCGCAATGGCGGGGTAGCCCGATGCGTTTAAGCCATTGGTCTGGTTGATTTGGGCAGAAATATAGCGCGGGCCATTGTTTTCAGATGAAATCCGGGCCGATAACACCTTGTCTACACAGGTCGAGCCAGCAGGAAACAAGGGCGAGCGCACGAAGGGCCATACGCCGGCATTGCTGTGTTGGGTACAAGGCGTATCGCCGCCCGTTTTGTAATAATAATCGATCAGCATATTGCCACTGCCTTCCAGCCGATCGGCCAATATGCCGGAGAGCCAGTTGTAATTATTATTTTGGATCAGTGGCGCATATAAAATATTGCTGCCACTTACGTCGCGCAAGCTTTCTTGCGAGGCGCTGGCGGCGATCAGCGCTTGCTCACCCGAAACGGCATCAATATAATGCTGCTCATAACTGGCGGCAGCCAGGGCGGGGCCGGTTTCATCGTTGTTCGCATCCACATAATACGCCCGAATAGTGGCACTGCCATAGCGCCCCGCTGGCAGGCAATTGACGCTATTGGTGTTGATCGATTCGGTTCTGTGCCCCCCCAGATCAAAAGTCTTGCTACAGTTAACGCTGGGCTGGCCCGGTATTTCGACGGCATTGAAGGTGATATCAAACTTGATGTTTTCTGCCACCGGGTTAAATACCCGAATCACACTACCCCAGCCATAATTGGCCTGATGCCAGAGCGGGATAAGTTGGGTGGCCTGCGGTTGGGAAATGGCTTCTATGCCAGAAAAGGCGACCCGATTGGCGTTGGCCGCATTTTTATAGCTCACATCCATGGTCGCCATGCCGGCGATATCCTTGCCCGGTTCAGCCTCCACAATCGCGCTGTAGTCATCGACAGTGCCGGGCGTATTCACGCTGGTACTTTGATGTGGTGCCAGCTTGATCGGAGCAATATGGGTGGCACCGCCCCAACGGTCGTACCAGGTTACATTAATGGTATTGGTTTCAAGCGGATTGGCAGGGTTAAACCAGGCATTACTGATTTTGAGGGTGGACGTGCGCGAAGCGGCATTTCTGGGTAGGCCGGCAAAATATAAAGTGGGCCGATTGCTGCTTACCAGATCCAGCCCATCGGTCACCGGCGTGGTGATGGTTTTATTGTCCGCAGATTGGTTCAACACCCGGTTAATGCGGCGGCTTTGCACTGTCAAATGGGTTTCACCATTGTCGCACAAGCCGGCATTCACGCCCATGGCGCAATTCGAATAAAAATTCAAGCCATTGCTGCGGTCAGCACTTAAAGTGCTTAAATGCAAATGCGCGGCCATTGATGGATCAGTCCCGGTATTGCTGACAAAGCCAATTTGCTGCCAATGGTGCACATGATCGCCGACCACAAACAATTTGACATTATCGGGCTTGAGGCGGTTGGAATCCGCTTTAAGGTGGGCATAACGGGTGCGAAAGCGTTGGGTGTCAAGGCCCATGCCATGATCGATCACGATGCTGCAACCGTAACCGCTTGTAAAATTACAGCTACTTTCCACTACCACACCGTCGGCAACCGGGTAGACTGGCAGGCCCTGGTTATTAAATTCCAGACTATTCCAGTCGGTCGCATAATAATCATGCCAGGGGTTATAGGGCGAGTCCGGATTGCGATTGCGGTGTAAGCCCTCACCAAAAAAACTGCCACCACCCACATACTGGCTACCCACCCGCCAGGTTTGATCGGCTTGTACCGGCAAATGCATCGGTGGCAAAGGCAGTGCGCTGTTGCTCAGTTCCGCCTGGGCGCTACCGGCCAGGGTGATGGCTGCGGCTGCCAGTGTAGCAAGGGTAAAAGGTGAAAAAGGTGAAAAAGGTGAAAAAGTATGACGTGAAAACATGTTGAACCTCCTATGATGTAAACAGGGGCACAACTATAATTGCGCGCCCCAAAAAAGAGGTATGGTATGTCATGAGTTGCCAAATGGGTGCCACCAAACGCCAGAAACGCCCCACGAAAGCGCTGCTGGCAGTCGATGCGGCGGGGAGCGCATATATCACTGGCTAATACCGGGCGTCGATTGCATGCATATAGCCCCACAATTACCAAGTCAATTCGCAATTTCCGACTCGTTTTAAATTCGAGGCGTAAAACCAAGCTGCTTAGTGATATCATACTTGCTTGTTGGTATGGATAAATTAATCGATATCAACGCATTCATTTGCCCCTGAAAACGACGTGACGATGGATATGAAGGGGCCGGGTACTAACCTGTGGCAACATTTACCAAAAACACCTATATGGGATAGAGAATGGCTTTGATCGAAGGTTTTCGGGTTCAAAATTACCGTGCGCTACGCGATGTAACGCTTGGCAAACTGTCCAATCAGCAACAAGGTAGACCACTGACACCGTTTACCGTCGTCATCGGTAAAAATGGCGTGGGCAAGAGTACCTTGTTCGACGCTTTTGGGTTTATTGCCGATTGTCTTTTGCACGATGTCGAAAGCGCTTGCGACATGAAGCAACGCGGCGGCTTTGAACGGCTGCGTTCATTGGCGGTGAATGAACCGATTCGATTTAAAATCTATTATCGCGAAGCGCCCGGCGAGCGCCCTATTACCTATGAGCTATCCATTGCATTGGATGAATCTGGTCGCCGAAGGCTTGCCTTTGGGCGGGCTTTGGTACAGCGACTATCTTGACGCATGAATGGGCCGAGAAAATCGGGCCGTTTATGGTGCCTGATGACAATGTATCGCCTAGTTTTGGCAAGCTGCGGGACGGTTTGCGACAGTTGGTGTTGAAAACATCCTAAGGTTAGCGAAATGACAGAATCCGAATTTGCGCAGCAGATACAGCAAAGCCTTTCCGCGCTGGCTGATGCAGCGCGCGCGCCGCTGATGTGTGCCTACATGAAACATCACTTCCCTTTTCTAGGCGTGCCAGCACCCGCCCGGCGTGCCGCGTGTTTGCCGCTGCTGCGCGCCGCTTCCCGTTTTGATGGCGCGCAACTAGTGTGCCTAGTCCAGCGCTTATGGGCTTTCGAGGAACGGGAATACCAGTACACCGCAATTGACTTATTGGCGCGTTACCAACGCAAACTCAGCGAGGCAGATGTGCCCGCCCTGCTTGCGCTGGCGCAGCACAAATCGTGGTGGGACAGCGTAGATGGCTTGGCTGCGCTGATCGGCGACATTTTGCTGAGCGTAAAAAAACGCGCCGAGGCAGCCCACAACCAGATGGATGCGGCGCTATTGAACTCCGACTTTTGGCTGCAACGGATCGCTTTGCTACACCAATTAGGCTGGCGCGAACAAGTGGACACGGTGCGGCTGGCGCGCTATTGCTCGCATCTGGCGCAGGAAAAAGAGTTTTTTATACGCAAAGCCATCGGCTGGGCCTTACGTGATTATGCCCACCATGACCCAGATTGGGTCGGCCTGTTTTTACATGAACATAAGGCAGTTTTGTCTTGCCTGAGCTATCGCGAGGCTGCCAAGCATTTGTGAGACGCCGTCGTCAATTATTGAACGATAGACTCTTTTCAACGAGCATCATGAAGCCTGATTACTGCGCAAGCCTATCGTCACGGTGGTGCCTTGTCCCTTGCTGCTGGTGATGCTGATCTTGCCTTGCAAGCGCTGCGTGATGTGATTAAACGCCACATGCAGCCCCAAGCCAACATGCCCGCCGATGCCACTCTTGGTAGTGAAGAACGGGTCGAACACTTTAGGCAAGTCTAGCGCGGCGATGCCTGCGCCGTTGTCGCTGATGGTGATTAGGATGTGTTTTGCCACCCCAGCCACCCCTGCCACCCCCGCCACCCCCGCCACGTTTTGCTCGTCCAAGCAAGCCGTCTTGGCGGCGATGCGCAACACGCCGCCAAGCGCATGCGCACCAACAAAACCATGGTCGAGCACGTTCGACAGGATGCGAGTCAAGGCTTCGGTCAGGGCGTCTGGCACGGTGCACAGATGCAAACCCGGCTCCACCTCGATACTGAGCGTATGCCCGCCTTGCGCCAGCGGCGCACTCACCATGGCCGCGACTTCCGGTAGGTAGGCGGGCAAATCCAGATCCTCGCGGTGGTCACTGTCGGTATCCACCGCAATCGTTTTAAAGGTGGCGATCAGCGCGGCCATGCGGGTGGCTGTTTTGAGTGCCAAGTTGGTGTATTCGATCCCTTCGTCGGCGCTGGTATTCAACATCGCTTGGTTGATGCGCCCGGCTGCCACCGCTGCCCGTAGCCGCTGCCACGTATCGGATGCGCCCGAAATGGCCATCATCGTCGTCCCCAGCGGCGTGTTGATCTCGTGCGCAACGCCAACCACCAAGCTGCCTAGCCCTGCTCTTTACCCATAAAAAAAGTCCATCTGATTATTATTGATATAGTGCTCAACTTGTCATGCTAATTTGTCATCCATCCAAAAGTGCATATCCGACGCACATTGCTTGCAGTAGCATGTAACCATGCCACATGAGTTCGTGTCCGGGTGGGGGATCATTTGCGCGACCAATATAACCGCCTGGCTGTGCGCCGAGGCGCACAGCATCGCCAA
>JBKJLF010000898.1:0-4484 GCA_046597185.1 Burkholderiaceae bacterium | reverse complement strand
TTTTGGATTTCGCTCAATAGCGATTTTATTGTTCTGGGGCCGCAAGCATCTTTCGTTCCCATTCAAACAACGAGTCCGGCGGGACAAAATCAGCCCTGGCACGAGGTGTAATGCCGGACCACAGCAGATCGTAAAAATACGGATCTTGCGCCAGCGAAGCAGTCCCGATTTTCGCCATTTCTTGATGTGCAACACCTTTATTCTCAAGGTGTTCTTCCGTAACCATTTTAAAACTTTGCTGCTTGCTGATAGCAAGCATAGTATGTTCGACACTTACCACGGTCACCCTCTTTGGATTTTGTAATTGCAGGTTTTACCAAAAACTGCTTTGAACTGACGTAATACGAACAGAACAATACACGTCTAAACGTGTACTTTACTAGAAAATGAGGCCTTGTCAAGGGAAACACTTCGTTTTCAGCAATCTTGCTTTTCGGCATCATTGGAAAGCGGCAGACGGCGGCTTTGCGTTAGGGGTGGCGCATGCGGTGCTTGATCATGGTTTGGCAATTGCGCAACAAGCTGTTGCGCAATTTCATCCGCCTTCGACCAAAACAGATACCTCTGCCGCATCATTTCTATCAGTCCGGCCCCCCGCATGCGGGCGGGAAGCGTGCGAACCACACCACCGCCCACCACACTGGCCGATCAGCTTTTATCCTTCGTTATCAGAAGGAAAAAGCAATTGGCCACATGCACGCGTACGCGCTTGTGCAGTCAGATTTGGGCTATTGGTTGCATAACCCGTTAGCTGCATTGCCAGTACCACTGATAAATTTCAATCTACATCAAAACGCGCATCGTTCATAACCCGAAAAAACCGCCAATCTTGCTGCTGATGTCGGCGATTTTTTCGACGGTGCCGCTGGCGTCTTCCAAGCCGCCGAAAACGGCATTGACACCGTTCAAGGCGCGGGTGATGCGGCCGGGTTGGGGAGTATCTTGTCGTGCTTCCTCGGCGATGATGTCGGCTTGGTGTTGGGCGTCTTTTTGGTCGGCGGGTGATGCTTTGCTGGCTGCTATGAGAGTGCTTAGTTCGGTTAATAGGGCTTTTAATTCGGCTTGGGTTTCGGGGAGTTGGGTGATGGCGTTGCTGACGGTGGAATTATCGCCAAGGTTGACTGCGGCGTTGGTCAGGGTATTGTTTTGAAACGCGATTTTTCGGCTGTTGTCGTGCATGATGTCTCCGTGGAGATTAGTTACATTGATTGGACGTTGGGCTTGAGTCAGCAAAATTGTGTACAACGAATCCCGCTCACGGCCCATTAGTAGTACTGTATTTTCGCTTATTACTGATTGCATTGCATATTCCTGTTTGAGCTTGGCATATTCCTGCTGGAGTTGGGCGAGTTGGGCGGCAATCGTTTCATGGTCAGCGTCCTCTTGGGTCTTAATTTTTACAATGAGTGAGTCGTTTTTCCGCTCGATGTTCTGTAGATAAATATCATCGCCGCCATCGGCTTTCACTCGGGCTAGGGCTTGTATAAAGGCGTCAAGGTCATCCGGACTATGGAGAATAAAGTCGATGGTATCGGTTACTTGTTCGTAAAGTTTGGCGAAATCGCCTTCTTTGAAATCGTCTTCGGGCGGATTGCGTTCGCTTTGGTTCGCCCCAAGGTAGACATGGGTGCAAATTGTTTCTTTGAACTTGGTGCGGGCATCAATATTCCAGTTTTGAATACAGGCACCGGATAAGGTCGCATTATTGAACAGTGCGCCGGTGACGTTGGCGGCGGTGAGGATGGCATTGCTGAGGTCGCAGCCGGAAAAATTGGCGTTGTTGAGGTTGGTGTTGGTGAAATTAAAATCGCGCAAATCTATTCCGGCGAAGTTTGCGCCTGTTAAATCCATGTTGGAAAAATCATGGTCTGTGCTTGTGCCTGTTGCCATTAGGGTGCGGATTTTTTTTGTTTCCAAGAGGGTGCCGCGTGTTTGGGCTAGGTGCAGGTTGATGGCGTTTTTCCAAGTGCAGCCGATGAGGTGAGCCTTGGCGAAGCGCGCAAAGCGTAGATTTGCGGCAGAGAAATCGGCATTTCTGATTTCGCCATTAAATAGGGTAGTGCCGTACGTATTCATGGCTAAACGCCAGTGGCGAAATAGCGATAGTTGCGGCTCTTCGTGACGGATTGCACGCTCACCTAAAAACATACCCAATAATAAATAAATAGTTGAAGTTATCGCCGAGGCTGCCACTATAGGTATAAATGACAGCGTGCTTGCGCCTAATGCAATACTTACAACCACAATTATCATAAATGACGTACCTGCAGCTACCGTTGCTGCACCAGCTACTACCACTGTTACAGCCACTATTACCACAACGACAAGAGTTATTATTGCTATTGCGGAAATTGCTACTGATATTGCGGTCGATGCAACTATTGATGTTGGTGCCGCTATCGATAAAAACAGCCAAAGTAGGTAATTGAAGTGTTGTTGTCTAATAGCTTGCCATGTTGTTACACTAACTACCAACGCCAAGAGTGCGCTAATCCCAATAATGTAAGCGTCACCCGACAGACTTAACTGGTTTAATAGATCTTTTACCATATTAACGACAAACCACATGCTAAATAAGACCAGTACACCCATCGCACCGCCAAGAATAGCATGTAAAATTACGCCTATACTTTTACTCCCATTTGAATGCCCCATCCGCGCCCGGCAAAACTTCGCGTGGGTCAATGTCGCCCCGGTAAAATCCACCCCACCCAACTGCGCATCAGAAAAATCGGCCCCGGTCAAGTCCTGCCCCTTGAACGAGCGTCCGCGCAGATCCTGCCCGCTAAAGTCCATGCCCATGCCGTCCACCTTATCATTATTTCCTATGCCAGCAATATACAAGCAAGATTAGCATGTAATTTGTGTGCAGTTCAAGCAAAGCATTCAACTCTTACTCGCTGCATGGGTGTGAGGCGATAAAGCTGGGTAAACGCGGTTAAAAGCTTGGCGCAATCCCTGTTTTAGCCCAGCGGCTACTGCGCAATGTCCGTTCGCCCCCCTAATTTTCCGCCAAATCATCACAACCACCCAATTGCGCCTCAATCTCCTCGATACTTGGCAAGGACGCCTTCAAATTATCGGGCAACTGGCGACTGATGGTGTATTCGCTCACGCCCATGGGCTTATGCATGTCGCGCAGCGTGTATTCGACCACGATATCGTTTTTGGATTTGCAAATCAGGATGCCGATGGTGGGCTGGTCGTGTTTGGTTTTCAGCAGCGCATCGACGCTGGCGATATAAAAATTCAGCTTGCGCGCAAACTCGGGCTTGAACTTGACGGTTTTCAGTTCGACCACGACATAGCAATGTAGCCGAACATGGTAAAACAGCAAATCGATAAAAAACTCGTCCCGGCTACTTCCAGCCGATATTGCCGCCCCAGATAAGAAAATCCTGCTCCCACTTCGAGCAGGAAACGGGTGATATGGTCCAACAGCGCGTTTTCCAGTTCCTGCTCATCATGCTTTTCGCGCAGCATCAGGAAGTCGAACTGCCCGGGGTCTTTTAATAGCTGGCGCGCAAGGTCGGATTGCACCGCCGGGAGCGTGGTCTCAAAATTGGTGATGGCACGGCCTTCGCGCTGGTACAGGCCACTTTCGATTTGGTGGGTCAGGACGGCGCGTGACCAGTTGTTTTCGATTGTTTTCTGCACATAAAATAGCGCTTCATTGTGCTTTTTTGTTGCCCTGAAGATCACAATATTGTGCCACCACGGAATTTGAAAGATCGGCGCATGCGGTGCTTGATCGGGGTTTGTCAATTGCGAAGCAAGTTGCTTCGCAATTTCAGGCTCTTCTACCCAAAACCGATACCACTGCCGCATCATTTCCAGATTGCGCTTGGAAAAACCCTTAATATCAGGAAATTCTGCCGATAAATCGCGGCTCATTTGTAGCAGAAAACCATCGCCCCATACCGCAGCTTTTTGCTTGGCGACGATGCTTTGCCCCAGATCCCAATATAAATGCAGCAAGGCTTGATTGACCGCCGTGGCGGCCTTGATTTGGGCGCTTTGGATGCGTGTTTTGATTTCCTGGATGAAGGCTTTGTAGTCATCCGCGCTGACCATGGGCGACAGCGTGGTGATGACTGCTGCGCTTGGCGCTGCGGCCTGAGTGCGCCCTTTGGCGCTTTCTTTGGTGTTTGCTTTTGCGGTCTTGGCCATGATGTTCACTTTCTTTGCCGTCAGTGGCGTTCACGATTAAAAAGTTAACAATATCAATTCATCCCCACGCATGCGGGCGGCAAGCGGGTGAAGCATGCCGCCGCCCGACACGCTGGGCGCTTAGCTTTCATCCTCCGGTATCAACAGCATAAAGCCTTTGGCCATGTGAATGGCTGTCAGAAAGTGCGTATATTTGGCTGCGAACTTTAAATAGTACATTTTACATAAGGTTGTTTTATAAGCCAGCTTAGCCTTGTAAATGAAAGAATGTTTTGTTTTTTAGATAAATATTTTCCCACAGCGACTATGAGGCA
>JBKJLF010000470.1:0-2735 GCA_046597185.1 Burkholderiaceae bacterium | reverse complement strand
GATAAACCGATCGGCTTTTCCAGTAACCAGGCCCTGGTGCAAGCCAAACGCCTGTTGCTGGCCTTAAAGGCGGGCCACACTGGTACGCTTGATCCGTTTGCCACCGGTTTGTTGCCATTATGCTTTGGCGAAGCGACCAAGTTTTCGCAAGATTTGCTGGAAGCGGATAAAACCTATGACACTACCGTGCATTTGGGCCAGCGCACCGACACGGGTGATACCGAAGGGCAAGTGGTCGAAACCTTGCCCGTGAATGTCACGCTGGAGCAAATCGAAGCCGTGTTGGCCCGCTTTCGTGGCCCAATCAGCCAGATTCCGCCGATGTATTCCGCCTTGAAGCGCGATGGCAAACCCTTGTACGAGTACGCGCGTGCGGGGGTAACGCTGGAGCGCGAGGCACGACATGTTGTGATTCACGATTTGCAATTGCTTGGGCTTGAAGCGCCGTTTTTGCATTTGCGGGTGAAATGCCGCAAGGGCACCTATATTAGGGTGTTGGGCGAAGACATCGGCGCGCAACTCGGTTGCGGTGCGCATTTGCAAGCCTTGCGCCGCATACAGGTGGGCGAACTCACGCTCGATGGTGCCATCACGTTGCCGGCGTTTGACGCCATGAGTATGGCGCAGCGCGAGCAAGCTTTGGCCGCGCCAGATCGTTTGCTGTCATCGTTTCCGGCAGTGATGTTGCCGTTGGAATTGGCGCAACGCTTTTTGCACGGTCAGCGTATTGCTTTGGGCAAGCATGGCTTAAGCGGCCCGATTGACGGGCGGGTGCGGGTGTATGACGAGCAAAATAACTTGCTGGGCACTGCGCAAATGCAGCCATTTCAGTTGCTGGCACCGGAGCGGCTGGTGATGCATGCGGAGAACCAGGCTTTGAAACAGTCCGGGCAATAGCGCCGTCATGGGGTGTTTTAAATCATGTCACCTTGCACATTGCCAGCGCTCATGTAGTAGCATAACAAGGGTGCAGGCAAGCGCATGATTTGCGGGGACAGTGTTGCAGGTAAGCCGCTCATGGGGCCGAAGTCATCCAGAGCTTTGGTGATGACATAAGCGCGTTGAATTTGCTTTTGCTGGCATAGCTCCATCAAGCCTTTCAAATCGCGTGGGCCAGTATGCTGTGTGCGATATTTCACTTCAAACGGGATAATTTCACGCCCCATTTCCGCCAGCAAATCCACCTCATGATTTTGTTTTCCATGCCAATAAGTAAAGCGCACCTGGTCACCGTAATAACGGGTGAACAAATGTTTGAATACCGCGGTTTCGGTCGCAATGCCAAGCAGGGCAGGGTCGTCGATCAAGCTTTTTCCTCTTAATAGCACCGCTGGAGCGATGGCGGCGTCGGCCAGATAAACCTTGAAGCGTCCCTTTAAAATATCTTTGCCATAGCCAAACGGCGGCAAGCGATAGATCAGGTGGCAGGCTTCCAGTAATTCGATAAAGTGCTGGGCAGTGGGGCGCTTCACTTCCAGGTTGTTGGATAAGTCGCTGATATTGAGCAAGCCGCCATCATGCATGCACAGGTATAAAAAAGTGTGTTCCAGGTCGAGTATCCGGCGCACCCCAAACAGTGCGGTCATATCGCGCTTTAAGATTTTGTCGATGATGTCTTCGCGCAGCAGGCGTTGCGCAATCGTGATGCTATCGACTTGCGCAGTTTGCGGAAAGCCGCCACGCAGCAAATACTCGTGAAAGTGGCCCGCATACGGGGCGGCGAGTTCTGTGGTGCGGAAAAAATCGGGTGGCGTCCAATCAAACAGCGCATGCAGGGTGGGTAATGGCGGCAATGCAGGCAGCGCTACTTTCTTCAATTGCAGGTATTCGTAAAACGATAGTGTGGCAAGGCGTATCGTATGCCAGCGCCCCACACCGGATTCTTGTTCGGATTCAACCAGTGGCATGGCTGAGCCAGTAAAGACAATATGCCGCTGCTTGTTGAAATCGGTTTGGTGTTTGACCCAGGTGCCAAAGGCGCGGATAAATTGCGCTTCATCCAGAAAAAGATACTCCGGGCCGTCTTGACGCGGTTCTCGTTCGCGCCAGGCTTGCAGCACCGCATCGATACCCGCCAGTTTCAAAATCGGGTGGTCAAAGGTGACATAAAGTAAATTGGCAGCAGGTATGCCGCGCGTTAGCAGTGTGGAAATTTGTTGTAACAGAAGTGTTGTTTTTCCAACTTGGCGCGCACCTGAAAGCAAAATCGCTCGATGCACAGGCGGCTCGCTAACCCAGGCGTTGAGTTCATGCCAGGTCGCACGCTTCCATGACGGCAAGTCAGAAACAGGCTCGCCACGCCACCAAGGATTGAATTGGGCTAAAACGGCTATCAGTTCGTGTTTGGAGACTTGCATACAGGTAGATTGGCATAAAAGAGGGATTATTGTAATGTATAATGACCAAAAAATCGATATTTTTGTATAGTAATCGAATTTTCTGTGCGTATTTTGCACCCACTGCCTCGTCTGCCAGCCGTTTTTTCAAGCTGTTTGTCAAGTGATTTGCCAGCATGGCGTGGCCACCTAACCCATACGTTTATACACAAGTCCCGCCGCCCACAGTTTGATCAAATTCACCCGGCTTCAAATGGCCCAACTTGCGCAAAATCCTTATTGTTGTCACAGCAACACGTAATTCCTGAATACCGCGCCAAATGGTCTGGACGCCCGGCTCGCCATCGCCCTTTCGCGCCAAAAAACCGCCAAGCTGCGCGACCAAACGTAGCACCTCAT
>JBKJLF010000752.1:0-4379 GCA_046597185.1 Burkholderiaceae bacterium | reverse complement strand
GTACGGACAACTCCTTGGACGGGACTTGAACCCGCTAGACAACTAGTTGTTACTGCGAACAGCCAGCCACGACTAACATACCAGCAGTTCAAGTCGTATTGCCAAGCTTGTTGGGTTTTATGGTGTTTCTAAAAACCATTAATAGTCTGCCGCGTTCTTGATTTTCCTGCAAGAAACGCAAAAACATTCCATTCTAACAAACTTACAATGAAGTACAATGAACAATGCATGCAATGTTGTTGATGCAGTTAATTTCGTAACCAAACATTATGCTGATGCGAAGATATTGGCGAATTCATTCAAAGTCCCGGTTGAAAATATTCTTGCTCTTGCCGCCCACGAAAGCAGGCATGGCACAGGCAGAATCGCCATAGACAATAATAACTATTTCTCCATGCACGCGCCTTCGCCTTTTGAAGTCGGCCAGGATGCTGCACGTGGCGATAGCAGGATAAAAGTATCAAAATACAATTCATTTCGCCAATCTGGCGAGTCTTTTATTGCGCGTTTTGGCCCAGCGGTTTTTGGCAAATCTGATCCCACAGAATTTGCTCAAGCACTGGTTCACCGTGGGTATAACTCGGGCGATTCGGCAAAAGGTGGCCGTACTGGCTATGCAAAGTCGTTGGTCGGTGCCATCCAAATGGTAAAAATCAGGATGACGCAATGCGGAAAACTATAATAGCTTCGATTTTATTGTTTTTCGTGTTGATCGGAAAATCTTCGGCGGGTCAAGATTATTTTGAAAAAGGATCAATTAAACCAACAGGGCTATCGATACCACAAGCAAAGAAAGTCCTTATTGCGGTATTGAAACATGAAAAATACGATCTGGCGCGAAGAGGGATGGCCATAGAAGCAATGGATTAAAAAAAATATTGAGCTGGGGCGTATGCAGAAACGGTTGGCACTGGCCCGGCAATTGAAGAGATGGGCATGGCGAATGAGCAGATGGTGCAAGCGACGGGCTTGAGTTTGGGGGAGATTGGCGCTTTGGTGTGGCCGACTGCCCCGAACACCTATTCAATTAAGAATTTCTTGCAAGCTGGAATAATTCAAGACCCGCAAGCACCAGCGGCTGAGTTCGGCCTCATTGCCATGCTGCAAGCGAGCCAAGGCCCAATCGGGTAGTGGGGCAAAGCGCGCTTCCAATAATTGTTGCAAAACTTCAGCTTTAGCTTCTTGCCGACCTTCTTGCCGACCTTCTTGCCGACCCTCGGCCTTCCATTGCTGGGTCCATTCGATCACTCTTTCGGCTAACATGGTTTTAATCTCCAATAAATTTCCAACTTCCGGCACCGTAACGCCCGGTAAGCGGCTGGGTAACAGCACCCGCCTGATCCACACAGCAAAGGCGCGGCGCAAACGGCGGCGTTCTGGTGCATTCAGCCATTCTATCAAAGCGGACATGGCATCGAGCATCGCTTGCGGGTCGCGGCTTTTTTCCAGGCGCATCATGGCGGCGGCCAAATTCTTTAAGGCAAACTGCGCGCTTTCATCGACTGCGCCAATTTCCAGCAGAAAATAACGCAGTTGCGGTACGTATTGCGCTAACCCGCCGGGTAATTTTTCGATGAAATCGCTGATGTCGCGTTTTGCCCACCACTTTGCCTGTCCATTGTATAACACCATGGGAAAAACCGGGGGTAATTTACCCCCTTCGGCCAAATTAATGCTCTGGATTAAGTCTTGATACAGCAAGGCCAGATAACCCATGATGCGCACGGCCATGAATTGATCGACGCTGGCTTGAAATTCCAGCAAGATATAGATGTAGACGGTTTGACCTTTGATGTTGACGCGCCAGATGATGTCGTCTTCGCGGCGGCGCAGGTCGTCGGTGATGTAGGTGTTGGGGAATCGTTCGAGGGTGGAAAAGTCGATGTCCGCTACCCATGGTTCGTTGACGAAACCCACGAACAGGTCGCGCATCATTTCGGGGTTGGCGAAGATTAGTTTGTAGCTGCTGTCGTGCTGCATGGTTTGTACACTTGTAAAAACGGCACTCGGTTGTGCGCTTATCGCCGATTGGTGATACACCAGCAGTCCGCGCTGTTTTTGTCTTGCGACTGGGTTATTGTACAAGGTGCGGGGTGAAATGGAAGGATATTTTTTGTTTTTTTTCGCACCGCCTAACCTTGCTTGGCCATGTGATTACGCACGCTACGAGTGGCGGCTTTTTCCGGCAGCCTCCTTCGCGGGAACGACGATGTTTCGCACATCACTGCGCCCAACCGCCCCGCACCGCCTTATACAACGCCACCACCGCCGCCAAATGCGCCCGCTGGTTTTCAATCAGCGCAGTTTGCGCCTGAAACAAATCACGCTGCGCGCTCAACACTTCCAAATAGACATAATGTATTGACCGCCGCCGGCTCAGCCGTCCCGGGTTGCTCGCAGGCTGATAAAAACCAAAGCAATAAGGTACGCGAACGTCGCCTCAAATAGGAATACTTCACAGGGTTGATGGCCTGTGGGTAGCGGCTAAAGAAGAAAGGATTGTGGGAAAGCGACGATTGCTGACAATGGCAAATATTGCCAGCATGCAACCATCAAACCCAAAGCGAGCCAGTAAAAGAAAGTGTGGCTGGCAGGATGCAGCGAGATATTGGTATCATATCGAAATTACGTCTGGACACGAGAGGGGTGGACCCACCACACCTCAAACGTCGCGGGTTAAACCAGGCTGTTGACAACCAAAGGCTCAGAGCCGAAATTGAGGAGGGCAGGTCATGAAAGAGTATAGCAAATTTATTGGTCTCGACGTTCACAAGGCAACCATAGCGGTGGGCGTGGCAGAAGCCAATGGCGGTGAAGTGCGGTATCACGGTGAAATCCCCAACACTTCAGAAGCGGTGGCGAAGTTGGTCAGGCAGTTACGCAAGGGTGATGCAAACCTCTCCTTCTGCTATGAGGCTGGCCCCTGCGGTTATAGCATACATCGGCAGATCACGGATCTTGGCTGGGACTGCCAAGTGGTGGCACCGTCGTTAATTCCAAAGAAAGCGGGAGATCGGGTCAAGACAGATCGCCGCGACAGTCTGATGCTGGCAAGGCTACACCGGGCCGGGGAACTTACAGCGGTATGGGTGCCTGATGAAGCGCAGGAGGCGCTACGGGATTTAACCAGGGCGCGGGAGGATATGAAGCATTTGCAGCGACAAGCCAAGCAGCGTCTGCTGGCTTTCCTGCTGCGCCACGACAAAAGCTATGACGGGAAGAGTAACTGGACGCAGGAACACTACCGGTGGTTTGAGAAGGTGAAGTTCGGGCACCCGGTGCAGCAGATTGTCTTCCAGGAATATCTGGACACGGTAATAGCCATGACCAAACGGGTGGCTGCGATGGACGAGCAGATTGCAAGCGCCGCCGCCGAATCCGTATTCTGGCCAGTGATAGAAAGCCTGATGGCATTGCGCGGGGTGAATTTGCTGACCGCTACCACCATCGTGGCCGAGATTGGTGATTTGCGCCGTTTTGCGAGTGCGCCACAACTGATGGCCTACTTGGGTGTGGTGCCCAGCGAACACTCCAGCGGTGGCACTAAATCGCGAGGTGCCATCACCAAAACAGGTAACGGACATGTGCGGCGGGTGCTGGTCGAAGCCGCCTGGACATATCGGCATCAGGCACGCAAGACGGCGGTATTGCAGCGCCGGGCAGAGCGAACCTCGGAGGAGGTGCAGGAGATCGCCTGGAAGGCACAAAAGCGCTTGTGCTCGCGTTATCACGTCATGCAGGACAAGGGCAAGCTGAAGGTGCAGGTTTGCACCGCTGTGGCGCGCGAACTGGCGGGCTTTATCTGGGCAATCGGGCAGGCAGTACCGCAACCAGCGGCAAAGGTATAAGGGGCGAATCATGAAATTACAGTGTGTCGGTAGCGGAATGGGCAACGGTGGGAGAACCCTTGAAGCGGCTAGGAGGCGTCCGGCGACGGAATGATCCTCGATCTTAGAGAAAGGCAGCTCCCTGACGAATCGGTTGTCATGCGGTAACCAACCCGCGCATATCAGACTGATCAACCGTCGGAATGCCGCCCGTTTCGCTACCAGCACACTGTAAGCGTATGAAGATTTATTTTAAAAAACATTCTTTGGGGCCTTGACAGGTCAATACATATCAGCCGCTATAGCCATTCTGGTAGCGCAAATCGGCCAGCCGCAACGACTCCTGCAAAGCCGCAACCCGGCGCTGCCCGGCCAACACCACCTGCGCCCCTGCATTGCTATTGGTCAGCGCATCATGCACTTCGCGAAACGCGACCTGCACGCTTTGCACGTATTGGCTGGTTGCCTGCGCGCGCCGCGCCTCGCTACCCGCCACCGCCGCATCAATGCCGCGCCTCGCTACCCGCCACCGCAGCATTGATGCGGCGGTGG
>JBKJLF010000647.1:0-4389 GCA_046597185.1 Burkholderiaceae bacterium | reverse complement strand
ATTTGCCGGGGCCGGATGCCGCCAGCGACAGCGCCGCCATCAAGGATTTTATCCACTTCATTTGCGACTATGCCACCCTCGTCACCACCTCGCGCGAGGTGTTGGATTTGGCTTGTGAAGACGTGTACGAATTGCGGCGCTTTACCAGCGATGAAGCGTTTGATTTGTTTAAGCAGGAATTGAGCAATATTGTGCCCAGCACGGAAGAGCAGCGCTTTATCCGCGCGCAAATCGTCGAGGTTTTGCTCGACAATAATCCGCTGGCGATTAAATTGGTGGCTAAAAACATCCCCAAAGGCAAAACTTTACCGATTTGGCGCAGGAGCTTGAAAACGATATCTTCCGCAAGGCCAGCGAAGCGGAACTGGCGGTATTTGACCACGGGGCGGATGGCTGGCCATATTCAAATGCTCACCAGACGGGCAAAAGCAGGCTGATTGCGCAAATGGGATGGGTGCATCAAGCAGCACCCTGCGGGCGAGGGGTTCGCCCGCAGGGCGAGGGTTCTTAATTACAGCCAACTCTTATATCTTGTCTTTCGCATCCTTAACCGCTTCCTTCAAATCCCCCACCTTTTCTTGCATCTTGCCCGCAATCTGGTTCTTAATGCCTTCGGTTTGTTGGTGTTTGCTGCCAACGAGCTTGCCGACTTCTTCTTGCACTTTGCCGCCCAGGTCTTTGGCAGCGCCCTTAACTTGATCTTTGTTCATGATTTGCTTTCGTTATGTATGAGTAAAGACGGTCTGTTTTACCAGCCGCCAGGTATGTCGCTTCGGCGGCACAAACATGGGTCTGTGCGCTTGAAGTAATAATAGGCTATATTATAATTTGCATCTGTGCGTTGTCTAACATAGCTTTTATATTATGCAAAATGGTCTATTGCGCCGGCGTGACGATGACCGTATCGCCTTTTTTGCCTTTATCGCCCTTAGGCCCGTCCGCGCCGTCGGCCCCGGTTGCACCCGTATCACCCTGGGTACCGGTAGAACCAGTGGAACCGGATGCCCCGGTCGCGCCCCTCGCACCCGTGGCACCCGTGGCACCAGCAGGCCCGGGCACAATGATCGTGTCGCCCTGTGCACCGGTCGTACCCTTGGCACCATCCGCACCGGAAGTGCCTGCTGCACCCGCCGTACCCCTGGCACCATCCGCACCGGAAGTGCCCGCTGCACCCGCCGGACCAGCCGGGCCGGCTACGGGCGCAGGTACAGGCGCAGGATTGTTGACGGTTTTCTCGCAGCCACCCAAACTCAGCAGGCCGACCAATGCAGCTAATAGTAATGAATATTTCATGTGAATCCTCGCAATTTGTGTTTTAAAATGCACACAACACGTTGCCGTGCGCAGTACTATGGGTAATCAATGCACGAACAATCAATGCAAGCATAATCAATGCAAAAAAGTAGCCCTGTCAGTCATCTTACCACTGCTTCGGGAATTTTCTCTGTCTTTCGTATTAATGCGCCAATGGTACCTGCGATACAAAATGGAATCTGTACGTTGCCGCACATTCATTCAATAATCGTCACGCCGTGCGCTTTGGCATGGGGCAAAGCGTGGGGGCGCGCCTTGGCCTTGGCGCGATACGTCTTGCCCGGCGCTGGTGCCACCGGTTTAACCCGCGCATCGGCCAACAGCCTGGCGCATTCACTGCGCTCGCCCGGCCCGGCATTCACCAAGGGAATCAGCGCGGCAAACGGGGCCACCGCGCCCAAGGCCAGCGCACCACCGACCCGCAGCGCCAGCACGCCCTTATCCACACTCACGCGCGGCTGGGCAAAGCTGCCGCGCACATAGATGGGCGCACGCAGCGAAAACACGCGCAAGCCTTTGCTGTCGGGGTGGATGGTCAGGTCGAGTTGTTCCTGGCTTAAACTAATCGTGCCGCTTACATCCAGCACGGCCTCGTCGGTGTCAATGATAAAAGTGCGCGTTTGCATCAAGCCATTGCTCACGCCAAAATCAGTGGCCATGCAATTAAGCTTGACTTGCTTGTCGCCAAACACACTGGTGAGTACCACATTGCCGATATTGAGGCCCATTTGTTCAAGCAAAAGTTTGCTCACCGTACCCTGATCGATCAGGGTTTTGATTTCGCCATTGGCCGCACCCAGCAAGCTGCCTACCGAATTGCCCACCGCCGACAAGGACGCATCACCATTGATTTCGCCCACACTCGCCTGCAAAGCCCCCAGGGTGGGGAAGAGTTGCTTCAACTTTAAATGGCGCGCCGTCACTTTGATGGTCGCCTTCACCGCGTTCTTGCTGATTTTGCCGCTGCCATCGAGCGTAATGTCGGCCTTCAGGCTGCCACCGGCTATATCAAAAGCCAGCGGGGTTAAGGTTAGCACGCCATCTTGCAGCGCTAAGTGGGTGCTTAGTTTATTGATCGGCAAGGCTTTTTTGCGGATGATTTTTTCAGCCTTGAAATGAATGTCGGCGTCCACACTGGTCCAGCGTTCGGTCTTGAACGTCTCCAGCGGTAACACCTTATTGCCCGGTTGCAGCGCGCCGGCACCTCGTTCGATTTTGCTGGCGTTGGAGTCGGCACCAATCAAGGGGGCCAGATCGTCGAAATACAAGGCGTGCGATAACACCGTGCCGGATAACAGGCCGCGCACGGGTCTGGATTGGTAGTCCAGCGTGCCGCCAATATCGCTGGAGCCAACTTTGCCGCTAAATTTCTCATAAATCCAGTGGCCACCCTGCGCATACATGCTGCCGATTAAATGGCCTTGCGTTGCAAACGGCGGCGTTTCCGGCAGCAGCACGCCCGTGAGCGCATACAGCCGCGCCATGCTGGCACCGGATACGCTTAAACGCATGTCCAGCGCTGCTAGATCGGTTGGCCGGGTCAACGTGCCTTCGACTGCAAGCCGGGTTTTACCCATGCGCAGCGTGGCCATAATCGGGTAGGGCGTCGTTTGCTGTTGCAGCGACAATACCGCCCCGGCTTTACCTTCACCCGTCACCGCTTCGCGATTCAAGGAGCCATGCAATTTCCAGCTCACACCGTAGGCTACTTGGTTGGGCGCTGATTTGGCGGCTGATTTGGCGGCTGACTGAGTGGCTGACTGAGTGGCTGCTTGAGTGGCTGACTGGGAGGCTGATTGGGAGGCTGGATTTGCCAGCGCGGCGTCGGCGGCGTCGATGGCATCGCTGGTGTCGATGGTGTCAATATCCGCGCTCAGATCGGCATGTTTGATAGCGTCCGTCAAATGTACCTGGCCCTTGCTTAGCACCACCTGTTCCAATTGCAGCTTCCATGCCGCAGGCTTGTCGTCGTGCCGGAAAGTCCAGTTATTCTTGCCCGCCGCGTCACGGCGTAAGTTAAGCACAGGCGCGTCAAAGCGCAGCAGCGGAATCGCGATGGTTTTATCCAGCAGGGCAAACGGGTTCAGCGAAAAAGCAATTTGCCGGATGCTGGCCATTTCCTGGTTTGCGATGATTTGGTTTGCCATGATCTGGCTTGGCTCGGGCGCGCTTGCCAAGCCAGCCGGGTTGCCGATATGAATGTCATGCGCCAGCAAATGCGGCCACGCAATGCGCGCACGCCACCCGCGATTGCGTGCGCTTGCGGGCTGCTTTTCCCAGGTCAGCGACAAGTCGCCCGCAATCACAAACGGGCGGCCCAGTGCTTCACTGGTGCGCGCATTCAACCAAGGCTTGGCGCGGTTCCAATCCAGATTGAGCGATACCAGCAATGCCAGTAAAATCAGCAGCACCACCAGCGCCGCCAGCGCAAGCAAAGCGCGAACAAGCCGCGCGACAGGGGTGCGGTGCGGCTTATTCATCGCACGCAGTTTTAATCACGAGATTAATCACGAGATTAATCTCGTGATTAATAACGAGACACCCGGCCATCAATGACACGAACCCGATTCCCAACGCGCAAATCGCCAACACTGTCCTGCACCACGTTGATACGCTCGCCGTTATTCATCCGCACTTGAATCTGATACGCATTTTGCCCTTGCTGGTTGCGGTTTTTCTCGACATTATTGCCCACCACCGCCCCGCCAACCACCCCGGCTACCGTGGCTGCGGTTCGGCCCGTGCCACTGCCAATCTGGTTGCCCACCAAGGCCCCCACCAGCCCGCCAACCACCGCGCCAGCACCGCTGCTTTCGCCACTTTGCGTGGTGGTCAATTGAATCGCCTCAATCACCCCATAGGTGTTGCTATTGGATTCAGAAGATGACGGGGCATAATACGGGGTTGAGGTTTGTGAGCCGGTATTGGCGCAACCGCCAAGCGCAGCCGTTGCAATGAGCAATAGCGCGCCGATAAAGTGATGTGATTTCATGGTTTTCTCCTGGATTGTTCTGACGGATTCTTTTGATTGGGTTAGTGCCAGGTTAGCGCTGGCTTAGTGTTCAGCCTCACCAG
>JBKJLF010000530.1:0-2709 GCA_046597185.1 Burkholderiaceae bacterium | reverse complement strand
CTTGATGCCTGCGGCTGTTGGGGAGGTACTTTTTAAAGTTGGGTGGCCCGTTAATTCCCACACCCCTGAAGAGTGGCGTTAAAGCACGGTGAACTTTTCTGGCACACGGCCGCGTTCGGATGAATGTCATACAACAATAAGCCGGGGCGCGCAGACGGGGGTGCCGTCATGATGGCGGTGCCAAAGCGCTATACCTTGGCCGAACTGGTGGCGCAATGCGACCCGGGCTTGCCCTTGTCGAAAGAAGAACAAGAATGGTTGGATGCCCCGCCAACAAGGCGAGCGGCGCACCCTTGGTGTGTGGCCGCCGGAAGAAGAATGGATGCCTGATGAAATTAAAGGAAAATTAAACTTCGACAACCAAAGCCACGCCAAAATGCGGATCTGCCCGATCAGCAAAAAGAATGATGCGGGTATGGCCTTGGTTTGTATTGATGAAGTGAAAGCTATCCGGGTTAGCAAGAAATAAATCGAGTGGACATTGGCGGGATATGGTTATAAGTTGGATGGCCTGCCATTACCCTAACGCGCAATCAAAGGCATCAGCAAGATTAATACCATTTCCCCAACCAAAGCCCCGTTGCGCTTAAAATAATGATTGACGGAAACAAACGCTGCAATTTGGTCTTCGTCTTGATGAATAGCCATATTTGCGCCATCAGGATGGCGGCTAAAATCAACGAGGCGACAATAAAGCGGCTGTTGGCACCTTCATCAATGGGTAGGGTAACAAGCCCTGGGTCCATCTGGCGCATCCATTCGTACTTGTTTTTTGGCAGGATCAGTAGAAAGATTACGCCAACAAGACAGAAAATATGTGCAATGACGCTGAGGGGGCTATTTTTCATTTTAGTAATTCAATAAAACGAGGTAAGTTTCTCACAATAAAATCGCCGTAACTGGTATTTTTCTTGATCTCAGCCAATGACAGCCCGATACCACGATTATACCGGGCACCCGCAAGCTGTATTTGCTCCTTGCTCAAAACAGGATACGACTGTACCGCATCGTGATCTACCAATTGTTTCAGGTGCCGTGCTGCGAGCTTAATATTAAAAACATCTTTCTGTAAACAACTTGCCAGCTCTTTTCTTTGGTAAGTGCCACAAGTATTGCGCGGGCTTCCCAGTCCAAAAGCGAAACGTCCAATTCTCTTGGATTTGCCATGTGCGATCTCCTTCTTGAATACTTTTTCGATGTACGCCATGAAATGGCTACGGCGATAATTGATCGTTACTGCGGTTCCTGCTTTTTCAAAGAAAAAACAATCTCACAGTCAACTGGATACTTGCCCGTCTCCTGCCCGAGAATCACGCCGCCAAGTTGCACCTTTTCAGCATCAACCACAAGCAATTTCCATCCTTCACTCGCAAAACTGGCAGCATGCTCAACAGCAAACCCATACCCAGGCAAAAGTGCATCACCAGTGTGTTCTTCATCGCAATCAATCCGTCACCATCTCAGCAATCCCTGATTATGCCAGCACCTGCGATGTAAACAAACCATAAAAATCCCGCCCCCCACTTTTACCGCACGTATACACCCACACACCATCTCTTTACGCACTTTTTACGAAGAAACTTCTACACTGCTTGCATGGTTTGAGACAAGTTGCAGCGGCCCGAAAACAACCGCAAACACCCGCAACAATGCTCATGTGATGGTGGTTGATGATGGAGTCGGTAATGAATACGAAAGTAAATGAAGCAAGTTTGGGTTTTCGCTTATTTCAGGCAGCAAAAGATTTGGTCTGGCAAGAAGAGCCGCAGCGCCATGCGCGTGCCGCTGCCCCCGCCAATTTGCCCAAGCCAGTTGCCCAGAACAATGCGAACAACGCCGCCAACGCCGGGTCTGCCAACAGTGCTGCCAACAGCGCTGCCAACAGCGCTGCCAACGTCGCTGCCTTGGTGCCAAACAGCAACCCGATGGCAGAAGAATTGCTGCGCCTGATTATGAATCGCCCCACCGCTTTTTCCGCTCTGGGCGAAGCCATCGGTGCCTTGCAAGGAATCAGCATGGATGAGGGCACGCGTTACCGCTCGGCCTTTGCCGTGATCGCCAAAACCCAGCAGCGCACCGCCGACCAAATCGCCCAGGCCATCGACGTGCATTTGAGCGTGCTGGAATCGGAAAGCGAACGCTTTAACGGGCAGTCCAAGCAGGCTGAACAGGCTGAAATTACCGAGCGCTGCAAACTGGTGGCGGACTTGAACGCGGCAGTGGAATCGGATAAACGCCAGATCGATAAACTGCGCGCCGACACCCAAGCCTTGATCCGCAAGATTGAAGATGAAGTGGCGCACAAACAGGCTCGGGCCAGCCAATTAACGCAAGAGGTAGATCAAAAGAAACAAGCGATTTTGCAAACCACACAGCAATTTGAAAGCGCCATCGCCATCGTCAAGCAGCAATTGGCAAACGAGCGCGCCAAGATTGAGCAATATTTAATGGTGGCCTAATTTTAACGGCGACCAGTTGCAACAATTTTTTGAAGGAACGATCATGAACGACTCATTTACACCAGACTCACTTAACGCCTCACTTAACTCCTCAATCACACCTGTTCCCAAAGACTTCAAACCTAAATCATTTTGGGAACGGCCCGAAGGCGTCACCGGCCAAATCGTGGCAGTCAGTGCCATTGGCGCACTTTGGTGGTAGCGAAAGAATCACGCCAGGCCGGGCGCATGCATGAAGCGAATGTGACTT
>JBKJLF010000445.1:0-3164 GCA_046597185.1 Burkholderiaceae bacterium | reverse complement strand
CACACAAGCGAACACACAAGCGCGCACACAACCGAACATACAAGCGAACACCCAAACGAGACCGCAGCGGCCCACCTGAGCCGTGAGCAACTTGAAACGGGCGCGATTTTGGGCTTGGGCCGTGCGGTGCTGTTATGTCTGCACAAAATGCGTTTCCTGCCCAAGAAAATGCCGATGGAAAGCTTGCCGGGAGTGGGGAGTAGTGCCATCAAAATGCGCGAGTTGATTGAACAAGCGGCCCATACTGACGCAAACGTGCTGATTCTGGGTGAAGCCGGCACGGGCAAAGAAAAAGCAGCACAAGCCATTCATGCAGCCAGCCAGCGCGCCAGTGCGGCGCTGATATACCTGCACATGAGCACCATCAGTGAAACCGAATTGGCCGAGGCACTGCACAATACCGCAGAGGCAACGCTGCTGCTCGATGAAATAGACCATGCCAATGCCGCGCTACAAGCACTTTTATTGGTCGCACTGGAAAGCGGCAAGCCACCCCCCCGCCTGATTGCAGCCTCCGCACACAAGCTGACTGGCAGCGGGTTCAACCCGGCTTTGCTACACCACTTTGAAAGCTGCACTATCCCGATGCCACCGCTACGGGCGCGGCGTGAAGACATTGGGCTGTTGATGGCAGAGCTGCTGCATGACTCCAAACTGCCCGGCATACACGAGCTGGCACTGCCAACGCCACTGCTGACGCAATTTCTGCAACACGATTGGCCGGGCAATATCCGCCAGCTCACTTGGGTCTTCAACCATGCCTTATTGGTGTTACACCGTGGCGTGACGCCGGAGTTTGCCAGCTTGCTGGAGCAGGAACAAAGCGTCGCCCAGCGTGGTAAGCGGGCGCGCCAGGCAGGCCCATCCGACAAAGGCGTATTTCTGCTTTAACTTGGTAGCGCAGAAAGCCGTTGAAATCGAATCTGCATGCGTGCAGCACAACGCGCCAGGTCGTCATCGTCGGAGAAGATCACTTCCGCACCGTTGACAATGGCAATTGCCACGATTTGCCAATCAAACTTGAATTTGGTTCGGGTAATATTTTTTTATTCGGATCGAGAATCACCCCGCAATGCGCGCAAGACTTGTTGCGGATTTTCCATGCTATTCCAATCACTGCCCGGAACGGCTCGCAACTGCGCCACCACCGAAATCAAATCATCCTGATCCAATGGTTCCACGGTTTTAATAATGAATTCTTCCAGCAACCACACCTGTTCGGCATTGCGCCGCCATTTGGTATTGCCACTCACCCGAAGCACAGGCCCAAAAAGCCATTGTGCCAATTCGCGTGCCAGGCTTTTATTGGCCGTGCATTTATAGATGCTGCCATTGCAATCTTTAAGCCAGACGGGCACGCTGTCATCTTTGCCACCCACCCGAATCACCTCACCATCGAGTTGCCCGGCTTCATGCACGACCACTTCTTCCGTCAGGGGCATCTTATGGCCCAAAAATTGCCAGACAGTGGCTTCGCCTTTCACCTTCAGCGTGGCGCTGCAATCATCCTCTTGTAGCATGCGGTTAATGGCACGCTGAATTTTTTTGATATCCCCCGGTGCATCCGCTTGCCCCAGCAGGCTCACCCTGGCTTGCACTTGTGGCAGCGCAACCGCATCGACACTGATTTGCTGTATCGCGCTACCCGCTCGCAGGGCATCAAAATGCACTGCCTCTTTATTACCAAACAACAACACCAACTGCTCCAGATACTGACAAAACCGTGCCATGGGCAGCGTTTGCGGTGTCCATTTATCCAATATAAAATCGTAGGTGGTTTGTGGTTTCATGATCAGGCGAGTCTACACCAAGCGCTTCAAAATTTCCAGTTACAGTGTCAAAAAGCGATCAATCTTCCCAATCAACTCATCCAATTTCGCAATTTTATAGCGCAAATTGAAGTAGAGATTGGCGTAATCGAGGCAATCGATGGTTCTTTCGAGATTGCTCTTTTTCTTGTTCCAGGATTTGCCTGCCAACAGATACAGGTTTTTCAAATCCTGCGCGGGCTGGCTTCGGCTGGTCATATCGTCGGTGTACGGGTTAAACCCCAAACTGGCCTGATTGGCGGTGATAAAGGCTTCATCCAGCAGCGGTGCAATGCAGGTAAAGTGATGCGTTTCTGCCAGAAACCAGGCTTCAATTTCCTGCACCGCCACCACGATGCTGCAACCATTGGGCAGCATCGGCTCCAGCCTTACACCGTTATGCACCAAACCATGCAACAGGCGCGCTTCCAGTTTGGCCAGATCGGGCACGGGAAACAAATCACGCAGGCCAATGATTTCTGTATAGCCTTGTTTGAACAGGTTTTGATGTTCTTCAATGATGCGCGTTTTGACGCTTTCATCGCCGCCACAATCGTAAATGAGTACGCCGTGTTGTGGCTGCACGGGTTTAACGAGGCCACTGGCATACACTTGCAGCGAAGGCTTGCCCTTGCCCGCAAAACGCTTCAATTCGATGGCGACTTTTTTTGCGCCGGCGATTTCAATCAACAACCTGGTGACGAAAAACTGCTCAGTTTGCCCCTCGACAAAAATCGCCATTTTTTTCATCAGTCATCCTCTTTTTCATAGCCCGAGATATAAAATTCCGTCTTTAAAAAATCAAAATTGCTTAAGCCGGAATAGGCAAATTCATCAAAGGTTTGCTGTGAATTTTTGTGATTGAAAAAGATCGATTTGTTACCCACCCGCTGGATCACCGACCAATACGCCAGCGGCACTTTATTCATGACGAAACGGTCGTTGGTGGTCATGATCACCTGCACCGCCGAGCCTTTCACCTTGCCAATAATGAGCTCGATCAGGCTGTTGGATCGGTCATAATCCAGGCCTTCGCCAATGTCATCAATCAAAATGCAGCTCGGGGTTTTACTGAGCAGCGAATAGTTCAGTTGCACCAGCAGCGACAAAGCGCGAAACATGCCTTGGGACATTTCGCGTTGATCGGTCACATCATGCAAATCGCCTTCTTGCACATGCAGGCCAAAGCCTTGTACCGGGAAGTTTTTGAGTAGCCCGACATGAATCGCTTTCAAGTCATAGGCAATGGCATTCATGTCTGCCAGCACGGCGGTGGTAAAGGCATCGGCAAACAAACGCTGGCCCTTGATGAAAATGCTGGCGACCTGATCGCTGTCTTTCAAATCCACTTCATCA
>JBKJLF010000431.1:0-3292 GCA_046597185.1 Burkholderiaceae bacterium | reverse complement strand
GCGCGGTGGTTTGCTCTCCACGCCAGCGGCCAGTTGTGTGATTCGCAAATACGGGGCCATGGGTGGCATCATTCTTTCAGCCAGCCATAATCCGGCCGGGCCGGATGGCGATTTCGGCATCAAATACAATGGCAGCAACGGTGGCCCGGCCCCGGAAAAACTCACCGAACTGATGTTTGCCAACAGTCAGGAGATGAACAGTTATGCCATCAGCAGCGTTTCGAGCATCAATATTTATTCGCTGGGGCAGCAGCGCATTGAAACCATGTTGCTGGAAGTGATTGACCCGGTGGTGGATTATATTGAGTTGCAAAAGCAGTTGTTTGATTTTCCTGCCATCAAAGCCTTGTTCGCCAGCGGCTTCACCCTGTGTTTTGATGCGATGTGTGCCATTTCCGGCCCGTATGCCATGGCGATTTTTGAAGGCGAACTGGGCGCGAAACCGGGCACGGTATTAAATGGTGAACCACTGCCTGATTTTGGCGGCATGCACCCCGACCCCAACCCGGTGAATGCAGCGGAACTGTTACGGCATATGGATGGCGACAACCCGCCCGATATGGGTGCCGCATCCGACGGCGATGCGGATCGGAATTTGATTGCTGGCCAAAAATTGTGTGTCACGCCCTCCGACAGTTTGGCCATTTTGGCGGCCAATGCCAAGCTGGCACCGGGTTACCATGCTGGCTTGATGGGGATTGCGCGCTCCATGCCGACCTCGCGCGCCTGCGACAAAGTGGCCCAGGTATTGGGTTTGCCCTGTTACGAAGTGCCCACAGGTTGGAAGTTTTTCGGTAATTTGCTTGACGCTAATAAAATCACCCTGTGCGGTGAAGAGAGTTATGGCACAGGTTCCAACCATATCCGCGAGAAAGATGGCATTTGGGCGGTATTGTTCTGGTTGAATATTATTGCGGCTACGGGTAAGTCAGTCAATACCCTGGTGCAGGAACATTGGGCCAGGTTTGGTCGCCATTTTTATTCGCGTCATGATTTTGAAGCCATCAATAGCCAGTCTGCGGCAGAATTAATGCACGGTTTGCGCATCCAGTTGCCGGGCTTGACCGGGCGCACCCTGGGTGGCTATAGCATTCAGGTGGCCGATGAATTTGCTTACCATGATCCGGTGGATGGTTCCAGCACCAGCGGGCAAGGGATACGCCTGATGTTTGCCGATGGTTCGCGCATTGTGTACCGCCTCTCCGGCACCGGCACCGAAGGCGCTACCTTGCGGGTGTATATCGAAAAATATGAAGCCGACCCCAGCCAGCATCAACAGGATACCCAACAAGCTTTGGCGGGCTTGATTAAAGTGGCGTATCAAGTGGCGGACATTAGTGGGCACACCGGCATGACGCAGGCCAGTGTGGTTACCTGAACACGCATGGAAAACTGTCTCATTTTGGTATATCGGTATTATTATCATACCGTTGTGTCATGAGGCGGTATTGATTGTAAGCTAATCTGAATGTGGACTGCGCGCGATCGGGCGGGCGTGGTTGAACGGATGCTGGCGCAGAAGTTAGCGCAGATGTTGGCGAATGAACCGGCGGAAGTGATTGTACAAAGTTGGCCAATTCAGGTGGGCAATGTGCCGACGCCTGCCATGCCAAAATTCAAGGCCTTGCCTGGCTTGACAGATCGACCTGCTGCCAGCGTTAATCGTGTGCCAGGGGTTACCCCAAGCACCGCCGCCGCACCTGCTGTGGTGGCTGGCTCCCTGCCTTACACCGTCTACTACGGCAATTTGCACAGTCAAACCAATCACAGCGATGGCGGCGGCAGTCTCAGTGCCTGCACCGGGGCGCAAACACCGCAAAAAGGCGCGTTTGGCCCGCTAGACGCCTACCAGTACGCATTGACGCGCGGCTTGAATTTTCTGATGACCTCCGAACATAATCACATGTACGACGGCTCCGACAATACCAACACCAGTGCCAATCCGGCGACGGCCAAAAATCTGTATCAATCCGGCTTATCCGCCGCCGCCAACTTCAATGCGGCGCACCCTGGTTTTTTGGGGATTTATGGCATGGAGTGGGGCGTGATTAACAATGGCGGGCACTTGAATATTTTCAACGCCAATGAATTGTTGGAGTGGGAATACAACAGCAGCAATCAGTTGATTGGCGATACTTACACCGCCAAAGGCGATTATGCCGCGCTGTATACGCTGATGCGGCAGCGCGGTTGGGTTGGTCAATTTAACCATCCGGCCAGCAGTGGCCAATTTTTGGCGGGCGGCGTGGCCTTGGGGTACACGGCGGATGGTGATCAAGCCATGGTATTGTGTGAAGTACTCAATACCTCGGCTTTTTCCACCAACACCAGTGAGACGGAAACGGGTCAATCCAGCTATCAAAGTGCCTGCAATAAAGCGCTGGAGGCGGGTTTTCATGTGGCCTTCAGTACCAATCAAGATAATCATTGTGCCAATTGGGGCGCATCCTACACCAACCGTACCGGGGTGTTGCTACCGGATGGTGCAGCAATGAACAGTGCCAATTTTATCGCCGCCTTAAAAGCGCGCCGCGTGTTTGCCAGCATGGATAAAAATTCGCAAATCGTGTTGACGGCCAACGGCCATGTAATGGGCGAGCGTTTTAGCAATACCGGGCCCTTGACGCTGGTGAGTAATTTTGCCAATAGCCAGGGGCGTAGCGTGAAGTCGGTGATTATTTATCAGGGCGTGCCCAAATGTAAGGGGACGGTCACGCAATTATCGACCACAGCCACCACCACCATCACCCCTGCCGTTGGCGAGCACTTTTACTATGCCAAAATTACGCAGGATGACGGTAAAATTTTATGGTCAGCGCCGGTTTGGGTGACTCAGTTTTGAGTGGGCGCTGGCGTGGCCAGTTGTGCCAATTCTGCCAGCCCCAAACCTGTCGCCATGGCAATTTGCTCATCGGTGAGGCCCAGGGTTTTCAGGTTTTGAGCGATGGCGATGGCTTTTTCATATTCGCCTTCGGCCTTACCTTCAGCCTTCCCTTCAGCCTTACCTTCAGCGATACCTTCGGCACGGCCATCTTTTTTTGCTTTTTGGATCATGCCGCGCTGATCCTGCAGATACATTTCCCGGCGTTCTTGCAGTTCCAATTCTTCGGGTGATAATTGTGCCCGGTTGGCAATGCCAAATGCATGTTCGATGGCTTTTTCTTGTGCCAACACCGTGGGAATGTTTTCCAAACGCCGGGTATAGCGCAAGAAATAACACCATTTGTCGAGCATATTGGCCAATTCGGCTTCGGTTTTGGTAAATTTGGGTAATTCAACGAACACCAGTTCA
>JBKJLF010000427.1:0-5902 GCA_046597185.1 Burkholderiaceae bacterium | reverse complement strand
GCTGGGTTTGATCATTGTCGATTATTTACAACTGATGGGTGCCAACTCGCCGGGTGAAAATCGCGCCACCGAAATCTCGGAAATTTCACGCGGTTTGAAGGGCTTGGCCAAGGAATTAGGCTGTCCTGTCATTGCCTTGTCACAGTTAAACCGATCTTTGGAACAAAGACCGAACAAGCGCCCCGTGATGTCTGATTTGCGTGAATCGGGCGCAATTGAGCAAGATGCTGACGTGATTCTGTTTATTTATCGTGATGAGGTATACAATCCTGATTCACCCGATAAAGGTACGGCGGAGATTATTATCGGCAAACAACGTAACGGCCCCATCGGGGCGGTACGCCTGACTTTCCTCGGTAAATATACCAAGTTTGATAATTATACGGGTAGTTTGGGTGTGTATGGTGGTGATTAATCTACTTTGGATGCAAAAATTTTGTAAGAAGTGTTTTTTTGTTAATGAAGTTCCGCTTAAATCATAGAGAGAGCGAATATGTTTGGAAGTTTGATGCCTCATGACGGCAAGTTTTTTGATTATTTTAACCAACATGCAGCACTATGTGTAAAAGGTGCAAAAGAATTAGTGGCTTTGATGACTAATTTTGATGACCTCGACATTCGGGTGCATGCCATTGAAACCATCGAAAAAGAGGCGGATAAAATCACCTACGCCACCATCGATACCTTGCACAAAACCTTTATTACGCCGCTGGACCGGGATGAAATCCATAAGCTCATTACACGCATGGATGATATCCTCGATTTAATGGAAGATGCGGCGCAAACCGTTTCCCTGTACGATATTCAAGTCATTACGCCGGAAGCCAAACGGCTTGCGGAATTATGTCTGGCCTGTGCCGAAAAAGTGCAGGCAGCGGTGGCCTTGTTGCATAATATGGACAATTCGCGCCAAATGCTGGCTTTGTGCGTCGAAATCGACCGCCTGGAATCCGACGCCGATCATGTCATGCGCGCGGCCTTGTCCAAGTTGTTTCGTGATGAACCGGATGTGCGCAACCTGATCAAGCTTAAAGCAATTTATGAGATTTTGGAAACGGTGACGGATCGCTGTGAAGATGTGGCGGTGATTATCGAAGGGATTGTGGTCGAAAATGCTTGATTCCATGCTTAAATTTTTGTGCCCTTTCCCTTTCTTTAAAAGCGAGTAATTGTCATGCATACTATGCAAATCAGTATTTACGTACTGGTATTATTAATTGGCTTGGCTTTACTGTTTGACTTCATGAATGGTTTTCATGATGCTGCCAATGCGATTGCAACGGTGGTTTCGACCGGTGTTTTGAAACCACACACGGCGGTGGCGATGGCAGCATTTTTTAATTTTACTGCGGTGTTTGTGTTCCCCTTAACCGTTGCGGCCACCGTGGGCAAGGGCTTGATTGACCCTGGCATCATCGATCAACATGTCGTTTTTGGTGCTTTGGTGGGCGCTATTTTTTGGAATGTCGTGACTTGGTACTATGGCATTCCTTCTTCTTCTTCCCATGCTTTGATTGGTGGTCTGGTGGGTGCGGCGGTGGCCAAGGCGGGTGTGGTTTCCTTGAATGTGGCCAGTTTGGGCAAAACCATCCTCTTTATTGTGCTCTCGCCCACGCTGGGCTTTTTGTTTGGTTCGATTTTGGTGGTGGCGGTATCGTGGATATTCGTGCGTTCTTCGCCTGCACGGGTTGATAAATGGTTTCGTCGCTTGCAACTGGTGTCGGCCTCGCTGTATAGCTTGGGTCATGGTGGTAATGATGCGCAAAAAACCATCGGTATTATCTGGATGTTGTTAATTGCCAGCGGCAACATGGCGGTCAAGGACAGTTTGCCGAAATGGGTGATCATATCGTGCTATACCGCCATCAGTTTGGGTACGCTGTTTGGTGGCTGGCGCATCGTCAAAACCATGGGCCAGCGCATTACCAAGCTCAAACCGGTCGGTGGATTTTGTGCCGAAACGGGCGGTGCCATTACGCTGTTTCTGGCCACAGCCATGGGGGTGCCGGTTTCTACCACCCATACGATTACTGGCGCAATTGTGGGGGTGGGATCGGTTCGAAAGATGAATGCGGTGCGCTGGGGGGTTGCAGGTGGGATTGTGTGGGCATGGATTTTGACGATTCCGGCATCGGCCTTTGTTGCGGCCATTTTTTGGTGGTTAGGCAAGCACTTTTTTTAATTCAAAACAAGTAACGAAATAATGCACTAATCGGAATGCGTTGTGCTATCGTATATTTGAGATCAAATAAGTAACCACAGGTTGGATTCCCGGGTTGGGCTTGCGTGACGCCAGCGTACACAACTGAATCGGTGTAGTCCGTATTTTGTGCATATGCACTCTCCAGTAGCGTCTGGAATATCGCTGTCCAGCTTATGCGCCAGTCTGAACCGACAAAATGGCCTGCGGTTGCCAGCCAAAGTGAATCAGCAACTGAGCTTGATGCGCAAGACCTTGGCGGATGAAGACAAATTCCAGCCGCAGGTGTTCAGCACGCAATTGGCTGCACTGCAAACCTTCATCTCGCCACAGGTGACACCATGACCCAAGCCCCGCCATCGACACCAACGCCAGGCGCACCAGGTCAGCCTGGTAGCCATTTTACGATTGCCATCATCGGCTCCGGGCCAGCCGGTTTATCGGCGGCGACGCGTGCGGCGGCACTGGGGATCGGGCATATTTTGTTGGAAGCCAAGGCGCATGCGTCCGACACGATTTACCAATATCAAAAGGGTAAGCATGTGATGGCGGAGCCCGCCATTTTACCTTTACGCAGCGACATCCATTTTGAATAGCGATGAAACCATCGTCGTGGTTGGTGCGGGTGACGCGGCGATTGAAAATGCGCTCGGCTTGTCACGGCAAAATAAAGTCATCATGGTGATTCGTTCCGAGGAATTCATCAGTTGTAAGGACGGCAATCGGCGCTTGATTCTGACCGCCGAAAAAGAGGGGAAAATCAAGATTCATTACAGCGCCAAAGCGGTGCGGGTGGAAGACAACCAGCGGGTGGAAGACAACCAGCGGCCGCTCAAATATGTGTACAACGGCAAAACAGGCGAGGGCAGTATGGTTTGCGACCGGCTGATCGCGCGCCTTGGGGCATCGCCACCGCGCCAATTGGTTGAGCGCTTCGGCATTGCGTTCCCCAACGCCAACTGGGCCGCACTCCCGGTTTTGTCTGAATCCTATGTATCGACGATACCCGGCCTGTATATTGTGGGTGCCTTGAGGGCTACCCGCTGATCAAGCAGGCCATGAAACTGATTGAATCGGTCGATAGTGTGCGTCGCCAGATGGATGAAGTGTTTGTGCGCAATGCCATTTCCAGCTATATCGGGCCGATGTTGGGTGCAGATGCGGTTAATGCACTGGTGCAGGGCAGTGTGGAATTACGCCGCTATAACGCCAATGAAGTGTTATTTAATGAAAATGACGAAGCCGATGGTTTGTATTTGATACGCCGTGGTTCGGTCACCATCTCGAAAAAAATCGACAACAAAGTCAAGATTTTTTCCTACGTATCGGCGGGTAATTATATTGGTGAAATGGCGCTGGTGAATAACGCCAGGCGTTCGGCCACGGTGACGGCTGCCGTGATGACCGAGGCCCTGGTTTTGAAGGCCGACATCTTCAAGCAGCAGCTTGCCCTCAACCCGGCATGGCGTGCTTCGATTGAAGACCAGATTGTCGCGCGCAACCAGAAAAATGCGGCGATGGAAAGCAATGTGGGCGGCGACACCGAGCTGATTCAATTCATGCTGGGGCAAGGCGTGGGCGACGCGTCAGACATCCTGTTGATTAACGAAATCGCGGCGGCGGCTTATCGTGGTTGTGATTTGGCCTGGGCGCGCCACCGGGCAAGCGGCAAGCCGAGGCTGATCCGACGGTGGCGAAAAAAGCGGTGAAATGTGATCTTTGTATGGATTTGAAAGGTGGGGCGGCCTGCGTGCGCGCCTGCCCGACGGGTGCGGCGATTCGGGTTTCGCCGGAGAAGTTTTTTAAGCTGACCAGTGAGCATTAAGCGTGATGGCGGGGTGGCTGCCATGCTACACTGTCAGCTAACAAGCCATTTCTTTCGGAGTTTCACGCATGGGTACGACCAGCATTTTGGGCTACAACGGCCGCCGCGAGCCAATCGACAGCGGTACCAACGCCCGTACCAATAATCTACCCAACGGCCCGCAATGCGTGACCAGGCCATCCCGCGCCGAAATGGAGGTGATTGCTGATGATGTGCTGAAGGCCTTTCACGATGCCATGCATCAGGTGGCGGTGGCCACCAACTGGATCGATACGCGTTCGGCGGTGGGTACTATACTGGGCAACCAATCGTTTTCGGCTGGCGTGGTATTTGGCATGGGTGAAAACATCGTTAAAAGCGTGTTTGACCTGGCTGAAATGGCGCAAATGTTTGTGCTGGCCGAAGTGTATGGCGCGCGGCATGCAAAAACTTTTTGGGAGCGGCTGGCTCGCAACGCCAGTTTGATGGTGGCACCGGGCGGTGCGATGTTGGTAATACAGGCATCGTATTCCCCCTCATTTGAAATCAAAACCCGCGAAGCCTACGAAGCGCGCCAAACATTGTTTGCAGCGGTAACTTACGCGTTTAAAAACCCGTCCGAGTCGTTCAAGAAAATCACCGATTCACAAGCGAAGAAATTTCAGGAATACGAAACCCACATGGCCAAGCACACGCTGGCAGGTTCTTTCCATGCGGGTGAGATTTTTGGCGAATTGTTGATGGATATTTTGATGATCATCGACGGTGTGACAGCGATTGCCAAAATCGCCAGCAAGGTGCCGGGTTTGGTCAGAACAGTCGCGCGGCTGGAAAAGATTGTGCCTGTGGCCAAAACAACGGGCGGTGCAGCCGACGCCGCAGCCAGTGCGGCCAAAGCGGCAGATAAACGTGCTGCGGATGCGGCAGCGGCAAGCAAGGCCAAAGCGAAGGCGGAAGCTGCCGCAGACCCTAAAAAGCAGGGCAACGCGAAAAAAGATGGCGTCACCTGTGCCTGGACGGGTAAGCCCGTGGATGCCATTAACGGCTGCAAAGTATTGTTTGAAGCCAGCGACCTCGACTTCAATTTACCCGCTATTTTGCCCTTGCCGTGGCAGCGCAGCTATAGCTCGGACAACCACCGCACTGGCTGGCTGGGCCAGGGTTGGCATTTGCCGATATCGCTGGCACTGGAATTTGGTGCGGAACAAATCACCTTGCTGGATGGCTTGAATCGTGGCATTGCGTTTCACCATTTGTCGGTGGGGGAATCGTTTTATTCGCGGCATGAGCAAATCACGCTGTTACGGGTTGACTTGTACACCTTTGAATTGACGGATCAGAACGACATCCGCAACCGCTTTGTACTGCCCAACCATGCCGCAAAGATAGCGCATTTGGTTAGCCAGACTGACTTCAACGGCAATGGCATTCGCATTGAATATGATGCGCGGCAGCAACCCGTTAAGCTTATCGACAGTGCCGGGCGGGTTCTGGTGCTGACATTTAATGAACGAGCCCGCTTGACCAGTGTGGCAGAAATGCCACAATCTGGCCAAGTCGCGCAAACCGGCCAAACTCCGGCCAACTTGGTCAGCTACGAATACGACGCCAACGGCGACCTGGTGCGCGTGCGCAACCGCGCGGGCGAGCTCACGCGTGAGTTTGCGTATGCCAACCACATCATGATCAAGCACGCGCAGCCGGGTGGCTTGGTGTCGGAATACGACTACACCGAGCATACCCCTGCAACCAAGGTGCTGCGCAATCACACCAATATTGGCTTGAGCTGGCAGTTTATGTACGCAAAAAGCCAAACGCTGGTAACAGACAACCTTGGGCGCACGGTGTATTACGGTTTCAATGAAAATAATCGCTACACCGGCGGCACGGACGCCATG
>JBKJLF010000164.1:0-9918 GCA_046597185.1 Burkholderiaceae bacterium | reverse complement strand
AGGACGATTTGGTCTTTTTGGACGAGTTCCCACACGACGAAAATGAGCGTGGCAACGCCAATGTTTGGCGCATCATGATTATTGATGACGATGAAGATGTTCATTCTGCCACCACCTTTGCCTTGGGCAATATCGAAATGCAGCATCGAACCCTTGAATTCGTGCATGCCTACTCGGCGCGCGAAGCACGGGATATTTTAGCAAACGACACGGAAATCGCCGTCATTTTGCTCGATGTCGTCATGGAAGCCGATGATGCCGGTTTGCAATTGGTGCGCTATATCCGCGAACAATTAAAAATGACCGATGTGCGCATTATTTTACGCACCGGGCAACCGGGTTATGCGCCAGAAATCGATGCCATTCGCGATTTCGATATCAACGACTATAAAACCAAGTCCGAACTCACGCGCATCAAATTATTCACCACGGTCACCTCGGCCATCCGTTCTTATGAACAAATCCGCACCATTAGCGCCAGCCGGCGTGGGCTGGATTTAATCGTTCACGCCAGTACCGAACTGATGGCTTTACATGGTTTGCAAAATTTTGCCGCAGGCGTCATCATTCAAATTGCTGCTCTGTTGGGCTTAAAGCCCGAAGGTTTGATTTGCGCGCAGGAACGTATTAACGACAGCCATGATGAATTGGTCATTATCGCGGGCGGCGGCAATTATCAATCGATGGTGAATCACCCAGTCAGCGAAATTACTGATCATCGAATTATCGATGCCATCCGGGAAACGCTACTCTTAAAACGCCACACCTATTCCAATAACTATACAACTTTGTATTTTGTTGGTAAATCAGGGCGCGATTTTGCCGCTTTTCTCGATACCGATACCCCGCTGGGCGAAATCGACCAACGCTTACTGGAAGTATTTTGCGGCAATATTGCAGTGGGCCTGGATAATGTGATGTTGGTATCGCACTTGCACGACTTTGCATTCTACGATCAACTTTCCAAATTACCGAATCGTACCCGCCTGATTGAAATTTTAAATGAGCAACTGACGGCCACGCCGCGCCTGGATCAAACCTTATCGCTGGTCGATATTGATCACTTCGCCGAGACCAATGATGCACTGGGTCATCAATTTGGTGATTTATTGCTGCTCTCGGTCGCCAACCGCTTACAGACCCAACTGAGTACCGATTTAATTCTGGCACGCGTGGGCGGCGATATTTTTGCCGTACTCGGTTCCAACACGGCGGTCACGCCGGAATTAATCTTAAACCTGTTTAAGGTGGCGTTTTCGATTGATGGGCATGCGGTGCAATTATCGGCCACGGTGGGTCTGGTGAGTTTGCTCGATTATGAAGGCACGGGCGCGGACGCCTTGAAAGATGCCGACATTGCCCTAAAACGTGCGAAATTACAACAACGGGCCGGACATTTCTATTTTTCGCGCAGCATGGGCGTGGAAATCCGCGAACGGGTGCGCCTGATGCATGCGCTGCGTACCAGCTTTGAAAAAGGTCAGTTATTTGTGGTCTACCAACCACAAATTGATTTTATTACGCGCAAAGTGGTCGGTGCCGAAGCCCTGTTACGCTGGCAAACCGAAGAAGGCACATTTATTTCGCCGGATCGCTTTATTCCCATTGCGGAGTATTCCGGCTTGATCATTGCCCTGGGTGAATGGGTATTACGCACCGCCTGCTTTGAATTGGTCGGCCTGCGCAAGCTGGGTTTTCTCGATTTCACGATGTCGATCAATGTCTCGCAAGCCCAGTTCCGCCATCCCTGTTTTGTCGATATGTTGCGCACCGCGTTACAGGAAACCGGGGCACCGCCCACGTCGGTCGAACTCGAAATTACCGAATCGATGGCCATGGACAAGCCCGACAGTTTCATCAGCATGCTCAATGACATCAAACAAACCGGGGTACATATTGCGATTGACGATTTTGGCACCGGTTTTTCTTCTCTCAGCTATTTGCAACGCTTGCCGATTGATCGGCTCAAAATTGATCGTGCTTTCGTTACCGAAATCACCGGTTCTGCGCGCGGCAGCAGCATCGCGTCGATGATTATCTCGCTGGGTCGTAATCTTGACCTGACGGTGATTGCCGAAGGGGTGGAAGATGAAACCCAGGCCCAGATTCTGACTGATTTACATTGCCCTCAGGCACAAGGCTTTTTATTCGGACGACCGATGAAATCGCCGCAACTGCTCGAATGGATGGAAAATAATCGTTCTGGCACCCAAACCTGATTCAGGCTCAAGGTCATGAACCTGCACATCCTGACACTGAGGCGCGCCATTATCCTGGCCGTGGTAACAGGGCTGTTTGTGCCCGCTTTATTGATTCTGGGTTTTTCCTGGTTTGCCCACTACGACCAAGATATTCGAAAACGCACGCAAGAGCTTCTCGACCAAAACGCCAATGTGCTGGCCAATGGCATGCAGGAATCATTATGGAACGTCGATCAGGAAAGCGGTCAGGCGCTGCTGGAATCGATGATGCGCAATGAAGATATCGTGCGCATCGATGTGCGTGATAATTCACTGGGCGTGTTTGTGGCCAAAGAACGGCCTGAGCGGCGGCACGGCTATAGCGCCTCGCGCCAACAAACGGTGGTGTATCGCAAAAGCCCGATTGGTACGATTTTCATTGAAGTCACCAGTACCCGGCCGCGTAAAATTATTCTCGAAAGCTTACAAGCCTATTTCTTCGCCTTGGTGGCGCAAATCATCCTCGCTTTGGTGTTGATTTTGGTGTTACTGGATCGACGCCTGGTGCGCCCGGTACGGCGACTGGCAGCCGGTGCCGAAAATCTGGCGGCAGGTAAGCTCGATGAACCATTCACCTGGACCCGACTCGATGAAATTGGTTTGCTCAGCAAGCGCATGGAAACCACGCGTATTAGCCTGCGCCATTTATTTGACGAACTGGCGCAAAAAAATAATGAACTCGAACTCGATATCGATAAACGCAAACGGGTCGAACACGAATTGCGCGAGCGCGAAGCACGCTTTCGTGCCTTGGTTGAACAAAGCCCGCTGGCGATTATTGAGTGGGATTTGGGTTGCCGCGTGATCGAATGGAATAGCGCGGCCGAACGCATTTTTGGCCATACCCGGCAACAGGCGCTACACCAGCATGCCCGGTTTCTGCTGCCGGAAAACGCCAACAATCAAGCCGATATGGTATTTCAGTCTTTGTCCAGCGGCCAGAGCGAAGTCAGGCAAAACCTGCGCGCGGACGGCAAACTCATTACTTGCCAATGGAACAATAGCCAAATTGCCGATGAAAACGGCCATACTGAACGGCTACTGTCGATTGCCGAAGACATCACCGAAAAACGCCGGGTAGAAGAAGCACAACGCGTGTCGGAAGCCAAATTCTCGGGCGCATTCCAGGTGCATACCGATTGCGTATCCATTACTCGCCTGGAAGATGGTATTTTTCTGGAGGCCAATCCGGCTTTTGAAGCCACCACGGGCTATACCTCAGCAGAATTATTGAATAAAAATCCCTACGAATTAAACCTCTGGGTCGATCCTGAGCAGCGCCGAAAACTGATCGAAGACCTAAAAATCCATCATTCCATCCGCGATTTGCCTTGGGAAATGCGCACCAAATCCGGGGCCATTCGCAAATGCCTGATCAACGCCACTGTGTTTGGCATCGACGAAGAAACCTATATGCTGGCCGTAATGCGCGATGTGACCGAAAAACTTCGTTCCGAGCAACAAAAAGCTGAAGCTGATCGCGCCTTGCTGCGCTTGGCGCAAGGCACGCAAGGCATTGGCAATGAAGCCTTTTTCCAATTGCTGGTGACTGATCTGGCGCAAGCCTTGCGCACTGATCGCGCCTTTATTGGGTTGCGCCAACATGACGCCCCCAACATCATCCGCACCATGGCCAATTATGTGGATGGTAAATTGTGTGACAACTATGAAATCGACATCAAAGACACCCCCGCCCAAGTCGCGCTGGAAGGCCAGTTGGCAGTGTTTCCGGGTGATGTACAACAAACCTTCCCGCGGGATACCGATTTATCGCGCATCGGCATGCGTAGTTATGCGGGCGCGCCCTTGCGTGATGCGACTGGGCAACCGATTGGCGTATTGGGTGTGATGCATAGCGAAGAATTGGGCAACCCGGATTTGGTGAAATCCCTGTTGCAAGTATTCAGCGAACGCGCCTCCAGCGAACTGGAGCGCAAACGTGCCGAAGAAGCGCTACGCAATAGCGAGCGCAGCTTTTCAACGATTTTCCACTCTTCCCCGGTGGCCATGGCCGTGATTGAAATTGATCAAAAATTCCGCATTAAAGATGTCAATCATGCGTTTGAACATTTGTTTATCCATCCGCGCCAGCATGCCATCGGCAAAACCACGTTTGAATTGAATTTATACACCGACCGCGAAATGAGTTTGCGCCTGTTCACACAAACCGATACCAATGAGCATATTGAAACCTGGATGAATCAAAGCGATGGCAATCAAATCTTTGTACAGATTTCGCAAAACTCATTTTCTTTGATGAATGAAAATTTTATTACGGCGGCATTTGAAGACATTACCGAGAAATTCAATAATGAATTGGCGATTCATGATTTGAACGTCAACCTGGAGCATCGGGTTGAAGAACGCACCATTGCCTTGCAACAAGCCAACGAAGAATTGGCCAGCACCCTGGAAACCTTAAAACGCGCGCAAGAGGATTTGGTGCGCAGTGAAAAGCTGGCCGCTCTGGGCTCGCTGGTGGCGGGGATTGCCCATGAGCTCAATACCCCGATTGGCAATACCTTGATGGTGGCCTCCACCCTGGTTGATCAAACGGCGGTGTTTTCCAGCAGCTATGAAAATGGTTTAAAACGCTCATCATTGGAAGCCTTTATTCGCGATGTGGATCGGGCCGGTGACATTATGATGCGCAATTTACAGCGCGCGGCCGGTTTGGTGACCAGCTTTAAACAAGTGGCGGTGGATCAAACCAGCTCACAACGCCGCCATTTCAATTTGGCCGAAGTGGTTGGTGAAATTGTACTCACGCTCTGGCCGATGATCAAAAAAACCAATTTCAGCGTAGCGCAAACCATTGATCCGGATATTTTAATGGATAGCTACCCCGGCCCCCTGGGGCAAGTACTGACCAATATGGTGAATAATGCCTTGATCCACGGCTTTGAAGGTTGCGCCACGGGCTTGATTTCGATTACTGGTACGGTGCTCGATAAAGAATGGATTGAACTAAGCATTGCCGATGATGGCGTAGGGATTGTGCCAGAAAACCTACGGCGCATCTATGATCCGTTTTTCACCACCAAAATGGGCACCGGAGGCACCGGTTTGGGTTTGAATATTACCCATAATATTGTCACGGGCGTGTTGGGTGGGCGCATTTCGGTGCAAAGTGAAGTCGGACACGGCACCGAATTTACCCTGACCCTGCCACGCATCGCCCCCCTCACCCCACAAGCCCCGCATGACGACAATGTGTTCGAAAGCAAACCCAAGTTAGCCAGCAGTATCTGCAAACCTTTGTTTTAAGCGCTATTTTCAGTTATTTTCAGTCATTGCCAGTCACCGCGCAATTGCGCAACCTTTTGGTGTAACAGTTCCGGGCTGACCACATCCGGTGCCAGCGCTTGGCCCACCACCAACTCCAGGCGTGACCAAGGCCCGCGCCGAAATGAGCGGCCAAATAAATTACCCTTGTCGCGCGTGAGCATACTGCCCCACAGGCCACGCAAAGCCATGGGAATCACCGGTACTTTGCTACGTTCCAAAATCTTCATGATACCGCCCTTGAATTCGCCCATTTCGCCAGTGCTGGTCAAACGCCCTTCCGGGAAAATACAGACCAAATCCCCTTCATGCAAGGCTTGGGCGATATCGATAAAAGCACGTTCCATCAAAAATGGATCTTCTTTGGCGGGTGCAATCGGTATGGTTTTGCAGCAACGAAATAACCAACCGACAAAGGGCATTTTAAAGATGCGATGATCCATCACAAAGCGGATCGGACGTGGGCTGGCCGCACCAATCACCAGCGCATCGACAAAACTGACATGATTACACACCAGCACCGCCGGCCCCTCGTCAGGGATTTCTTGCAAATTGATACGATCCACCCGATGCATGGTTTTGAGCAACATCCAGGCCAAAAAGCGCATTAAAAATTCGGGCACCAGACTAAAAATATACAGCGCCACCACGGCATTTAAAATTGCGGTAATCAAAAACAACTCTGGAATCGTAAAACCATTGCGCAGCAATAACATGGCCATCAAGGACGCCACCACCATAAAAATCGCATTCATGATATTCATGCCCGCGATGGTGCGCGACAAATGCCCTTTTTCGCAGCGGGTTTGGATCAGGGCAAACAGGGGCACGATATAAAAACCGCCGAACATGCCAATCAAGCCACAATCGAATAAAATCCGGCCACTGCCGGCTTGCTGCCAAAAGCCTGCTAAGCTCAATTCATGCGCCGACATGGCCCCATGGGAATAGGCCAGGCTGGCAAAATATAAATCCAGGCCAAACAAAGACAAGCCAATCGAACCAAATGGCACCAGGCCAATTTCCACCTTATGCCCGGAGAGTTTTTCACATAACAGCGACCCCGTGCCCACCCCAACTGAAAAAACCGTCAACAACAACACAAAAATATTATGGTCGCCGTGCAAATAGTCTTTGGCATACACCGGAAACTGCGCCAATACAATCGCCCCATAAAACCAAAACCAGGAATTGCCCAAAATCGATAAAAACACCGGGCGGTTTTGCCGTGACAGGCTTAAATTGCGTATCGTTTCGGTGAATGGGTTCCAGTTGATTTTCAAGTCTGGCATCGATGCGGGTGAAACTGGAATGCGCTGGCTCACCAGCCAACCCAATACCGCCAGCGCCAGCGTACCAAAGGCCACCCAGTGTAAGCCCCAGGGTTGCGCCTGCACCAGCACCGCACCCAGGACTTCGCCCAACAGGATGCCGACAAAGGTGCCGGTTTCGATCAAGCCATTGCCGCCGACCAATTCATCGGCGCGTAAATGCTGCGGCAAATACGCGTATTTGACTGGCCCGAATAAGGTGGAGTGCAAACCCATGCCCACCACCGCCGCAATCAACAACCATAAGCTGTGCGTCAGCCAGCCGATGCTGGCGGCACCCATGATACCGATTTCCAGTAATTTCACAAGGCGGGTCAGGCGCGCCTTATCCATTTTTTCGGCCAGTTGCCCGGCACTGGCAGAAAATAAGACAAAGGGTAAAATAAACAGGCCCGGCACCAGATTGGTCAGCACGCTGGCGGGTAAGCTGGTCCAGCTTAAAGATTGGTAGGTGAGGACGGTAATTAAGGCGGTTTTAAACACATTATCGTTAAACGCGCCCAGGAACTGGGTCCAAAAAAATGGCGCAAAACGAATTTGGGCCAGCAGTGCAAACTGGCTGGTTGGCGCAGGGCTACTGGTGCTACCAGCAGCCTGATCACTTGATTTGATTTGGCTCATATTTGCGCTTATTCGTCGCCTGCTGCTGGCCAATCGCGGATATAGGCTTTGAGCATTTTATTTTCGAAGTTTTGCGCATCCAACACTGCTTTGGCCACATCATAAAACGAAATCACGCCCAATAACACCTTGGCATCCATAACGGGCACATAGCGCGCATGTTGCTCCAGCATAATGCGGCGCACTTCATTCACTTCGGTGCTGGGGGTGACGGTAATCGGGTGATCATTCATGCGCAGGCGCACCGTATCGCTGCCGACCGAACCGCCATTGCTATGCAGGGTTTTAATCACTTCGCGGAAGGTGAGAATGCCAACCAATTCGCCAAATTCCATCACCACCAGCGAACCGATATCCTTTTCCGCCATGGTATTGACCGCTTCTTGCAGGGGCATGTCCGGGGTGATGGTGTATAGAATATTACCTTTTACTTCAAGAATCTCAGAAACTTTCATGATGGCTCCTTTTGGCTTGACGATGTACTTTTGGTATGGTCTGGTTTCGGTATGGCTTGGTTCTGATTCAATGCCAGTTTTTTCTATCCTAACATTGGCACACGTCGGAACGCAGAAAAAAAGCCAGATAACCAACAAATAGCCCGATTGGTGGCAGAATCCGCTGAAAAAATGCTACGATTGCCGACATTCTGACTACGGATTGACCAATGAGCACCTCGCCTTACCCCGGTTTCGACACTCTCGCCCTGCATGCTGGCGGCGCGCCCGACCCTGCCACGGGCGCACGCGCCACGCCGATTTACTTTACGTCATCATTTGTGTTTGATGATTCTGACCATGCTGCAGCTTTGTTTAATTTGGAACGGGCCGGGCACGTATATTCGCGCCTGTCCAACCCGACCAATGCGGTATTGGAAGAGCGGATTGCGGCGCTGGAAATGGGGGTGGCCGGTTTGGCCTGTGCCAGTGGGCAGGCGGCCTTGCATTTGGCCATTGCCACGATTGCGGGCGCGGGTTCGCACATTGTTGCCTCGCGCGCACTTTACGGCGGCTCGCAAAACTTGCTGGCTTACACTCTGAAACGCTTTGGGATTGAGACCACTTTTGTTGATCCGCGTAATATCGATGCCTGGCGGCAAGCTATTCGGCCTGAAACCAAGCTGTTGTTTGGCGAAACCCTGGGCAACCCGGGTTTGGATGTGCTCAACGTACCGACTATTGGCGCGCTGGCGCATGAGCAGCATTTGCCCTTGATCCTCGATTCCACCTTTACCACACCGTATTTGATGCAGCCTTTGGAAATGGGTGCGGATATTCTGGTGCATTCCGCCACCAAGTTTTTATGCGGCCATGGCACGGCGATTGGCGGTTTGCTGGTGGATGGCGGCACGTTTGACTGGGATGCGGCGCATAGGCAAACCGGGCGTTTTGCCGAATTATGCGAGCCTTACGCCGGGTTTCATGGCATGGTATTTACCGAAGAATCGAGCGTGGGCGCGTTTGCGCTACGGGCGCGACGCGAGGGCTTGCGTGACTTTGGCGCGTGCATGAGCCCGCATAATGCGTTTGCGATTTTGCAAGGGATTGAAACCCTGAGTTTGCGCATGGAGCGGCATATTGCCAACACGCGCCGTGTGGTGGAATTTTTGGTGGCGCATGCGGCGGTGGAGTCGGTGGTGTACCCGGAATTGCCGAATCACCCAGATTATGAACTGGCCAAGCAGCTTTTGCCCAAGGGTTGCGGGGCGGCGTTTTCATTCAATATTAAGGGGGATCGGGCGGCGGGGCGGCGTTTGGTGGATAGTTTGCAGGTCTTTTCGCATTTGGCCAATGTGGGCGATGCCAAGTCGCTCATCATTCACCCGGCGTCCACCACCCATTTCCGCGTCCCTGCCGATCAATTGCTGGCAGCGGGATTGAAAGAAGGCACGATGCGGCTTTCGGTGGGACTAGAAGACGCGGATGATTTGATTGCCGACCTGGCGCGTGGTTTAAAAATGTCGCAAAAATTCTGACAAGGGGCTTGAGATGGAATGGGAAATCAATCAGGCCAAGGCGTATGCCTACACGGGTGGCAAGGCGTTTGATGCGAGCTTGCCGACGGTGATTTTTATTCATGGCGCGCAAAATGATCATTCGGTGTGGGCGCTGCAAAGCCGCTACCTGGCACACCATGGCTTTGGCGTGTTGGCAGTGGATTTGCCGGGGCATTGCCGTAGTGGCGGGCAGGCCTTGGGCAGTATTGAGCAGCAGGCGGCGTGGTTGCTGCAAGTGCTGGATGCGGCGGGGGTGCACACCGCCGCGCTGGTTGGGCACAGCATGGGTTCGCTGATTGCGCTGGAGACGGCTTTGCTGGCACCCGGGCGGGTGAGCAAGCTGGCTTTGCTGGGCACGGCGTTTCCGATGAAGGTGTCTGCCAGTTTGCTGGCTTGGGCCAAGAATGATGAGGCGCAGGCGATTGATAGGGTGACGATGTGGATGCAC
>JBKJLF010000095.1:0-3800 GCA_046597185.1 Burkholderiaceae bacterium | reverse complement strand
CTAGAACGCCAAGGCGCATGGCTTCATTTTGTAGATTGCTGCGCACTTGCTCGCCATCCGACACCAGCCACAAGATGCTGTCGGGCACTCGTTGCAGGATGCGCATCCATGCGCCAAAGATTTCCGGGTTAAATTTGAAGTTGTTATTGAACGAGCAAAATATAAAGCCGGTTTCGGGCAAACCACAAGCCTTGCGCGTGGGGCAGGGGCCGATTTCGCGCTGGCGGTCATTAATTTGAAAGCACTTGGGCAGGTAGAGCGGTTTTTCTGAAAAATGTTCGGCCAATTCGGGTGGCAGCACAAATTCATCGGCCAACACATAATCCACATTGGGCAAACCGGTGGTGCCGGGAAAACCCAAATAGGTGACCTGCACCGGTGCCGGTCGCCAAGCTAAAATCCCGGGTCGGGTGCCTGAGGTGAGGCCATGCAAATCCACCAAAACATCAATTTCATGCTGGCGTATGCACATTGCTGCTTGTTCATCGCTCATGGTGTGGATCGGCACGTAATGCTCAAAGGCACGCATCACGCGCGCGCGCAAGGGCGTGCCATCTTCCCGGCTCCAACTAAAGGCGAACAATTCAATTTTGTTGCGGTCGTGCAGTTCATACAGTTCGGCAGTCAGAATCGATACCGCATGGGAGCAAAAATCGGACGATAAATAACCAACCCGTAGCCTGCCATGGCGGTAACCCTGGGCGGGTGCCAGGGTATGCTCTGAAATGCTCACCTTCTCTTTCACAAAGCGTTTGGCCGCTGCCAGCTGCAAGGCCGGGTCATCGCTAACACTTAATAAGGCCAGGGCCGAGGTGGCGTCCAGCATTTGCTGTTCGGTGACCTGGCCAAAGGGCTGATACACAGGCCATTTGCATTGTTTTTGGCGCAAATGCACCCAATGCGTGAGGGCGCTGGTTTGGCTGGGGTCGAGTAGCAAGCTATTGGTGAGCATCTGTTCTGCCAGTGTGAAATGCTTGCGAATTTCGAGCAAACGGCCCAAATTATTCCAGGCTTGCACATGCAGGGGGCGGTCGTTGGGGGAATTGAAGTCGCCAAAGCCGGGTACGGCATTCCACAGAGCAATCGATTCTTCCGGACGGCCCAAACGCTCCAGCAAGGTGCCCAGGTTTAAATGGGCTTCAATAAAATCCGGCTTTTGTGCAATGGCGGCGCGGTAGGCTTGTTCGGCTTCAACATCACGCCTGAGATTGCTCAAGCTGATCGCATAGTTGAACTGCGCAGCATAGGCGACAGGCGATGCGGTTGATTTCAACCACACCTGGTATAAGTCGCACGCCTCGCTGGTGAGCTGCTGTTGGTTCAAGCGCTCGGCGGCGGTAAATAAGTCGATCAGCGGAAGTGCGCCTTGCCCGGCAATGTTGAGCGCCAAAGCCAAGGCTTGGGGCAGGGGCAGGGTTTTGAGTGAGTCGAGCTGGGCTTGAATGGTTGACATAGGGTTTGCGTTGGCTCGGGTCGGTTTTATTTGCTTGGCTAGCTTATTGGCTCAGCTTATTTGCTCAACTTACTTATTGATGTGACTTAGTTGGCCGTCACCACCCGGTTTTTCCCCGTGCGTTTGGCTTCATACATGGCTTTGTCGGCGCGCGAGACCAAGCTGTTTTGATCTTCATTCGGGCGGCGCAAGGCCACCCCGGCGCTAAAGGTAATGAGCACGCGTTCATTTTCATGCATGAAAAAATGGCGCGTCAGCTCGCGTTGCAAGCGTGTCATGGTAGCCGTGGCTGCTTCGATCGTGGTTTCCGGCAAGAGAATCACAAATTCTTCGCCGCCAAAGCGCGCGATCACATCCATCGAGCGTAGCGTGTCTTTCACCACTTTAACCAAATGCTTGAGCGCGCCATCGCCCGCCTGATGGCCCAGGGTATCGTTTAAGCGTTTAAAGTCATCCAGATCAAGTAAGGCCACGCACAGCGGCGTGCCGCGACGGTCGGCACGGGCGGTTTCGCGTTCAAATACATCATCCAGCCCACGCCGGTTCAAGCTACCAGTGAGTTGGTCTTCGCGCACCAGTTCGCTCATATGTTGTAACTTGGCTTCCAGCGCATGGATGCGCGATTCGGCTTCATCCACTTCTTGCCGCGCCGTGACCATTTTGTCACGCGAGCTTAAGGCTTCGGCTTGAATATGGCGGGTCTCCTGCAAGACTTCGTCGAGAATGATGTTTAATTCGGTGATGTTGTTGGCGTGGCTGATTTTTTCCGAATATTCGCCAATTTTTTCGTGATAGTCGCCCGTTGAGGTGGCCATGGTGCTGAGCCGATCCACAAAGGTGATCATCATGTTTTTGACCGTGGTTTTGGCATCGGTCAGGCTGTGTTTTAACTGGCTTTGTTTGTAAATCACTTCTTTCAGGCTGCGGGTGGCGTCTTCCAGTGCGCGCGAATTCAGGGGGCCGGAAATCAGGTCTTGCACCACCTCGATTTGGCCGCGCAGCCAGCTATCATCATCCAACAAGCCACTGACGTTATCGAGCAACAATTTGAACAGGCGAAACAGTAACTCTTGTTGTTCACCCTGGTCGCCGCTGCGCAAATCAATTTGGTAACACAGTTGCTTCAGGCGTAGCGAGGCATCGTTATACCCTTCATCGGTTTGGGTCAGCTTGATCGCGGCCGCCAGTGATTCGGCTTCGGCCACCAAATCCGGGCTGCTTTGCAATAACGCAGTCAGGCCCAGGTTGATGGTGCGCGCCAACATATCACGCAATAATTTGGTTTGTTGGCCATCATTGGGCGGTTCTGCGGCCACCAGTTCGATACCGCCCGGTTTTTTGGCCGGACGATCAGCAATATTGGTCAGGATGCGGCCACATAAATCCCAATCGCGATTTTTACAGGCGCGCCCAAGACGTTTGCCAAATTCGGTCAAATCAACTGGCCCGGTGGCCACATTGTCGGCGAAGGCAGCCAGCATTTGCTCTACCGGGGTAATTTCAGGCACGCTGGCCGTGGCTGCCACTGGCGGCGCTGGGGTAATACCCGCAATTTCATTGTAAACCGTTTGGTAAGCATCCGGCGTGGGCGCAATGCGGCGTGTTGCCAGAACACGGAACACTTCCCGCGCAATGTCAGTTGGATTTTGTTGTTTGGGTTTATTTGACATGGCCTGCCTCAATCAAGAAATTCTTACTTTGTATATTATGCCATCGCTGGCCTGGGCAATTGCCGAATAAGGCAGGAGAAAACCACTTTGTTTTGATCTTAATCAGGAGTAATGCTACCGCATGCACGAAAAAATCATATAAACATCCAAAATTTCGCAAAAAACTTGATTTAATTGCCGCTTCACGGCATGATAAGGTTTTACATCGCAGTGCAGCATGTTTTCAGGCAATATCTTGTTGTTGCTGTTTGTTGTTTTTTTTGTTGTTTGTAGTGTCATATTTTGTGTGTTTTATTCACCAGTGCCTCGTTTTTGATGAGAATTTTATGAGTATTGAACATATCAGCAGCAAGCCGTATCTCGATCAACGTCCTGGCACCTCGGGTTTGCGTAAAAAGGTGACGGTATTCCAACAATCCGCGTATCTGGAAAATTTTGTCCAATCGATTTTTGACGCCTTGCCCGATGCCAATGGTCAAACTCTGGTGTTGGGCGGCGATGGGCGCTACCATAATACGCATGCAATTCAAATCATCATTCGCATGGCTGCCGCGCATGGCTTTGGGCGGGTGATCCTGGGGCGCGGTGGTTTGCTCTCCACGCCGGCCGCCAGTTGTGTGATTCGCAAATATGCGGCCATGGGTGGCATCATTCTTTCGGCCAGCCATAACCCGGCC
>JBKJLF010000046.1:0-4617 GCA_046597185.1 Burkholderiaceae bacterium | reverse complement strand
AGCCGCGCCATATCACGATCCACTTTGAATGATTCAATTATATGTTAAGGGGGGATTCGGCAACAGCATGTCGCCATTTTTAATCGATAAATTGGAAAACTGGCACAAAAATACGTGGTGTTCCATCACATATGGCACATATTGATTCACTTTACCACTATTTTAGGTTACTCTGCTGGAATGCCAAGAATTATTCACAATAATTTCCCCGAGGCTTGATTATGATTTACCCGGTTAAAGTTTCCAATCCGCAAGCAAACAGCTTGCTACTCATCGTGATGGGCGTTTGCGGCACCGGAAAATCGACGCTCGCCCTGGCCTTGGCGCAAAAGTATGGCTATCAATTTCTTGATGGCGATGATTTTCATACCGAGCAATCCCGCGCACTGATGGCGCAAGGGATAGCCTTAAGCGATGAACAACGTGCGCCTTGGGTTGCCTCGATCAAACAGCGGCTGCAAAGCAATGCCAGCGGCCAGATTCATACCATTCTCGCCTTCTCGGGCTTAAAACAAAAACATCGCGCCACATTACGCTCGGCCGGGTTGCGCACCCTAGTGCTATATTTAAAAGGCAGTAAAACTTGCATTCAGGATAGAGTTAATCAGCGTAAAGGCCATTTTATGGCCCCCACCCTGATCGATAGCCAGTTTGCCAGCATGGAAGAACCGCTGGATGAAGCCGATGTGCATTTAATTGAGGTCGGCCCGAGTTTGGATCAGTTGATTCAACAAACCAGCGCGCTGATTGATCAATACCTGATCAATACCTGAGCAATCAGGCAATCTTTGCGCGCATTGCTTTGGCTCGTTCTATTTGCTCAGGCGTACCACCTTTGATCACTTCATCAATCAATTCGCGCGCACCTTCCTTATAACCAATTTCCTGATAAGCAATCGCCAAATCAATCCGGGTCGCCATTTCGATCACATTGGAAAAAGGCTCACCCATCATATCGTCCAGTGGCGGTTCGACATCAGCCACTTCAGCCGGGTAAACCTCATCGGCGGCGGGTACGGCCAGTTCCACTACGGGTGCCAGTTCCACTACGGGTGGCTCGGCTACAAACAAAGAACCCAATCCATCGTCTTCCACCGGGAGCGAAGCGACAATCATTTCCTCATCGTCTTGCGCCAAATCGGGTAATTCAAAATTGAATTCGTCCAGCTCCGGCATCTCCGGCAGGTCTTGCATTGCCTGCATTGCCTGCATTGCCTGCATGCCTTGCAGTTCTGGCAGTTCTGGCTCAATCGTGGCTGGCAAAACCGGATCAAATTCCAAATCGAACGATAGCTCTGGCTCAATCGGTGTGACACGTGGTGCGACTGATTCGGCTGGCTCGGCTGGCTCGGTTGGCTCGGTTGGCTCGGTTGGCTCGTCTGGCAACTCAAAGGTCAACTTACCCAGGTCGAAATCCATCTCATGAATCACGTCATTGGCGGGTTTGAGCTCGCTCTCGATCAGGTGATCCATCACATTTGCCTGCAAATCAACTGGCATCACCGTATTGTGCCATGGGTCGCGCAGCGCAACCGCCAGCTCGCTTGGCCAAGCCACGCCTGGCCGGGCCACGCCTGGCCGGGCCACGCCTGGCCGGACTGACACAATTGCACTCTCATCATTCACGCCACCATACAAGGGATTGGTGGGGTCGATACTCAGGCCAATACTGGCAGCAAACTCCCAATCTTCACCCTCGCCCTGGGTTATGCTATACAACTCGCTGGCTTGCACTTCGAATGATCGGGTATCTTTGCGCGTGGCGTAAATTTCCAACAGTTTCACGCGCGCAGCGTGACGATCCGGGTCCAACCGTATTGCTTCCTTCAAAATTTCCTCCGCTTGTACATCACGCCCGTAGGCAATATACACCCCCGCCTCCGCCACCGGATCAACTTCATTGATATCGAGCTGGCTGGCAGAGGGCATAAAATTCGAATTAAAAACACTATTATTGGTATCAATACTCTTTCCCCCTGCCGTATCCAGCACGGAGTTGCGAGGTATGTCGGTTTCATGAAACATGCTGCTGGTAGCAAATTTCAAGTCGTGTTTTTCTTGCCGCTTTTTGTAGGCAAACCAAACCCCCACCAAAATTAAAATGAATAGGCTGGCGAAAATGATGATGCGGTCTTGCGCCGCCGCTGGCGCTTGCACCGGAAGTTTGACCGATGCTGGCGGTGTGGTTGGAACAGCATCCGCTTGCGCATCGGGGTCGGCTGGCGGTTCCGGTTCGGTTTGCGCTTGTGGCTGAACTTGAGGCTGGGTTGGCTGAGGCTGAGTTTGCGCCTGGGGCTGGGCCTGTGCTGATTGGAGCGGTGCTTGTGTTGGCTGGGCTTGTGTTGGCTGGGCTTGTGGTGGTTGAACCTGTACCTGGGGTTGAGCCTGGGGCTGTGGTTGCGCTTGTGGTTGCGCTTGCCGGAGGCGGTTAATTTCTACCGCCAAACTTTGAATTTTCTGCTGCATGAGTTTCATTTCCGAGCGTTCAAGCTCGGTCAGCACCGCTTGATTTTGCTGTTGCCGTACTTTATCGGAAAACACTTCTTGCGCCACACTGGCGACCGGGCTTAAATCATTGCGCAAACGCCGACTCAATACCAGTTGCAAGGCGGCACCGTCGGGCAGCGGCACCACCGCGGATTTGCTGCCGGGCGCATCCATTTTGAGCACATTGCGCACTTCGCGGCGGGGGTCGTGCTTGGCGACATTGGCGACATTGGCGACCATGGGCGGCTGGGCGCGCTCCTTGTTGGCAGAGGACTTGCTGCGTTGCCGTGCGACTGGTTCGGCAACATTGGGCGCAACTTCAACCGTTCGCACCACAGGGATATTTTTAATTTGCGGCAGGCCCGGATGCAGGTTTTCCGGCGGATCAAGCAAGAGTTGATAATGACGACTAAAATGCGCTTCACAGCTCACGTCCAACACCAGGGTGAGTGCGGGTTCCTGAACACTGGCAGGGCTACTCACGGTGATGGTCGATGCGCGTGCAACATCACTCACGCTCACATTGAGGGCGGCGATAAAAGTGCCATCCACCGTTTGCAAACGCGCTTTCACACAGCCAGGCAAAATGGAATTGGGCTGCCCTCCCAAAATCGGAACACTGGCACGCAAAGCTTGACCGATACTCGATTGAACCTGCACCTCGCCCAAACCAACGGCCCCCACCCATGGCGCACCAGTGGCAAACAAAAGCAACATACCATAGCCCAGGCAACGCCCACTTGTGCGGCAAGACCTGACTAATTCGCCCAATATATTCACCAACCTGCCCCTCTCATCTGCCCATCCACGCCACAAAATAGTTCCGTCCCAACTGAGATTAATCCATTCAATTTCGATGCACGCGCCACTGGTATTTTTGCCATTTATTACATGCAAAACAATGAAGATTTCCATCACAAAATTGAGAAGAAAATCAGCTCTCAATTGTACCAATTTCTGAGCACAAAAGCCATAGACAGCCTTGTCTAATGAGGTATGAGCCTGAACGAAGGCGGTATTTCCAAGCACAAATGAGCCTGAAGAAGTAATTTTGGACAAAATGAAAGAATGAGTTGATCATCTGCGATGGTGATCAATATGAATGAAGCAAAACTTTGCACGATAGAACAAATCGAGCAATTTCTGGCGGCGAGTGCCGATATCCGGTTTTCGGCGCATGGCGACGACCTGGATCGTTACGCGCATATTAGTGGGGTTCTCAAGCGCTTTGACTATCCTCAGCGTAAGAAACATGATCGCGGGGTGTTGCTGCGTTATTTACAGCACACCAGTGGCTACAGCCGCGCCCAAGTCACGCGATTGGTCAAGCAGTGGTATACCAACCGCTTAGCCAGCACACCGCTGGTGAAACGCTACAGCGGGCCAACCGCGCCGTTTAAACGCAAGTACACAGCGCCCGATATAGTCTTGTTGGTCGAGATGGATAAAGCCCAGGAAAATGCCTGCGGCCCGGCTACGGTACATCTCTTCAAACGAGCCTTCAATGACTACGGTGACAAGCGTTATGAGCGCTTGGCAAATCTCTCATCATCACACCTGTATAATCTACGCAAAAGTGCGGGCTACCAAGCACAAAGAGTGCATTTTACCAAGACCAATTCGGTTAGCAATAGCATCGGTGTACGCCGCGCACCACAGCCTGAGGGTCGTGCTGGATTTGTGCGCATAGACAGCGTCCACCAAGGCGATGAGGACGGTGTAAAAGGGGTCTATCACATCACCTGTGTGGACAGCATCACACAGTGGCAGGTAGAGTCCTGTGTAGAGGGGATTAGCGAGGCATTTTTACTACCTGTGTTGGCCTTGGTCATCGAACAATTTCCCTTTACTGTTGCAGGATTTCACTCTGATAATGGCTCGGAATACATCAATCACAAAGTGGCTAAGATGTTGGAGAAATTACGCATCGAACAAACCAAATCACGCTCACGCCACAGCAACGACAATGCATTGGCCGAGAGTAAAAATGCTAGCACAGTGAGGAAACATATGGGCTACGCGCACATTCCCAAAAAGTACGCTCAGGCGATCAACGATTTTTACAAAAAAACATTTAATCCTTGGCTTAATTTGCACCGCCCTTGTATGTTTGCAACCAGTAAAATTACG
>JBKJLF010000367.1:0-9670 GCA_046597185.1 Burkholderiaceae bacterium | reverse complement strand
CCCCAAAAACGTCAAAGTGACTACCGCGCGCGAAGAAAAAATCCACCCCAATGTGTCACCTGACCGCTTCCTGATGCCGGTTGTGATCACCGGTTCCACCGATCAACTGATGCAAGCAATCAAAGAATATGCGGCCCAATACCAGCCCGTGGTGATCGATTGTTCGCGCCTGACCCGGATTGACTTTACCGCAGCCGGGCAATTAATGAATTCATTATTACCTCTAACTGGCTCTGGACGCTTAATTGAATTTCAAGATGTCAATCATTTAGTGGCCGCGTTATTGCACGTCATGGGTTTAAATCAGATCGCCAAAATCTTTCCTCACAAATATTAATTCCAGCTTGTCCAAGGTTCAACCCGAATCGCTTGAAATTGTGTAAGCTATCCCCATTTGCAAAAAAGATCAGGCATCATCTCAAGGCCTGACCGTCCGTTTTACCATTATCTTCACCCACTTTTTTTGCGTACTTTTTTTGAGGCAAGCATGGAACAATTTCACGGCACCACTATTTTATCGGTGCGACGCGGCAACCAGGTTGCCATCGGTGGCGATGGCCAGGTCACTTTGGGCAATATCGTCATGAAAGGCAGCGCCCGCAAGGTACGCAAGCTGTTTCACGGCAAGGTCTTGGTCGGTTTTGCTGGCGGCACCGCCGACGCTTTCACCCTGCTCGACCGTTTTGAAGCCAAACTGGAAAAACATCAAGGCCATTTAATGCGCGCCTCGGTAGAATTGGCCAAAGACTGGCGTACCGACCGCATGTTGCGCCGCCTGGAAGCCATGTTATTGGTGGCCGACCGCGAAGCCACCCTGGTCATTACCGGCAATGGCGATGTGCTGGAACCGGAAGATGGCATTGCCGCCATCGGCTCGGGCGGCACTTACGCGCAATCGGCTGCGCTTGCCTTACAACAAAATACCGAACTGGCCCCCGCAGACATTGTGAAAAAATCTCTCATCATAGCGGGTCAATTGTGCATCTATACAAATTTAACGCATATCATCGAAACATTGGAATAAAATGGTCGGATGCCCGTATTCTCACCATTGAATGCACCATTCAATTCACTTATTGAACTCCTTACTTGACGAACACACCCATGGACATGTCTCCCCAAGAAATCGTTTCCGAACTCGACAAACACGTTGTCGGCCAAGGTCGCGCCAAGCGCGCAGTCGCCATTGCCTTACGCAATCGCTGGCGGCGGCAACAGGTCGCGGAACCGTTGCGGCATGAAATCACGCCCAAAAATATTCTCATGATCGGCCCCACCGGGGTTGGCAAAACCGAAATCGCACGCCGCTTGGCCAAATTGGCCAACGCCCCCTTCATCAAAGTCGAAGCCACCAAATTTACCGAAGTGGGTTATGTCGGGCGCGATGTGGATACCATTATTCGGGATTTGATCGATATCAGCATCAAACAAACCCGTTCGGCGGAAATCAAAAAAGTGCGCGCCCATGCCGAAGATGCGGCCGAAGACCGAATTCTCGATGTGCTCTTGCCGCCCGCCCGTGATTTTGGCTTTGCCAGCAGCGAAACCGAACCCACCACCCGTCAAACCTTGCGCAAACGCTTGCGCGAAGGCTTGCTCGACGATAAAGAAATCGAAATCGATGTGGCTGAAGGTGGGCCGCACATGGAAATCATGGCCCCGCCCGGCATGGAAGAAATGACCGAGCAAATCAAAGCGATGTTTTCCGGCATCGGCAGTGGGCGCAAAAAGTCACGCAAGCTGAAGGTGAAAGAAGCGCTCAAGATGTTGATGGAAGAAGAGTCGGAAAAGTTGCTCAACGAAGACGATTTAAAACAAATGGCGATTACCAATGTCGAACAAAACGGCATCGTGTTTTTGGATGAAATCGATAAAATCGCCTCGCGCTCGGAATACGGCGGGGCCGATGTCTCGCGCGCGGGGGTGCAACGCGACTTGCTGCCCCTGGTGGAAGGCACCACCGTCAACACCAAATACGGGATGATTAAAACGGATCATATTTTATTCATCGCCTCGGGCGCGTTTCATTTGGCCAAGCCATCGGATTTAATTCCCGAATTACAAGGGCGCTTTCCGATTCGGGTCGAACTCGAATCGCTGTCGATTGCCGATTTCAATTGCATCTTAACCAGCACCGACGCCTGCCTGACCAAGCAATACCAGGCTTTGCTGGCCACCGAGGGAGTGGAAATTAACTTCACGCCCGAGGGCATTTTACGTTTGGCCGAAATCGCTTATTCGGTCAACGAGCGCACTGAAAACATTGGTGCGCGGCGGCTTTACACGGTGATGGAAAAACTGTTGGAGGAAGTGTCATTTGCCGCCAACGAAATGCAAGGCAAAGTCTTGACGATTGATGCCTCGCATGTGAATGAGCGTCTGGATGAGCTATCGGTCAACGACGATTTATCGCGCTTCGTATTGTAAATTGTGGTAAATTGTGCTTGGGTGCCCACGCTTTGACCACCCCGGCCAAGCTGTTTTCAGGCGCATATTAAGGAGAATAAAATGGGCACCTATCGCGCAACCGAACTTTCCATGACGGTACTGATGACACCGGACATGGCCAATTTTTCCGGTAATGTCCATGGTGGCAATATTCTCAAGCTGCTGGATCAGGTAGCCTATGCCTGCGCCAGCCGTTACGCCGGGCAGTATGTGGTCACGCTCTCGGTGGATCAAGTCAAATTCAAACAACCGATCCATGTTGGGGAACTAGTCACTTTTTTGGCCAGCGTCAATTTCGTGGGCAAAACCTCGATGGAAATCGGCGTCAAAGTGGTGGCTGAAAATGTGCGCGACGGCATTGTGCGGCATACCAATAGCTGTTACTTCACCATGGTCGCGGTCGATAAAGAATTAAAACCGATGACAATAGACCCACTCGATCCACAAACCGATGATGCCAAACGGCGCTACCAAGCGGCCAAAAATCGTCGCCAATCCGCCATTGAACTGCAAAAACAGCAAAACTTGCTCGGGCATTAAAAGCCCTCCTTATAAAAAAACAGCACCTGGGGGGAGAGGTCCCAGGTGCTATTTTCACACTACCGTGCCGATCAGACTGGCACGTATTACAAGAACACTTCAAATCACATCAGATCAGGAATGGTAAGCCGATTCGCCATGGCTGGTAACATCCAAACCTTCACGTTCTTCATCTTCAGGAACCCGCAAGCCAATCACCAGATCCACCAGTTTATAGGCTGCGAATGACACCACGGCCGACCACAGAACAGTGGTGCCAACGGCCTGAATTTGAATCCACAGTTGGCCGCCGATGGAATAGGCATCGGTGGACATCTTGGCCGTCACGTTATCAAAAATCCCGACACCGCCCAGGCTTGGCGAAGCAAATACCGCCGTCATCAAGGCACCAAAGATACCGCCCACGCCATGCACACCAAACACGTCAAGCGAATCGTCGGCACCAATCATACGTTTCAAACCATTCACGCCCCACAGGCAAACCAAGCCCACCAGCAAACCAATCACCAAAGCACCCATCGGCCCAACATAACCGCAAGCTGGCGTAATGGCCACCAAACCTGCCACCGCACCGGAAGCCGCACCCAACATCGATGGCTTACCTTTATGCAACCATTCCCCCAACAGCCAGGATAAAGTTGCTGCAGCCGTTGCCAACAAGGTATTCACAAAGGCCAGGGTTGCGGTATCGCCTGCTTCCAGCGCCGAACCGGCATTGAAACCAAACCAGCCCACCCACAACAGGGAAGAGCCGATCATTGTCATGGTCAAGGAATGCGGTGCCATTGATTCACGGCCATAACCGACACGCTTACCAATCACAATCGCACCAATCAAACCGGCCACCGCCGCGTTGATATGCACCACCGTACCGCCTGCGAAGTCGAGCGCACCTTTTTGCCACAACCAACCGCCTCTCAGCGTTTCTGACGCTGCGGTCGCTGCATCTTTAAAGCCATCCGGGCCAGGCCAGAACCAAACCATATGGGCAATTGGCAAATAGCTGAAAGTGAACCACAAGACGATAAAGCACAACACCGCTGCAAACTTGGCGCGTTCGGCAAAAGCACCGACGATCAAACCGCAGGTAATGGCAGCAAACGTGCCCTGGAAGGCAACATAGATAAATTCAGGGATCACCACCCCTTTGCTAAAGGTCGCGGCGGCGGCAAAAGTGCCTTTCAACGGGTCAAAAATACCTTGCAAAAATAACCTGTCAAACTTGCCAATAAACGGCGTGCCTTCGGTAAATGCCAGCGAATAGCCATAAATACACCACAATACAATGATTAGCGCGAAAATGACAAAGACCTGGAGTAGCACCGACAACATGTTTTTGGTACGCACCAAACCACCGTAAAACAGGGCAAGGCCGGGAATCGTCATCAAAATCACCAACATGGTGGCCACCATCATCCAGGCGGTATCACCTTTGTTGGGCACAGGGGCCGGGGCGGCTGCCGCAGCGGGTGCTGCTGGTGCACTGGCCGCAGCGGAAGCTGCACTGGCCGATGCTGCCGGTGCACTGGCCGAAGCAGACGGTACGCTCGCTGATGCTGCCGACGCACTTTCCGATGCCGCCGACGCACTTTCCGAAGCGCTAGCCGATGCTGCCGGAGCGCTGGCCGGTGCCGCAGGCGCACTTGCCGAAGCCGCCATCGCACTGGCCGAAGCCGATGGCTTGGCCTCTTCGGCGCAGGCCATGCCAGACAATGTCAAACTTGACAGCACCAGCCAGGTGCAAGCCAATCCTTGTATCAGTCTATTTTTCACAAGTTTCTCCTTATAAGGCTTCGTTGCCGGTTTCGCCAGTACGAATTCGCACCACTTGTTCCAGCGAGTACACAAAAATCTTACCATCGCCGATTTTGCCGGTACGGGCTGCGGCTTCAACCGCTTCGATCACTCGTTCCACAATCGCATCATCAACCGCCGCCTCGATCTTGGTTTTTGGCAAGAAATCAACCACATATTCAGCACCCCGATACAACTCGGTATGGCCTTTTTGCCGCCCAAAACCCTTCACTTCCGTAACGGTGATGCCTTGCACACCAATCGCCGACAAGGCTTCACGCACCTCATCCAATTTGAATGGTTTGATAATTGCAGTAATAAGTTTCATTTTGTCCCCGTTAGAAAGTTTTCGAAACAGAAAGTACGGCACCGGTTTTGCCCAGATTTTTACCGTCCCGACCAACATAAACACTGGTATTGGCGTGATATAAAGCCAACGCAACCGAAGCCACACCGAAATCTTTGGTGACACCCAGCTTATAGTCGGTATAGCTTGCTACCGAATTATTGCGTACCGCCTGATGTCCAATATGGGTATTCAAGATATAGCCGCCGGTCAAATCAAAATTCGCCCCGGCATCCAGGTAGCCACTGCGTTTGCTATCGGTAAAACCAAACAAATTGGTCAGCGAATACGAATATTTGATATAAGCCGGGCCAAACCCGAGTTGCCCATAGATTTCGGTAGTATTCGCGCTCGGGCTGAGTTTATTGGACGGGTAAACATAGGTCAACAAACCCACGTCATAACTGACATCCTTCACCACTTCACCTTTTTTGCCGCCGTACAAATCGATTTCGATATCGCTATCGCCATTGGCATCCTTAACCCATTTAATCGTCGAAGCCCAAGCCCCGGCATAAAAGCCGCTTGGATTATGGGTATAATCGACGCCGCCTTGCAGTGCGGGTTTCAAACGCGTTTGTGAAATACCCCGGAAGCGGTAATCGGTGGTGAGGGACGCGTTAAAGCTCACTTCGTTATCAGGCTTTTTTTCTTCAGCCTGGGCCCACGTTCCCACCAAGGCAAGCGATAATGTCAAACAGCGTGACACCATAAAATTTCCTGTAAAGTTCTTCATGGCAACTCCTTTGTGGTGATTGAGAAAATAAAAAGACGGCAAGCACATTGCTTTCGTTTTAGTATTAGCAGAAGTCATGCCAGCACAAGGCAGGGAAATTAACCGTAGGCAAGGGCTAGAAAAGTGCAAAATCAGCCTCATATTAGCGCTACGCCCCATTACTGTGCATAAAGTCTACATTTACCATCAACCACGCACTATAGTAGTGCATTTATGCCGCAAGATAAACAAAAGGAATCAAAATGGACATGAATAATTTTTTTAACGATTTGCAAAGTAAAATCAACCAAGCGATCGATTCCTCGCCGGCCAAGGACATTGAGAAAAATGTCAAGTCGATGATGAGCCAGGGATTTTCCAAATTGGACCTGGTGACGCGGGAAGAATTTGATATTCAAACACAGGTATTGGCCAAAACAAGGGCCAAACTCGAAACACTGGAGGCCAAAGTGGCTGAATTGGAAGCGATGTTACTGGCCACTCAGGCACCCATCCAGGCAACACAAGCACCTGCCCAAGCTACGCCCGAGGCACCGTCCGTATCGTTGGACAAAGGCAATGAGTGAGTCTGATTAGCAACGGTTGAATAAGCCGGGGTCTTATCTCCTCCCCTATTTGCCACCTTATTTGCCAGACCTGAAGGTTTGCTTCAACAGAGCGATCCCGGCACCGCTACCACTATCGCTTGCGGTACTGTGCGCGGTGGCCAATGCATGATCGCGTTGGCAGCGCAATGACGCCATGGTGGCGCTTAATTCTTTTTTCAGTGTGCGCAAATGGCGCATATGTTCATCAATTTGCGCCATTTTAGCCTGTAATTGTTGTTCGATTTCGGTTCGGCCAAACTGCCCTTGCGCCAACTGCGGCAAAATCGTGCGGATTTCGGCCAAAGAAAACCCGAGTGACTGGGCACCGCGAATAAACTTGACCAGCTTCAAGTCTTCTTCGGCATAACGACGATAACCATTGTTTTGCCGTGTCGGCGCGGCCAACAAGCCTTGCTTTTCATAGAAGCGCAAAGTGTCCGGCGTCACCTCGGCGGCGCGCGCCAGTTGGCTGATATTCATCGCTTTCCCCTTTTCAAAAAATAGTTCACGAATCTGCTTGACCCTGGTGTATAGGCCAGCCTTTACACTGCTCTCCATGGTATCCGATTCCTGGCCCGTAGTGGGTGAGATGAGTGATATCCCACCTGGCCAGCCCAATAAATCTATCTTTCAGTGAGGTTACACCATGCGCGCAATCGCCATTCGTTTTTTCGCTCTCGCTTCAATCCTGGCCCTCCCGGCCATGCCAGTCGCGGCACAAGCCACCGCACCGATCACCGCGCAGACCACGCCAACGCTCCCTGCCGGTTTACCCCGTGTCGGTTTTTCCATCATCAAAACCGGGCGGGTGGCCGTGGCGGAGCGTTTGCTGCAACCGGATGGCGCATATGGGCGCAAGATCGATTCCAATTTCTCAGCCTTTCTGATCAAGCATGGTGAGCATTACCTGTTATTCGACAGCGGTCTGGGCCAAACCATTGATGCCCAATATGCCGCCGACATGGCCTGGTGGCAGCGGCCTTTTTTCAGCTATCAGGCTCCCTTGCAGGCGGCCAGTGTGCAATTGCAGCAGGCGGGCTATCCGCCCATCGGGCGCATCATTCTGAGCCACAGCCATTGGGATCACGCAGGTGGCGTGCCCGACTTCCCGCAAGCCAAAGTACTGGTTGCCGCCGAAGAAATGGCGCGCATCAAGCAACCCACACGCGGCGCGGGTGGCACCTGGGCTTCTCAAGTAAATAAAGTACAATGGGAAAGCCTGCAATTTGACGCTATCCCGTATCAGGGTTATGCCCAAAGTGCGGATTTATTTCATGATGGCAGCGTGGTGGTGGTGCCGATGCCCGGTCACACCCCCGGTTCAGTTGGCTTATTTGTCACGGTCGATTCCGGTCAACGCCATTTCTTTATCGGTGATGTGGCGTGGACGGTGGCGGCACTCAAAGCTGGCGCCAGAAAATTTTGGGCCGCCGCCAAAATTGTGGATGACGACCATGACCAAACCCAAGAAAGCGCGGACAAGGTGCGCCAATTGATGCAGCAAGAACCGAAACTTGTCGTGATTCCGGCCCATGACAGCGCGGTGCAAGATAAACTCGGCTATTTTCCGGCCTGGGTGAAATAAGTGCGTGATGAGCCATTATCGTTTGTGCTAAAGTGCGGCTACGAATTCTTACTTGCGCCCATGCTTGCCCAGCCATTTCAAGCCAGGTTCAGCCCGTGCATCTGGTTGATTACCCTTGCACATATAGGTACTCAGGCGTCCCTCGTTATCTTTCTGCAAATAAAGTAAATAAGTGGATGCCGCCTTAATCGGGTAAGCACAATCAAGCACGGTTCTAAAAGAATTTTTACGCCAATTCTTGCATCGTAAAACCTGTAGTGTCAGCAAAAATCAACAAGTACTCCCTTTTTATCCATGTTTTTTCATACGCCTTGGTTTTAATCCCGCTTTCGGCCCTACAATAACCAAAGCGTAGCCCAAGCGGGTATTGATACCCATTCCATCCGAGCGAGGAAAATCATGAATTGCTGCCATGAAATTAAATCCAACTGGAGGCTTGCATGAGCCTTGCCATCCTCAAAAGTCGCGCCCTTGCGGGCATGCATGCGCCGCAGGTGACGGTGGAAGTCCATCTCGCCAACGGGTTGCCATCATTCACTATCGTGGGGCTGCCCGAAACCGAAGTCAAAGAATCCAAAGACCGGGTGCGTGCCGCGTTGCAAAATACCCAGTTTGAATTTCCCGCGCGGCGCATCACCGTCAACCTGGCCCCAGCCGATTTACCCAAAGAGTCTGGCCGTTTCGATTTACCGATTGCGCTGGGCATTTTAGCCGCTTCCGGCCAGATACCGGATGATCAATTTGATGATTATGAATTTGCCGGCGAGCTATCACTCTCAGGTGAATTGCGCCCGATACGCGGCGCGCTGGCCATGACGGTAGCGATGCAGCGCGTAGGCAAAATCTGTAAATTTATTTTGCCGCGTAGCAGTGCCGATGAAGCCGCGCTGGTACAGGATGCGCGCATTTACCCCGCTGGCTCACTCACCGAAGTGTGTCAGCATTTTATGACCAGCAATAACGATGACCGCTTGGCGCGCCACCTACCGCAAATCATCAGCCAACGCCCAAGCTACCCCGATTTTTCCGAAGTCAAAGGCCAAATGCAAGCCAAGCGCGCGCTCGAAGTGGCGGCGGCGGGCGCGCACAGCGTGCTGTTAATCGGCCCGCCCGGCACCGGTAAAACCATGTTGGCAGCCCGCTTTGCCGGGATTTTACCGGCTATGAATGACAGGGAAGCGCTGGAATCGGCGGCGGTGCAATCGGTATGCAATGGCTTTAATTTAAGCCGCTGGAAAACCCGGCCCTACCGCGCCCCGCACCATACCGCGTCCGGCGTGGCCTTGGTGGGTGGCGGCAGCATTCCGCGCCCCGGAGAAATTTCTCTGGCGCATCATGGTGTGTTATTTCTGGATGAATTACCCGAATTTGACCGCAAAGTATTGGAAGTATTGCGTGAACCGCTGGAGTCGGGCCATATTTCCATCTCGCGCGCGGCGCGGCAAGCCGATTTTCCGGCCCGCTTCCAATTTATCGCCGCCATGAACCCTTGCCCTTGCGGCTATTTGGGCCACGCTTCGGGTAAATGCAGGTGCTCGCCGGATCAAATCGCACGCTATCAAGACCGCATTTCCGGCCCCTTGCTCGATCGCATCGACATGCAAATTCAGGTTGGCAGCCTAGCGCAAGAAAAT
>JBKJLF010000510.1:0-10485 GCA_046597185.1 Burkholderiaceae bacterium | reverse complement strand
GTATCGCCATTGGGCGATTGAACCACTGCTGTTGTTTTGCGTCCTGTTTCAAGTGCTCAGCGGTTTGTGGCTGGTGGTGCGCGGCTGGAACCAACGTCAGGGGCTGCTGCCCTGGTTGCAGGCTGGCTCGGGTACCTACCTTGCTTTTTTTCTGCTGGTGCATGTGAGTGCCGTGTTATTTGGCCGAACCGTGCTGCATCTGGATACAAACTTCTACTACGCGGCGGCGGGTCTGCATGTGCCACCCAATCAATTCTTTTTCGCGCCTTACTATTTTCTCGCTGTGCTGGCACTGTTCACCCACCTCGGCTGCGCCGCATATTGGCAACTTCAGGCAGCGCGCCCCTTGGCCATGGCTGGCGGGTGCGCTATTTCTCACCGGAATCCGAAGTCCCATTCTGTGGTCATGTAACCATTGCACTGGGTGCGGCACTGGCGGGGCCGATCATCTGGTGCTGGGCCTGAAAACCCGGGCAGCGCTGGCTGGCATGAGGTATGAGCTCGATGCTGGACGTACCTTGATGAAGAATGCGGGTTTGGTAACCATCCTGCTGGCTTACGCCGAAACCCCGCAACTGTTCCATACGCGTAATCCCTTCGCCTCAGGTGGCGTATATGAAGATCCGGCAACCGGTGCCGCGACCGCTGCGTTTGCTGGTTACTTGCGTGATATCGGCTGGCCCCATGGCGGCGTCATCGATATCATTCAGGGTGAAGACATGGGGATGCGCTCGCGGCTGCGCGCTGAGTTTTCTGCTGTGCCGGGGAGTTCAATTCGGGTTTCCGGCACTGCAAGAGTCATGTCTTAATTTAACTTAACCCGGAGTAAGGTTGTGACGGTTTTTTCGGCTGCATGATTAAAAACACGCCGCCCGGATTTTGAAAAAAGGCGCACACCCCGGCCGTTTCTTATACAATCAAAACTTCTTATTCGGGGCGGTAAGCCAGCAACGCTATCTTGTCGTGACCGCCCGAATGAATTTCCTGAACCACCAAGGAGACGTGTTTTTGGACGACGTATTGAAGCTTGTAGATCGTCAGGCGAGTGTTGCCCCGCGTACCTCAATGTTTGCGCTCACGCTGGCACTCGCCGCAGCCTATGCCATCTGCGGCAAATTGGCCCTACTGTTGGCAGTTTTGCCAGGATTTTCCACGCCTATATTCCCCGCAGCAGGGGTTGCCTTGGCCGCCGTGACCGTGTGGGGTTGGCGTGCGCTGCCAGGCTTGACGCTCGGTTCTCTCATCACCAATTTAATTGTCGCGCTGGAAACCCGCAACGGCTCGTTTTCGCTGTTGATGACGGCACCCGTGGTGCTGGCGACCATTCTTCAGGCCTGGGCCAGTGCCAGGCTGATGCACAAGTGGATCAAACCCGGCATGGAATCAAGCCAGGATGCGCTGCGTTTTTTGTTGCTCACGCCCGTAGTTTGTTTAATCAGCGCCAGTATTGCGGTTGCGAGTCTGTATTGCCTGGGGGGCATTTACCGCAGCAGTGTCTGGCTGAACTGGTTTACGTGGTGGATTGGAGACAGTGTTGGTGTTTTATTGGGTGCGCCGCTGGCCTTTATTTTCATCGGTCAGCCACGCGCCTTATGGTGGCGGCGGCGTTGGTTGGTGGGCTTGCCCTTGTGCCTTGCCAGCGCCGCGTTTATTGCCATTTATTTCAAAACCAATCAATGGGAACAGCATCGTGAGACCGAGCAATTTCGCTTCAAATCGCAACAGTTGGGCGATATGTTCCAATTTCAATTTGGCGAGCATGAGCGCTTTCTGGCGGCAGTGGCGATCGGGATCAACGATACCGCGCCTGTTTTTCCGGTTGAACAATTCCGTGAGGTGGCGCGTACCTATCTTGAGAGTCGGCCCGAACTACATTCCCTGGGATGGGCACCCCGGGTCAGTGAGGCGCAAAGAGCCGAATTTGAACAATGGGCGCAGCGCAGCATCGACAGCAGTTTTGCGATTCGTCAAATCGGCAGCGGTAAGGTGCTTGATACTGCGCGCAAACTACCGCAACACTATCCGATTACTTATCTGGAGCCGATTAAGGGCAACGAACGCGCGCTGGGACTGGACTTTTTGTCAGAGCCGATCCGGGCGGCTACCGTGGCAAATGCCATTGTCAGCCAGCGCCCCGCCGCCAGCGAACCGCTGACCCTGGTGCGAGAACCGGGCCCCAGGCGCGGTGTTTTGCTGTTGCAAGTGGTGAAACCTGAACGGCATCAGGCGCAACAGCAGCCTGTCGCGGTTTTTAGCTTCATGCTGGAGGTCGATACCTATCTGGATCGCACCTTGAGCAAAACCGAGTTTTCCGGTTTTTTGGCACGAATTGAAGATGTGACCGTGGCCTCGCGCCCCCTTCCGGTGTTGGATCGCTTGCAGCGGCCCTCGCAGGCTGACGATTATCAACGCACCCTGACCTTGGGTGGACGCCAATACCTGCTGACACTGGGTGCAACCACCGAATATTTGCGGCAACATCGCGGCTGGCAAAGCTGGGCCGTGCTGGTATGCGGTTTTCTGCTGTCGGGTTTGTTGGGTGGTTTAATGCTCTCACTCACGGGCGAGCGCGCGCAGATTCAGGCGCTGGTGCGCGAGCGCACCCGTAACCTGCGTGAGCGCGAGGCGCGCCTGCAAGCCATTCTCGATCACGCCGCCGATGCCATTCTCACCATTGCGCCCGATGGTGCATTGATGTCGGTCAATGCCGCCGCCAGCATACTGTTTGGCTATGAGACGGGGCAAATGCACGCGCTTACGCTGGAGCGCTTGCTGGTGATAGAACCAATGGATAGTGTCGCTGACATGTTGCAACGGCTTTCCGAAAATGAGCAAGCCGACACCGAATTATCCGCCTGGCACAGTGACGGGCATTCTATTGCGCTATCGATTGCGGTGAGTCGGGTTGCACTGCCGGAAGGGTCGTTTTATGTTTGCATTTTGCACGACCTGACCGAGCAACGCCGCTCGCAAGCGCAAATCTACGAATTGGCACACCATGACCCCTTGACCGGGCTGGCCAATCGTTTCACGCTCAATCTGCGGCTGGAGCAATTGCTGGCCTTGAACCGTCGCAACCAAAGCGCGATGGCGGTGCTGTTCATCGACCTTGATCATTTTAAGAAAATCAATGATTCGCATGGTCATCAGATTGGTGATCAGCTCTTGATTATCGTGGCGCAACGCCTGAAGGAGGTGCTGCGCGAGGCCGATACCATTGCGCGCCAGGGTGGGGATGAATTCATCGTCGTATTGGGCAGTAATGCCAGCCCGGACATGGCTTCGATGCTGGCCAAGCGCATTGTGGACTCGTTATCGCAAGCGTATCAACTGGGTAATTTGAGTCTGCACACCGGGGCCAGTGTTGGCATCAGCATGTTCCCCAGTGACAGTCATGACGCCGCCACGCTGTTGCTGCATGCCGATACCGCAATGTATGCCGCCAAGAGTTTCGTGCGCGGCAATTTCCAGTTTTTCTCCGACGCGATGAATGCGGCCACGCACGAACGCCTGTTATTGGAAAACCGCCTGTGGCTGGCCTTGGAACAGCAAGAATTTGAACTGTATCTGCAACCGCAGATTGATTTGCCCAGTGGGCGCATCATCGGTGCCGAAGCATTGATCCGCTGGCATCACCCGGAACTGGGCATGGTACCGCCGGATCGTTTCATTCCCATCGCCGAAGAGTCGGGCTTGATGTTGCCGCTGGGCGACTGGGTATTACAGCGTGCGATGGATATTCTCGGCGACTGGGCCAAACGCGGTTTGCCGCCCTTGCGGCTGGCGCTTAATTTATCGGCACGCCAATGCCATGTGGCCGAGTTGTTGCCTACCATTGATCGGCTGTTGGCGCAAAGTGGCATCTCAGCCAAAAGCATCGAAATGGAAATCACCGAATCGGCGGCGATGCAAGACCCCGAGCAAACCCGCGAACTGCTGCGCGAATTGCGCCTGCGCGGCATTCAGGTGGCGATTGATGATTTTGGCACTGGCTATTCATCGTTGAGTTATTTAAAACTGTTTGCGATAGACCGCATTAAAATTGACCGCAGTTTTGTCAAAGATATCGAAATCGACCCGAACGACGCCGTTATCGTCAACGCCACCATTGGGCTGGCGCATTCGCTGGGGCTGGAAGTGATTGCCGAAGGGGTGGAAACGCTGGCGCAGGCGCAGTTTTTGCAGCAGCATGGCTGCGACGAAGCGCAGGGGTATTTCTTTGGGCGACCGATGCCATTGGCGCAGTTTGAGCAATTTGTTTTGCAAAATTTGTCGTAACAAAGCCGCACGTGCCAAAATGATACAGGGCAAGTTTTCAATCTGTACACCAACCAACCCAAATCCACCCAAACCCACGCTGCATTACACCGGTGCCAATTCCATTACATACGGATCTATTTCCATGTGGAAATGAATTGGTAGGGATGTTTTTCCCATATTAGTGACCTTAAGATTGGTGCTTGTGTGCTGAAAAAGTCTTTTTGACAACAGTGGCTCGTTTTTTTTTAAATTTTGTCTGGTAAAGTTTTTTAGGTATCAAAATGGCATCAACTATGCTGTCACCCTCGCTGTCACCCTCGCCATGTTGCCTTGTGATTACCGTTGGTCTTGTCGTTATCAACTGTTATTTAGTGTTATGACATGTGTTCGCACTGCAACGCCAATCTCGTTATCTTACATACATGGACCAACGAGGCATGGCATAAATAGCGCGCTAAGCGCAAAACAAGCCGCCTGCTCTCGTGAAAAATACAGCGGTCCCAGAACCTGATTGCGCTGGACCATTTGAGAGACTTGTTTTGTACCGGAGATTATTATGCCAGCTTATGAATTTGCACCTGAATTGGATAGAATGGTCGTTCATTCCCATTCCTCATCCACGAACCTATCGCACGAAGAAATTCACCTTGCCCTGGAGCAGATTTTACGTAGCAATGTTTTCTTCCGTGCGCGCCGCATGTGTCGCCTGTTGCGCTATCTGGTTGAACAAGGCATCGCCGGCAGCCGACGCAATACTTGTGAATATGCGATTGCGCTGGAAGTGTTTGATCGTAATCCTGCTGATTACTACCCGGCCAGTGATCCGGTGGTGCGGATTCAGGTTGGCCGTTTGCGCCAACGGCTGGCACAGTTTTACGCCTGCTATCCGAATCAGGTGAAGGTGAATTTTTCCATTCCGGTGGGCACTTATTGGCCCGTTTTCAAACGCGTTGAATTTGGCTCAGTGCGCACCAGTGCTGCTTTGGGTCAGGATGCGATCAGCCTGCCGAACGAGCTGTATCGCGATGCGCAACACCAATTCAGCGTCGCGTATTAATCAGTATCCATCAGTATCCATCAGTATCCATCAGTATCCATCAGCATTCATCCGCATCGCTCATGAAACGATGCGATTTCACCACTGCCGGGCATGGTCTTGCCGCCAACAGGCTGGCCCGGAAAGCTTCTTTTGAACATCATGTTTAAATATATTTCGCCATGACAGCAAAATGGCCATATTGAGCCGTTAAACTTGCTGGCAAGGAGGCTTCAAGATGAAAGCGATACTTTCCAGATTGTTGTTGTGGCAAAAATTTAGTGTTTTGGCGTTGCTTGGTGCGATTGCATTGGCGGTGCCTTTGGGCCTGTATGTGCATGAGGCAAACAAGTCCATCCAGGCTGCGCGGCAGGAAGTGCGTGGTTTGCCCCCGCTGCGCGCCACAATTGGTCTGATTCTTTTAACGCAACAACACCGGGGCCTTAGTAATATGGCCCTCTCTGGCGATGCCACGGCCAAAACCGGGCGGGGTGCCAAGCAGCAAGAAGTCGAACAGGCTCTACTGCAATTGCAAGAAATCATCAAACAAATGGATAATCGCGCCATCAATGATGCCTGGCGGCAACACAAGGGCGATTGGGTGGGGGTGCTGAATAAAGCGACCCAAGGCACGCCGCAAGAGAGCTTTGCCGCGCACAGTAGCCAAGTGGCAAGTTTAATGAATTTTGGCGATTTTCTGGTCGATTATTATGGTTTAAGTCTGGACCCGGAATTTGAAACCTATTATTTGATTGATGTCACCTTATTGCGTGGCCCCGCCATGATTGAAACGCTGGCGCGTTTGCGTGGTAAAGGGGCGGGCATTTTGGCGGCCAAAAAGGCGGAGTTCGACGATAAAATCGCACTCGCTTCTTTACTTGGCCGGGTGGGGGATGCTTATGACGCGAATCGGGTTGCCTTAAATAAAGTTGCCAATGCCAATGTCGGGTTGAAAGGGAAATTAAGTGAGCTGGTACAACTTGAAGACGGCATGAGCAAGAAAATGCTGGCACTCACTGAGCAAAACATCCTCAAAGCCGAACAAATCAGTTATGCCCCTGCACAGTACTTTGCCGGCGTGAGCGAGGCCATTGCTACCCAAATCAAAACCAATGAATTATTGCTGGGCGAATTAAGCAAATTATTACAGGCGCGGATTGATACGCTGACTTCAACTTTTTACACGCTCATGGCGGTCGTCATGGCCTTACTTGCTTTGACGGCCTGGCTGTGTCTGATCATTGTGCGCTCGATTACGCAACCGTTGCAAAAAGCCATCATTACTGCCGACCACGTGGCGCAAGGTGATTTAACCTGGGAGGTGACGGTGGAATCGAGCGATGAAGTCGGCCACTTGCAAGAGGCGATGAAGCATATGCGGGAAAACCTGGTGGGTATTGTGCGGCAAGTGCGCTCTGGTACGGATGCTATTGCGACCGCATCGGCGCAAATTGAAGCGGGCAACCTGGATTTGTCGGGACGCACCGAACAACAAGCCAGTTCGCTCGAAGAAACTGCGTCATCCATGGAACAATTGGCGGCCACCGTCAAGCAAAACGCGGAACATGCGATCCAGGCCAACCGGATGGCGCAATCGGCGCAGGATGTCGCGAGCAAGGGTGGGGCGGTGGTGAGCCAAGTCGTGACGACGATGGGATCGATTAATGAATCGGCGCACAAAATCGCCGATATTATTAGCGTGATTGATGGTATTGCCTTTCAAACCAACATTTTGGCGCTCAATGCCGCAGTCGAGGCGGCGCGTGCCGGCGAGCAAGGGCGTGGCTTTGCGGTGGTGGCAGCGGAAGTGCGCTCCTTGGCCCAGCGTTCTGCCAGTGCTGCCAAGGAAATCAAAGCGCTGATCAATGACTCGGTAGAAAAAGTCGATAGCGGCAGCAAATTGGTGGATCAGGCTGGCACAACGATGCAGGAAATCGTCGCCAGTGTCAAGCAGGTGACCGATATCATGGGCGATATTACCCAGGCCAGTGCAGAACAAACTTCCGGTATCGAACAAATCAATATTGCAATTACCCAAATGGATGATGCGACCCAGCAAAATGCGGCGCTGGTGGAAGAAGCCGCCGCCGCTGCCTCTGCCATGCGCGATCAGGCAGATAAATTATTGCAGGTGGTGAGTGTCTTCAAGTTGACAGAGTATAAGGGAGGGCTGATGCGTGCTTGAGGCTGCGTTTTTTGGCTGCGTGTTGAGCTCGCCCGCCGCAAATAGCCATTGCAATCGGCGCGGCAAGTCATGTCTTTCGGCAATATTTTTGTTGATATGCGGCAATAAATAGGCTATGATGTCGCATCGTTTGAAATTCAACTCAACCTTCACCTTATCCAGGAGAAAATATTGTTTTCAACACGCGCCGTAGCACGTACAAACAAAATCCCATCTCATTCATTGCGCCAGATTTTGGCCGCTTCCTTTTCAGTTCTGTTAGCCGTTTCCGCCTTACCCGCACACGCTACCGTTACCACGGGTACGATGACGGTTGCCCGTATGTTTCATCAAGCCAGCACCCTGGCGGATGGGCGCATCCTGTTAAGTGGGGGACGGTTTCATCGGCCATCCCGCTTTTTGCCAGTGCTGAAATCTATGATCCGGCAACGGGTGTTTTCACCGCCACCGGGTCAATGCTGTCCGGGCGCATGGAGCATGGCGCAGTCACTCTCAAAGATGGCAGGGTACTGGTTATGGGTGGGTTTGCCGGCACCTCCCAGTCGGACACTAATACGGCAGAAATCTATGATCCTGCCACTGGCCAGTGGAGTGCGACGGGCAACATGAATGCTTCCCGTTACCGTACCACGGCCAGACTATTGCCTGATGGCCGGGTTTTTGTCATGAATACCGATGGCTATGGCGGTGGCAGTAGTTATGGCGAAGTGTTCGATCCGCAAACGGGTGTTTTTACCAAAACCGGTAACTTGGTGGAAGCAACGGGTTGGCACGGGGTGGTGGTGCTGGCTGATGGCCGGGTGTTGAAAGTGGGCGGCTCTGCCAATGGTTATAGCCGTCGGGCTGAAATCTGGGACCCGGTTACCAATCAGTGGACTGAAACAGGTTCCATGGCCGCCACCCGCTACCAATCAGTTCCGGTTTTGTTGCCTGATGGTAAAGTTTTGGTCGCAGGCGGTTCTAATGGTTCTTTTCTGAATACCAGTGAAATTTATGATCCGGCGGCCGATGTGTTTAACTACACGGCCGCAGCCGGTTCTGGCGTGGTGCAAGTGACGGCACCCGCCACTTGCCCATGGAGCGTTAGCGGTTTGCCATCGTGGATTACTGCGACATCGGCCAGCAGCGGCACGGGCAATGGCCGTTTTTCCTTCAACGTGGCGGCCAATGTGGTTTCTGGCAGCCTTGGTGGGGCACGTAGCGCGTCGGGCCAATTGAGTGGGCCGGGCTATGCCAAAACCATGGTCTTTAATCAGGAAGCCAACCCTTGCCTCACCTGGAGCGTGAACCCGAACAGCATCAGCTTGCCCATTGGAGGCAGTGCCGGCAGTTTCAGCATCAATGCCAATAGTAGTTGTAACTGGAGTTTGAGTTCGATTCCTGCCTGGATGAGCGTCAGTTCCAGCTTGACTGGCAGTGGTACAGCGATCATCAACTATACGGTGGCCGCCAATACGGGTACGCCGCGCAGCACAACGGCTTATGTTATCGGGGCAGGTCCCTTGTTGTCGATTAGTTTGAATCAAGCCGGCACCACGCCGCCAGCGCCTGTTTGCGGCACGCCAATCAGTAGTGGTGTCGCCATCAACGGTTATTTGCAATCGTCAACTTGCCCAACCGGTGCGCGTGGCAGCGGGTACTATACCGACCGCTACACCTTTACCAGCGCGCCTGGTCGTGCCGTAACCATTTTGCTGACTTCGCCTGCGTTTGATACCTATCTGTATCTGCGTGATCCTTCCGGCATCGTCATCAAGTCGGACGATGATGGCGGTGGCGGCTACAATTCGCGTATCCCGGCATCCACTGGCAGCTTTACTTTGCCAGCGGGTAGTAGCGGCGTGTACACGATTGAAGTCACCAGTTATGGCGCGGGTAGAACCGGTGCTTATACGCTCAACCTGACACAATAAAACTTGCAGTAAAAATGATGGCAAAACGCATCATTGAATGAAAAACGGCCCTGCGTGGGCCGTTTTTCATTGCGGCGCGAGTTGATCGCGCCAGCTTATCGTTGATTTTTATCGTGTCGGCTTTTTGCGTGTGGCCTGATTGGCCGGAGCGGCTTTACGCATCTTGGCGGGTACGGAAAATTTCAAGCCCAATGCTTCGGCCTTGGATTGCGTGCGCTCAGGCACTGGCGGCGCTTGAATTTTTGGTGCTGGCTGGCTGTGGCGCAGCAGCGAACCAGTCGGCCTTTCGCCTGGGTTCCAGGCGGGAATCAAATGTTTGGCCCCATTGCCGATCAAATCGGCGCGGCCCATTTGTTGCAAGCCTTCACGCAAGATATTCCAGTTGGCCGGTTCGTGGTATTTCAAAAATGCCTTTTGCAGGCGTCGCCCCTCGCCACCGCGCGCGGTTTCCACAATTTCCGAATCTTCCGTCACCTTGTGCAAGGGGTTTTTGCGGGTGTGGTACATGGTGGTGGCCATGGCCATCGGTGTGGGTACAAAGGTTTGTACCTGATCGAGGCGGAAATTGTTTTTCTTTAGCCATAATGCCAGATTAAGCATGTCTTCATTGCTGGAGCCGGGGTGGGCGGCAATAAAGTAGGGGATTAAATACTGGGTTTTGCCCGCTTCGGCCGAATAGCGGTCAAACATTTTTTTGAATTCGTCATAGCTGCCCATGCCCGGCTTCATCATTTTTGAGAGGGTATTGGCTTCGGTATGTTCGGGCGCGATTTTTAACAGGCCACCCACGTGGTAGGTGACCAATTCCTTCACATATTCGGGTGAGCGTACCGCCAGATCGTAGCGCAGGCCCGAGCTGACCAGGACCTTTTTAATTCCCGGCAAGGCGCGCGCTTTTCTGTACAGCGAGATCAGGCTGCTGTGATCGGTATTGAGGTTGCTGCAAATGGTGGGGTAGACGCAAGAGAGGCGGCGGCAACTTTCTTCAATGGTTTTTTCCTTGCAGGCCAGCCGATACATATTCGCGGTTGGCCCACCCAGGTCAGAAATCACGCCAGTAAAGCCCTTGACCTTATCGCGGATTTCTTCAA
>JBKJLF010000436.1:0-6099 GCA_046597185.1 Burkholderiaceae bacterium | reverse complement strand
ATATGGTCAATTGCATTGATTGCATTGGTGGCCGATTTGTTAACTGACCTGCCAGCGGCTATTCCGGGCGGCGCAAAACACTTGACCACATCCTGCAATTGAATGATGGCCGATTCAGGCAAGTTGGGCACGAAGCAGCTCCATCAGTGCGCCAGGCGCACGCTAACCGGCATACCCTGGCGCAATTGCGCATCCGGGTCTTGCACCACCACGCGCAGGCGGTACACCAGCGCGGTGCGCAAATCGGCCGTTTCCACGGTTTTGGGGGTAAATTCTGCCGTGGGCGAAACAAAGCCAACCACGCCATGATAGGCTTGCTTCGGACGGGCATCGGTGGAGAGTAATACTTTGCTGCCCGTGCCAAATTGGCCCAATTGGGTTTCACTCACATAGGCGCGCACCCAAACCGGTTGCGTCAGCGATAAGGTCAGCACCGGGCTGGCCGCTGCCACCATGGAACCTGGTTCGATGGCGCGGGTCAGTACCACGCCGTCGCTGGGCGCTTGCAAGGTGGCATCCTGCAGCGCCAGCTTGGCCACATCCAGACTCACCTTGGCCTGGGCCAACAGGGCATCGGATTCGGCGATTTCTTCCACCCGAAAGCCACGTAGCAGGCTGCGTAATTGCTCTTGCCCGACCTTTAACTGGGCGCTGGCTTGATCGCGCTGGGCTACGGCCGCATCGAGCATGCGTTGCGACACCGCACCGCCGGCCAATAATTGGCGATTGCGTGTCAATTGTAATTCTGCCTCGGTCAACACCGCTTGCGCCGACTCAATACGCGCCTTGGCCTGGTCGATTTCTTCTACCCGCTGCCCTTTGTGCAACAAGGCATTGCGTGCCGTTAACGCCGCCACACTGGCCTGGCTGGCGCGCAGCGCATTGTTTAAGGGTTCGGTATCAAGCTGCGCCAACACTTGGCCCGCCTTCACTTGCGCGCCCTCATCCACCTTCACCTGCGCTACCCGCCCGCCCACCCGAAAGGCCAGGCTGACGCTACGGATATCGACATTGCCATACAGGGTATCGGCCACGGCCACCGGGGTGGCGCGCAGCCAAAACCAGTAAGCCACTGCTGCCAGCAATGCCAGCACAACCAACACGGCTAGCAACGGTCGCTGCGGTTTTGCACCCTGTGTCATGTATTTTCCTTCACCGCCGTACCCAAATCCCGATTCGGTCGCCCGGTTGATTCGAAAAGGCAAACCAATCATAACGCCCGGAAATCGAATCATTCACTTGCTGCCATTTGTCTGAATGGCGCTCGGTATGGCCCCACACCACATAGCGCACATTGTTTTGCGCCAGCCAGGCCAGTGGATCAGGCAAACCGGCCTTATAAAATTCCTTGATTTGCGCATTCAGCAGCCAGATATCTGGTGAACCATCATGCCACAGACTGACATGGTGCGGCCAGCCAAGCAGTGCGGTTTGATTCGAATACAGCGCAAACAGGGTTTGATTGGTGAAAGAGTCGCCCAAACTGTTTTCCAGTACAATGCCCTTGGGTGCATCTTTTAAATAATTGATGGCAGCGGCCACCGGGCGTTCTTTGCTAAACCAATAAGTGCCGTCAAAACGCCCGGCCGAGCCTTTGGGCACATGCCACCAAAACTGCGAAGTCACCACCAGCGCATACAAGGGCGCGCACAACACCAGCAGCGTCACCCGGCGCACCCAGACGTGCGAGCTGGCCAGCGCCATGGCTCCGCTGGTCAGCAAGGCCCCGCTCCACATCCAGCCCCACCACTTCATGGTGGTATTGGTACGCTCATACTTGCCGCCGCTGGGGTCATCGATAAAAGTAAATTCGCCCAGCAGCAACATGGCACCAAAGGCGACAACGAACAGCAAGGCTAGTGGGCGCTGTTTTTTATCCACCAGCGACAAGCCAAACAAAGCCAGCAAGGGCCACATAACGGCGAACAGGCGGATTGGATCGGTCAAATCATTAAAGCGGGTAAAGCGTAGCGGGGTTTGCAGCGCGTGGGTGGCAAAACTGCTCAAAAACGGGTAGATCAACATCAAGCCCACCACCCCGCCCGCCAGCAAGGCTTGCCAGGCCAGTTGCCGCTCGCGCCAATAACACCAAGCGCACCAACTGGCCAGCAGCACTACCTGCATGGGTAAGACCCAAGTATTGGTCATCAACATGGCGGGGCCGCACAGTGCCAGCAAAAATGGCACCACCGGGCCGGGTTGGGGGCGATTTTTACCGGTGAGGGAATACGCTTGCACTTGCTCGCGCCAGGCGATTAAGGCCAGCATGAAAAACAGCAGGAAGAAGCCGCCCAGCGGGGGGTGAAAATCACCCAAAAAAAATTGGTAGCCGAAATTTTCCATCGGCAATTCACGCGCTTCGAACTCGGGTGTGGGTTTTGCTGGCGGGGGGAACAGTTTGGCCCCGAAATCGGTATTAATGCGTTGATCGTAATTGCCAATAAAGCGCGCGCTGGCCCACATTTGGTCATTGATTATGCTGTTGGGCGGGTTGCCTGCGGTATCCACCACCAGCGAGATCAAGGGCGACACGCCCGTGCCGCCCACCGCCAATGCAGCAATCAAGACCCAGCGTGCGAAGCGCTGTTGCACCACGCGCTGTACAAAATCCCAGGCCAGCGCCAGCGAGAGTGCCATTAACAGGGCAAAGCCAATGTTATAGCTAACGCCAATATGCCAGCCGAACCAGCGCCCGAGCAAAGAAGCGGCGTATTGCTGGAAGGCATAATAGACATCAAACTTATGTCCGGCATACCAGCGGTCGGGCGGTGGCAGGGTATCGCCGCCGAAATAATTGGACATGAAATACAAATCGGTAATCCGTTCGGAAGAGGGGTAAATATCGGGCACCATGCCTTTCCAAAACAGGGCGTACAGCATGGCCAGAATAAAAACCAGTTCGGATTGAATGAACGCCTTTTGTTTGAGCGTGTCGCGTTCAACAAACAGCACGATGCCGGCCAACAGGGTGCTAATCGGCCAAAACCAGTGAATTTGTCCAAGGCCAATAAAGTGTTCGATAAAAAACAAAACCACCGCCAACAGCAATACGCCCGTTGCGCGTGCAATTGGAAACGGCATACTGCGCCCCAGCAATACGGTGAGTCCGGCTAAATTAATGTAGAGCAAACCGATGCTGATGAGCAAAAAAATGGCGAACATGGATAAAATTCCTCGACACGAAGGGTTTTGCAGACGAAGCGGGAATGATAGCGTAAAGTGCTGGTTAGCGGTGAAAACAGCGGTGAAACCGACGATATTCACTTCTTAAAAATGATTCATTGATCAGGCACGGCGCGGGTTTTGATTCTGTTTTCTTGCTCGGCAATGGCGTTCTGTGATACGGTGGGCATTTTTACGAAAGGAAAATAATGACCAGCAATCCACGAGAAACCTATTGCGAAATGGGTACGAGATTAGCGTCCCTCAATCGATATGAGCAATATCTTGGCTAGCAGCCTATCGCGGTTAGCACAAAAATTAGTTAGTATAAATTGACTTATGCCATAGTTTAAAGATACTTTCAGTAATTTCAACCAATTTGGTTCATTTTTATTGTGTTTTTACCTTGTTTTTTGCTAATTTTCCTACTTTACCCAAATTTTGGACGTAATGATGCCTGCCATACGCTTCAAATTCCACGCCAAGCAAACCAGGGTCCATTTACCCGCCACCTTGTCCAAACCACGCACAGAGAACTGTCTGAATCCCATGGCTGACTTGATGATGCCAAACACGAGTTCAACGGTTTGCTTACGCACCTTGTAGCTGGCACGTCCCGTTTTGCTCTTATTGATCTGGTCAAATATTAACAAGCTGTTCCGTACCTAAACTTTCTTGTGGAATCCACTGATTCGCCTGCCACATTGAGCAAATCGCTCCACTCAACATTGGCAACCACGTATCAACAGCTTTTTCATCACCAGCCCTTCTCAGCACCGGACTACGCCTAACCCCATTTTTCAGCACAAACCGATATAGATCCAACGCAGCTACTACTTTTATCTGATTTGCCTGATTAAACCTAAGCGGGATCGCGATGCCCGCCGGATCAAGGTCGCCAAAATACAAGGCACCCTCAGCCTGGCATTCGTGTATGGCCTCTTGCAGCGCCAAACCGCAGTGATGGAAAGCATTACCTGCACCATATACGACAGCAGCATATCTCTGGGCTACGCTATTCCATTGTGACAAGCTCCAAAAAGTATGGTGATTTTCTACCACAAGCACAGGCCTGCCCGGCGCACTGGTTCGACGATAGGGCAAGGGATGCGGTACCAAAAAAGCTTCAATGAGCTCAAGTGGTAAGCGCCCGCCAAACAGCGCTTTGTCACGAACACGGTTGTCCAAAAATTTTTCATCACCAAAAATCTCTAGCGCACGCTCACGTAACGGCACTGCCATTAAATGCGCCCCATTTCGTCGCCGTTGTTGCCGCAGCACCAGCCATTCATTGATGGCTTTAGCACTGACGAGTTCACAGGCACTCAGTTCGGTCCAGAAACTCAACTCTGGTAGCCAAAACAGCTCGCCCCAATCTGCGGCAGGCTGGTTTTTACTCGTACCCGACATGGTTATAAAACCGGGCATGGGCGGGTTGCCTAATTTGGCAAAACTGCGGGCCGCAGGCAAACGCAGCCGTCCGCTACGGTCCAATGCAATCAACGCAGCTAACAACAATGCATCGCGTTCGGGGTGTTGCAATTGTTCCGGGTGTGCAGTAAGCCAGTATTGGCGTAGTGCTGCCAATTCAATTCGCTTGCGTGGGGAAGTTTCAAGTAAGCCAAGAAAGGTAAGCGAATTCATACTTCTTGCGCTGCATTCTCGGCCTGCGTCAGGTCAGCAAAGGTGGCAGAGGCCATTTCAATATGCGAGCGGTTGGTTTTATTGTTCGCACCCGACTTTCTAAGCCTGATAACGCGTTTGAAGCCAGCCAAAATATTGTAATCTGCATTGGCAGTAAAGAAAATCAATTGCACACCAATTTCTTTGGCAAGCAAGCGCTGTGCATCAATCAAGGCACGGGTTTGTACCTTGGCGAAGGGGTTATCCAAAATCAAAGGGCCGCCACCGCCACGTTTGGCCCGCGCTTGGGTGTCGGCACGTAATTGGCTGATCAGGAGATATAAAAACATTGCAATCACCGTCCCCTGCCCTTTGGAACCCTTCAGATCCCCTGCAAGCTGATATTGATACGCTTCATTTTGTTCCATTTTCAATACTTGCAAACCCAACTCTGAGCGCCCACTGATCGCCAACAAACAGCGGACAACTAAATCGGCCCCTTTGGCGGGGATCAGTCCGTCATGAATCAAAGAATTCAAATATTGCCGAATTTGCTCTTTTTTAGTTTCAACTGGTATACCCATCAGGTTAGCTTTCATTTTCAAGATGCGCTTACCACCCACATACGGTGTGGCAAATGGCATGGTTTTAGCACAGGCATGCTGTAACAGGCTTATGCCATCATGCGTCAAGCCATGTAATTCGCCAACACAGTTCTCAAAATCCGGCAACATACTGGCGAGGGTATCTTTCACTGCACTGATGCGATCAATCACCTTTTCTAACATATCGCTGCGCGTGGCGCAGGCCGCGTCAAATTCGCTTGCAGCCAGCGAATAGGCTAGATCAGGATCGGCTTCCACCAGCTCTTTTGACTGTGCCAAATTGGTAAGTTTGCGAAAAGCCTCACGAGCTGCACTATGCGCGGCATCGCGTTGCGCAGTATGTCGCTGGTAACTCACGATTAAAGTATTCGCTTCCTGAGTACCATCGCCAATCAACAGCATCGCTTCGCCGACATAAGGCTCATGGGGAATTGCGGCGTTGATGCTCTCGTATGTATTGTGAAATTGTCGCGCCTGTGCTGACGCATCGCGCCCTTCTTCATGAGCACGGCGGGCTTGTTCGTTTGCTTGCATTTCAAGCGACTCCTGCCGTCTGATGTTTTCGGTTGTGGATTGTATTTCAAGTAACAATTGCGCATCCGTAAGGTTGAGTAAAGATGGGTTCGGCGTGGCTTGTTTTTTTCCTTGCCAAAATGTCTTATGGTTATTCTCAGCTACCGCATGCTCTTCGCCCGCCATTTCGTTGCGG
>JBKJLF010000366.1:0-9244 GCA_046597185.1 Burkholderiaceae bacterium | reverse complement strand
ATCCAAAAAGGCGACATTTGCGCGCCTTTTTTTATGCACTCACATGTTGTGTTTTTTTATGCCAGTTGACCTCCCGATTTACGTTTATGTTGATTCCGCGACACGGATACGCCTTGTTCAATTGGCCGATGAGGCGAATGTGCCGAGGGCGAAGTTGCCTGCATTATTGCCGCTTTTACGTGAGGATGTAAAAGCCCGGATTGGTGAGAGCAATAATTCGAATTGGGTTCTTCCATTTTTTGGAACCTATGAAAAACCCATTCGGATTCCAAAGATTGAGAGTGGCACCTATATTCCGGCAGAAATAAAAGCCAAGGTAGAAATATCGATGAACCTTTATTTTTTGACGGAGGCAATCCAGAATGCGCGGATTGGCTTTGGCCGATGTTGCCACAGTCATCAAAGCCCCTTTTTTTGACGACGTGGCTGGTTGGTTCCCGCTGGCGCTGAAATTCCCCCTAACGCAAAGCCACCGTCTGCCGCTTCCAAACCGCATCCTGCCAGCGATAAAACACATTCAGTGAATCGGGCTTGTCGGCCCCGTTTTCCACCTGCAAGGTCTCCATGCTGATCAATTCAAACCGGGTTTTAATCCGCCCCTCGACCTTGGCTTCACGCGTGACCAGCATTTTATTGGCTCCCGGCACCCAGCCGGCAAATTCGGCATAACCCACCTCCGGGTCTGTGCTGGAGGGTGGCAGCACATCCACGCGCCAGCCTTGGGCGCTATTTTGGAATACCCACATCTCGCGCCAGCCCGCCAGCGGCTGCACCGCCAGCGTCAAGGCCGAACCCGCCGCATTGGCGCGGCCAGACGCGGCCCAAACCACGCCCCAGGTGCAGCGTTGGATCAAAGGATTTTGCTGATCGTGCTTCGCATCCACCAAAGCCACACAGGTTTCGCCCGGTTGCCCACTACGGGTGACAACGCTCAAACCCGCTTTGGCAATAGCAATCGGCCCAAGCGGCTCAGCAGCCCAGCGGCTGGCCCCCACGCGCACCGCTGCATCGGCATAAGTGGCGATATCTTCATCGGTCAATTCCGCTTTATTCACACTCGCCAATTCGGACAAGGCGCGTTGCCCCGCCTCGCTGCTGGACTTCTCACGGCTTTCCTGACGGCGGTATTGATACGCCAGCGCCGACCACACCCCGGCACGGCGAATTTTGATGCGGTTTTTCAGATACTCGGGCAAGCTCGCCACCTCCACCCGCTCCAACACCTCGCCGCGCCATTGATCCAGATTGAAGCGCGCCAAGGCTGGCATGGCCGGATCGATGCAATCGTGCCGGGTCAGGCCCAGTGCGGCACGTGCTTTTTGCTCCTGGCTCGCGTTCGGGAAGGCCAGCACACGCCGATACGCCTCACCGTCATAACACAAATGCATACGCCCGTCGCGCTCGTAACCCTTCATCACCACGCCATATTGCGCCACCACTTCCAGGTGTGCCGCCACCACCGCATCATTCGGTTTCACCAGCCGCGATGAAGCGCGCCGCGCCAGCCGTTCTGCCATGCCGCCAATCGCATCAAACGCTTCCCCGCCAATGGCAGCGGTTTGGGCCGGGCTGGCAGCTTTGAGCCACGCCGCTGCATAACTCAAACCCAAACTCTCGGCCCCCGGCGTATCACGCAAAAAGCGCACCACCGCCAGCGTGTCGGCACTGTCTTCGGCCTTGAGTGAAATGCGGCGCAACTGGCTGGCCTTAACATACCCGGCGCGTTCACGCCGATGGTCATACACTTGCCAATAATCGAGCTTGTCGGCACGCACTTCCACCATGTCGCCCTGCCACAACACCGCTTGCGCCTGCGCGGCGTCTTTGGGCGCGGCGCGTAGCGAAATTTGGTCTTGCGTCACAATCGCATAAGTCGGGCTGAGCGTGCTGATCGGGCCAACCGCGCTGGCCGGGTTTGCTGCCGCGATGGCAGCGGCAGCAAATACATTGATCAACATGATTATTGCCCCTGAACGCTGACGGTTTCACCTTCAGGTGCGGCCGCAGGTGCGGCCGCAGGCGGCGCATCCGCCGCCGCATCCGCCGCCGCTTTGCCACGTTTGCCTGCACCCAGCAAAGCGGCACCGATAAACCCACCATCCGCCGGTGGTGGCGCAATAATCACCTGGATTTTATCCGACAATTTATCCGCCATGGTTTTTTGAATCAACAAAGGATGTTTGCTGATCAGCACCCCCTCACGCTCCATTTGCACACTGCTCACCTTGTTCACCGCTTCCAGCCGATACACTTCGGCATCCGCCAGCTTCTGGCGTGAATCCGCTTCACCCGCAGCTTCAATCCGGCGCGCCTGGGCGCTGCCTTCGGCTTGCTTGATGCGCGCGCCCTTCTCGGCATCCGCTTCCAGCGAACGCTGTTCAATTTGCTTTTGCTTGAAGGGTAGCACATGCTTCATTGCTTCTTCCTGCGCCTTGGCGGCAATGATTTGCTCGCTGGCCGAGGCTTCGGCGGCTTTTTCGCGCTTGATTTTTTCGGCATCGGCTTCCAGCGCGGTTTGCTTGACCTGTTTTTCTTTTAGCTCCAGCGTAAACCGCATTTTTTCACTTTCCAACTCGGTGGCCAGCAATTTTTCCATGCCTGCGCGGTAATCGGCGGGTAATTCCACCTTGCCTATCATCACGCCGCGCAGCAAAATGCCATCGGCGGCCAATTTGGGCTTGAGTTCGGCTTCAATCATTTGCTGCAATTCCTGGCGCTTGGTAGAAAAAATCTCCCGCACCGTGTAGTGAGCAAAGGCTTTGTAAATAATCCCTTGCACGGCGGGTTCCACCACCTGGCCATTCAAATCCGCCGGCAGGTTTTTGGCGATTTGCCCCACCTTGGCTGGGTCCAGCGCATAGCGCACACTCAAATCCACCCCCAGCGACAAACCTTCGATAGATTGAAACGGCGCTTCACTGCGGTTACTGGGCCGATAGGTTTGATCTTGCATCGCATAGCGCCGCAATTGATGCAAACCCGGCAGCACCAGCACCATACCGTCGCGCACCTGGGTAACATCGCCGGAAAATTGATTGATACGCACTCCAATCTGGCCGCTGCCAATATGGTGCAGCGGTTTGCTGGCAATCAGCGCATACGTGCCCCCCGCCAGCAGCGCGAGGCTGATAAAACCTTTGGTGGTGAGCAGCTTGATCCGGCTAAACATGACATACTCCTTGAGTGTGATTAATGAGTGAAATTTAAATAAATAACAAAACGGTGTTTGGTTAATGCATGCCGCTATCTTGCGCCTTGCCAGCACGAGCAAGCAAGGGCGCTGGCGGGGCAGTATGCGTGCCCTGTGTGGGCGCTTGTTCCGCGCGCGGAAAGGGCGGGCGGCCCGTGTGAAGAAATCTTCACACGATTCTCGGCTTGCACACGAGACATTTGGCGCAAAAACGTGGATACTTGACGCCAGCGGAAAAGATTGCGGAGGCAATATGGTAAAAGTAGCGGTAATTGAAGATGATATTCCCACCAGTAACCAGTTAAAGGCCTGGATTGAATCGGCGCGCACCGGCATTGTTGTCGATCAATGGTTTAACCGCGACGATGCCCAAGCCGCGCTGGCGCGTGAGCAGTATGATCTGGTGGTGCTGGATATTGAACTGGGGCGCGAGCGCCATGCGGGTGTGGCCATTATCAACGCCATCAATAAAAGCCATTGCACCCCGGTGCTGGTGGTCTCGGCCATGCCCGCCACCATTTACCGCAGCATCATGAAAGCGCTGGATGCCTGGGACTATTTACAAAAAGCCACGTTTGAAGAATCGGACTTCATCGATACCTTTCTCGAAATCCTGCGCGCTGCCAAAGACCGCTCGGCCAGCAAAAACGCGGGTAAAGAAGCGCAGGCCATTGCCAACGCCAACGAATTATCGATAGACCCCTTGCGCCAGCGCAACCCGATCTGGCGCGGCCAGCGCATCAATCTGCCACTCACCGCGCAACGCATCCTGGTCACGCTGCATGAAAAGCGCGGTCAGGTGGTGTCGTATGAAGACTTATTTCAGGTGGTGAAAAGTGGGCGCAATCGCGACAATATCCGCAAACATGTGAGTACCATACGTGATGCTTTCCGCGAAGTGGATGCCGACTTTGACCGCATCGAAAACGTGCCGATGCGCGGTTTTCGCTGGGCTGAGTAGGTTCAACTAAGTTTCAACTAAGTTTTAAATGAGTGCTGACCAAGCCTTGCCCCGGAGTACGTGCCCATGAAAAACCCTCTGCAATTTTTCGCACCCTACCGCTTGCGCATGGTGTTTCGCGGCGTGTTTTTGGCGCTGATGTTGGGCACCGTGTATTTGGCGCTGTATGTGCTGGAGCAAGAGAAAGAACTCAGCTATCAAAATTACCAGCACAGCTTTCGCAAAACCAAAGATCAAATCGCCGCTACCTTGCGCCACCCCGCCGGGCAGTTGGCGCTGCTCAACCCAAACCGGGGCAATATGACGCCGTTGCATCCCTTGCTCTTACCCTTTTCCGCCATTGATTTTGACGACCAGCATAAAGCCCAGCAGGCGGCGGAAATGGCGGGTTGTCTGGTGCAATACAAAGACCAGGGCGCGCTATGCGTGGCGATAGGCAACAATCCGTGGGCGGGCGGATTTATTTATGTGGCGGGCAATTTCAACAGCACCGAACTGGTGCCGCATCCGCGTGGCGAGAAGGCGGTGGATCAGGCGCATCGGGTGCGGGTGCGGGTGGCCATGCGCGGGCAAACCTGGCACTGGGTTGCGCCGTTTGAAACCTTGACGGCGGCCAACAGCGGCGTGCGCAGCGGCGTGCGCAGCGGGGTGCGCGTGGTGCGTGGCCGCTTGACGGGTTTTGTTGACAGCCCGGAAAATGGCCTCGAAAGCTTGCCCGTGAAAGATTTTCGCGGTTGGATTTGGCAAAGCGCGCATTGTCAGCCGGGGGCCAAGGACAAAGCCGCAGCCAGTGCCGCAGCCACATCAGTTGCCTCGTCTGGTTCGGCAGCGCCTTGCATGCGCAACGCCTTTTTCGCCATTCGCTTGCCGGTGGTGCTATTGCAAGAAGCCTTGCAAGAAGCCTTGGCTGAAAAAAACCGCCCAACCTGGCCGCCGCCGGATCTGGACAAAATCGACGTGCATATTCAAGTCCTGCCACCGGGCAATGGCAAGCCGATTTTGGATAGCGACAGCGGCAGCGCAATACCGCCGTTTGCCATTACCGATTTGGCCCCGATGTTACTACCGGGCGAAACCCTCACCGTCTACAAGCAAGGCGGCGTCAAGGTTGCGCAATTGACTGGCGCAGAAGCCTCGGCTGATGACGTTTGGCATTGGCTAAGCATGGTGATCCGGCGCATTCCGGTAGAAGGGTACGACGCGCCCCTGGAGAGTCGCGAGCAAATCAACACCTCGGTGGGCAGTTATGAAGTGCTGCTCAAGGGCGATGTGCGTAGCGTCAATAAAACGCTGGGCGTGGTCGCCACCCGTATCGCCTGGTTTGTGGTGGCCATGGTGCTGGCGCTGGCCTTGGCGTGGACGGTGCTGGAAGTGCGCATTATTCACCGCATTGCAATTTTAACCCGGCGCGCCACCACGCTCTCGAAAAAAGTCAAGGGCGCGGGGGGATTGGAAGAGTTTGACGTGGCCGACTTGCGCGGGGCCGATGAACTGGGGATTTTGGCCAGTTGCCTGCACGACTTGCTGCGCCGCGTGCGTGAAGACGTGGAGCGTGAAGCCATTCGCGCCGAGCAAGAAAAGCAAATGTGGCATGCGGTGGGGCATGAAATTATGTCGCCCTTGCAGTCGCTGTTGGTATTGCATGGCAATGAGGCTGACCCGAGCAACCGTTACATCCACCGCATGCAGCAGGCGGTGCGCATTTTATACGGTAGCGCTTCGCCCAGTGAAGCGTTTCAATCGAGCGTATTGGAAGTGAGTACCGTCGATTTAACCGCGTTTTTAAGCCATGTGGCGGACAATGCGCCTTGTGCTGGCATTGAAAACGTGGTGTTTGAGAACTCGTCCGGCCTTGCCCAGGCCAGTGGGCCGATGCTGGTGCGGGCGGATGAATATTCGCTGGAAGATGTGGTCACGCATGTACTGCGCAATGCCGAGCGCTACCGCACCCAGGGCACGCCGATTGTGCTGCGCCTTGTGTTCAGTGAAACGGCGGCCAGCATAACGATTCATAATGAAGGGCCGAATATTGATGCGGATATGATCGACAAAATTTTTGAATACGGCGTTTCAGACCAACAGGAAGCCGCCGCCCATGGCAACCGGGGCCAGGGTTTGTTTGTGGCCAAGACCTATATGGCCAAGATGGGCGGGACGATTACGGCGCAAAACGTCGCCAATGGGGTGGTGCTGGTGTTGGGTTTGCAGCGCATTACGGCGTATTGATGCGGTAGCCGGAAAAGCTGAATTCAGGACATACCGTGTGATGCTTGTATGTCCTGAAATTGGCTGAAACTACGTTATTTACTTCAGTCTCATATCGTTTTTAACCGAGCTCACGCCCTTGATGCCCCGTGCTATTTCGACTGCCCGGTTGGCGTTCGCTTGCGAGGAGACAAAGCCGCTCAACTGCACCGTACCCTTGAAGGTTTCGACATTGATTTCAGCCGACTTCAAGCCCGGTTCGTTTAAAATCTCCGCTTTAACCTTGGTGGTGATGAAAGAATCATCAATATACTCGCCCGTGCCTTCCGACTTTGAGGTCGAAGCACAGCCAGCCATGGTAAGCAGCAAAAACGCGAAACAGAGCGTTGCCAAACGTGTTAGTGTGTTCATGATCATGTCCTTATTGAATGATGAAGGTGGATGGGGTGGGGCTTTGGTTGGCCTTGGGTTGGCCTTGCTTGCCGGCTTACTCCCCCCATTGTTTTCGATTACTTGTTAAACTGGGTTTTTGCAGAGCTGACACAGGTATCTTTGGCGGCACCAACCAGGGCATCGCATTTTTCCAATGCCACTTTATAGTTGGCATTACTTTTGTCCTCGCGTGCATCGGCGCGCGCAATCGACACTTCTTTGTCTACCTTGGCATCGGCTTTGGCCGCGACATAAATGGCTTTGGCTTCTTTAATGCAGACATCTTTGTCATTGCCGGATCGGCTGCCGCACTTGGCTTTGGCCACGTCAAGGTCTGCGCTGGCAATCGCAGTGCGAGTGCTGGCACGGGCGCGGGCGGTGTTTTTGTAGCTGGCTTCGGCTTCGGATTTGCTACGGGTGCGAACTGCACTGGCTTCGGCGATGCATACGTCTTTCGGATTGTCGTTCAGCGAGTTGCATTTTTCACGTGCAATTTTATAGTCTGCATCGGCGCTTTCTTTCGCCGCTTTATATGTCGCTTTGCCTTCGGCGGTGGCAGCACTGACTATGGTGGTAAAGCTGATGGTTGCTGCGCTGATTAAAATGGCGGTAAAAATCTTGTTCATGAGGTTCCCCTGGGGTTGTAAAAAATGTATGTCAATAATTCGTTCAATGAATGATTCCCGTTATCGCACGAGCCTGGTTTCTCGATCCGGCTGTAAGGTACGTTCACCTTTGCATTGGACTGATAACCGAATCTTAAGGTTGATGCCGGTTGTGATCTGTGCGGTGACACACATTCATATGGGAAATTGAAAAATTTGTGTTATTTTTGTTTTTTTTGGGAATTTTTTTTGAAATAGTTTGCAAGCGTGCGGCAACGAACAGAGGTGAGCAGCGGTGGCGTAGATAATCGTCCTCAAGCAGCTAATTGTGTTGATTTTTTTTTGCATGATATCTGCGTTCTCACATACGGAAGGAACGATCATGTTATATTCAATTGCGCTGGTTTTAGTTATCCTGTGGCTGCTTGGTTTAGTCACCTCTTACACCATAGGCGGGCTCATCCATGTTCTATTGGTGATTGCCATTATTGTGGTATTGCTGCAAGTTATTGGTGGGCGCAGGTTTTAAGCGTCGGCTTTGGTGTGCCAGATAAAAAGTCGTGATATTGTTCAATATCGCGACTTTTTTTTTGCCATAACCAATAAGGATGATGGGCCGCATCCATGATCTCGTGCAAGGATGCAATGTCTGGTTCCTTACTGCTATGGGGCCTGCCAAACTGTAAATAAAGGAAAAACCATGATTGCCCAACATGCCAAATTAAGAATCGCCCGCCCCACCGACAACTTGGCCGCGCTGACCAAAATGTATGTGGCTGGCCTGGGTTTTACCCTGCTGGGTGAGTTTGAAGAGCATGACGGATTTAGCGGCTCGATAATCGGCCACCCGCAGCATCATTTTCATCTCGAATTTACCCACCACGCTGACCACAGCGTGGGTAAAGCGCCCACCCAGGATAATTTACTGGTGTTTTACCTGCCCGACCCGGCACAGTGGGCGGCGGCGTGTAAGAATATGCTGGACACCGGTTTTGTGGCCGTCACCTCGTATAACCCGTATTGGGATGTTGCGGGTAAAACCTTTGAAGATATCGACGGCTATCGGGTCGTTTTACAAAACTGCGAGTGGTCGGCATGATGGCGCTGCGCTGAAATATCATAAAACGTCGTTTTATCCCGCTTATGTACGGTAACAGACCGATGGTTCTGGCCCAGGAGCGCAAGCTGGTTTCGGGTACACATCAAATGCAAGACTGAACACAAGCTGCAGGAGAAATCAAACATGAATAATTCGAAAATGGTGAATACCAAATATAGCTTTGGTCGAACGGTGGCGTTGTCGTTTGCCGATGCCATCGCCCGTGTGACCAATGCCTTGGCCGACGAAGGTTTTGGCATCTTGACGGACATTGATGTCGCCGCAACCATCAAAAAAAAGCTCGATCAAGACATGCCACCGTACCGGATATTGGGTGCCTGTAACCCGCAATTGGCATATGGTGCGATTCAACGCGAGCTTTCAATCGGTTTGCTGTTGTCGTGTAACGTGGTTGTGCGGCAAGACCGCGCGGGATGCGTGCGGGTGGAATTTATGGACCCGGACGCCGTGCTGGCCTTGGTTGGCAAGCCCGAAATTAATCAGATTGCGCAAGAAGTGCGGCAACGGCTGCAACGCGTGATGGCGGCCATGGCAAGCAAAAGTGAGCCACCGCACAATCTTATTTTTTCACACAAATCACAGCAATTTGCCAGCGCACACCATGGAGAATGATTATGCCAGTTGAACAGTACTTCCGCAGCAAGGGCCAGGAGCTGTGCTACACCATTGAATATGCCCAGGGCGAATACTTCATCCAGTGCAACGGGTGGATGAAAAAATCGGTTGCCGAT
>JBKJLF010000177.1:0-14376 GCA_046597185.1 Burkholderiaceae bacterium | reverse complement strand
TACGGTGTTGTGCAAACCGAGTCTCAGCGCCTGCGGTTGATTGTGGAAAAACCCGTGCAGCAATTTCAAATCAATGCCGGTGTTTACCTCATCGAGCCGGAACTACTCGACCGCATCGAGTGGGGCGTGAAAATCGATATGCCTACCTTGCTGCAATACGAAGCGGTAAATGATAGGGCAGTTAATATTTATCCGATCCGAGATTACTGGCTGGATATTGGCCGTCTGGCTGATTTTGAAAAGGCGCAAGTAGATAGCATTGGGCTGGCCGATGACTGAAGCAGGTTTGAATCTCGCCATTATTCCGGCTCGAAAAAACAGCAAGCGCCTGCCGGGCAAAAACATGCGACTGTTGCACGGCAAGCCGCTGGTGCAATGGACGATTGAAGCGGCACAGAAAGCCCGTAGCATCGACATCGTGCTGCTAACTACTGACGATCCCGAAATCCTGCAACTGGGCAACGCACTGAGACTTGATGCCTGCATAGACAGGCCCGGCGATCTGGCGACCGATGAGGCCAAGTCCAGCAGCGTTGTCATACACGCCTTGGATTGGGCAATCATCCATAACATATCAATAGGCACTTTTTGCCTGCTTCAGCCCACCTCACCCTTACGAACCCATCTAGACATCGACGCGGCATTCGAGTGCCAAAAGCGAAACGAAGCGGTATCAGTCGTATCCGTTTGCGAACTTGATCACCCTTCAGCATGGAGCGCCCCGCTAGCTGAAAATCAGTCGATGAAATACTTCGCCCAAAAAATCGTCAGCGAGCAGCGTAGTCAGGATATAGATAAAGAATATCGGCTGAACGGCGCAATATATGTTCATCGCGAAAAGCAATTCCGTGAAAGAAGAGGCATTGATTGGGAGAAATCTTTTGCGTATGTAATGTCGAAGCAGCAATCAGTGGACATTGATGACGAGTTTGATTTTCAATTTGCAGAATATTTGATGCACAAGGTGCCACATGACTAAGCTGGAGCCGATTGCAAGGCGATTCCTATCGCCAAGGATGTTGAAGAAGATATCGGCTGGGGAAAATCTTCGAATCCTTGTTGTAGGCTCAAAGCCAAAGTTTACCCACGAAGATATCGGTACATTTGATCTTGCTTTTTACGCAAATGCAGCTATCGCGCGCCGGCATCATTTTGATGCTATTGAGTCCTTCAACGTTTTGGTTGAGTCTATATTCTTTGAAAATGGGTCAATTGCCACCGAAACCGCCAAGGATCAAATTATTCGCGCGGGCTGCGAAAACACGATTGTCCTGCAGTCACCAAACTGGGTATATAGCGCATGGAAATCATCGACCCAGCTTCCTGGCAAAATTATTGATTTATCCTTAGCTCAAAAGCGTCATGTCGTACTTGATGTTCTTAATACGGGCTGGCTGTTATCTGCAATGATAAAGTTATCGCCCAGTCCCATTGTCTTTGCTAATGAAATTGCCCGTCTAGCCTTTAGGGGCCAAGGCGGCATTTCAAAGCCAAGTACCGGAATATGGGCAGTATTGTTAGCGTGCTACATTTGCAAGTTGAGCGGCAATCCATTTAATGTTGTTGTGAGCGGAATAGGTCTAACCAATGATGGCTACTCGTACAGCAGTCACACGGGAGAAAATATGCGATTGGCTACCCACTGGATAGATCCAAAAGCGACCGAAAAACTTATGAAACTTGGCGTTATATTTCTAGATATAACAACCTAGGAATTATTTTTCAATTTTAATCGATCGCTCTTTAAAATATGTGATTGGATCAAGTTTAGTCTCGCATCATTCATAAAACGGACACGCTATGGCGGGCCATTTATACTCTCAGCAGAGTGCTAATTTCAGAATGTTCTATTTCAATAATGACTAGTACTGACTCGACATGCAGTATGCAGCAGGAAAGGTAATGTGATTGCAGATATTTTGTTGGAATTGGGGCATTGTTTGATTGATAGTTCTCAGGCTGTGAAATAGAAATTCCATTTACCTTATTATCGGATTGATATGATTACAGTAGTTGTAGTTGGAGCTGGCCAATTGGGTAGCCGTCACCTCCAAGGATTAGCTTCGTTAGATATAAAATGTAGATATTTTGTTGTAGACCCGTCACCGGGTTCTTTGGACATGGCCCGCCACCGAGTTAGTGAGACGAAATTTTCTGAAGCTAATGAGCGAATTGAGTATCTAACTTCACTAGACGGATTGCCTGATATTATTGACTATGCGGTGATCGCAACAACGGCAGATGTTCGGCTAAACGCGTTGCAGTGCCTTCTTTCTGGGCGACGGGTACGAAACATTCTGCTTGAAAAGGTGCTTTTCCAACGTGTCAGTGATTATTCGGCCGCATCAGATTTGATCAGCAGTGCCAAGGCGAATGCTTGGGTTAATTGCCCACGCAGAATCTTCCCGGTTTATCAGCGTGTCAAAGAGTTTTTCGAGGGACAAGAACTGCTCCATTTTCAGGTGCATGGTGGGAATTGGGGACTAGGCTGCAACAGCATCCACTTCTTAGATTTGGCCGCTTTTCTAACAGGAGCCTTTCCACGTGACTTGTCAACAGCAGCTATGGATTTAAAATTGATTGACAGTAAAAGGAAAAATTTTTACGAGTTCACTGGGGTCCTTCGTGGTGCATGTGGCGCCGCAAGCGTAGACATATGCTCGTTATCGCATGCTGCTATGCCTCTGGTGGTGCTACTGCGCTCCGAATCACGAACATGCTTTATAAATGAATCTGCTGGGCAAGCTTTTTTCTTAGATCCGGCCGCTGAAAATGCGTGCGTAAATCACTCATTTAGAAATCCACTAATGAGCGAGCTAAGCGCATCCATCGCATATGATGTACTTGTGCATGAAAATACTACTCTGACGAAATTTGCCGATTCAGTAGCATGTCATTTGCCACTGATTCGCGCACTCGGAAGTCATGCCGCTCCAGAATTTGGTTCCTCCGAATACTATTGTCCCATTACATAATGCTAGAGGATGCCATGCACAAGAAACATGTCTGGATTGTTGGCGCAGGAGGTATGGCAGTGGCATATGCCAAAGTTCTTGTGGAAATGAAGGCAGATATAACTATCATTGGTAGAGGAACTGAATCCGCCGCACGCTTGCAGGACGAGTCACGACTACTCGTGAAAACAGGCGGATTAGAAAAGTATTTAGCAACAAATCCTCCGCTCCCAGATGCGGCGATCGTTGCCGTTGGAATCGAGGGTCTTGCATCAGCGGCAAGCCAGCTTGTGGAGGCCGGAGTTAAGCGTGTGTTAGTTGAAAAACCTGGCGCACTATATTTTTCCGAGCTTCAATTCTTAAGTAAAAAGGCCACAAAGAACTGCGCAGAGGTTTTCATTGCGTACAATCGTCGAACGTATTCGGCAGTTCTGGCTGCTCAAAAGGCTATCGACGAGGATGGAGGCGTCCATTCCATGCATTTTGAATTCACTGAGTGGGGCCATGTGATTGAAGGTCTGAGCAAGGCCCCTGGTGTTAAACAGGCGTGGCTTCTTGGAAATTCCACGCATGTAATTGATCTTGCTTTTTTTCTGGGAGGATATCCTACTGACATAAATGCTCTAAGCAAGGGTAGCCTTTCTTGGCATCCAAGCTCTGCGGTGTTTGTAGGTTCGGGAGCAACCGATCGTAAAGTTTTGTATTCTTATCATGCCAATTGGGATGCCCCTGGTAGATGGGGATTAGAGGTTTTGACCCGCCATCGTCGGTTAATCTTTCGCCCTATTGAGTCGCTTCAGGTCATGCGTCGAGGTTCCCTCGTAATCGAGGCGGTCACAATAGATGATCGTCTTGATAAAACGTTTAAGCCGGGATTATTTGTGCAAGTGGAAAACTTTCTGTCAGGAGACGCCAACTTAGGTCTGTGTACGCTTGACGATCAAATTGCAAGATGGCCAGTTTATGAAAAGATCGCAGGGTACTCGGCATCACTTCGTTGACGCATGCTGGTGCTATCTTAGTAAAGGCGCATGTGCAGCGGTTAGCGGTGAAGCAGGAAATGCCAAGCGAAGTCGCTCACAATAAGTTCTGGTTGTTGAAATATTAAGGGATGCCGAATTAAGATGGATTTATTCCACCCGAAATGTCGGACAATTATATCAATCAATTGTAATAATGCATGAAAAACCCACGCAAGCAGATCCTGCTGATTACCGATTCATTGGCTTTCCCGCGAAATAATCCGGAAACCGTTCGGTATGAAAATACGTATATAGCCATGCTTAAAGAGGAATTTCGTGATTACGACTTTATTCACCTAGGGTATGGCGGTGCGACAATTAGGCATCTGTTTCAGCACACCAGCTATTTTCACACCTCCATCGTCCCGGCGTTGGTGATCATGCATTGCGGGGTCGTCGATTGTGCACCTCGAGCAGTAACGGTAACCGAGCGAAAAGTAATTTCTTCTCTGCCTATTGTAGGCCCGCTATTTAGAGCAGCCGTAAAGCGCTATGCCAATTTCCTGCGTCATTGGAGAGGTATTACCTACACCCCACTTTCCGTTTTTATCAATTACATCGACCGCTTCGAATCAATATTCAGTAACGTTTGTTGGATAGAAATACTCCCTCCTTCAGAAAGCTATGAAAACGAAGTCGTCGGAATAAGTCGTAACATACAAAGTTATAATAAAGCTATTCGCTCTCGAAATTTTGTGCGTACTGACGATTTTACAATGACTGACATTATGTCTGATCATCATCACCTCAATCTTTCAGGTCATTCAAAACTATTTCGAAGAATCGCTTCCTTGATTCTAGAGCTTTAAATATAGACCGCTATGGATTTTCGGTACAGTATCGCGTCTGGTCGGCACGCCTTATATTATACACTTAGAGAAACCAAAAAAAACTTGTAGCAGTGTTTATAGATAATTGTTCTAAATATGCAGTCCGCAGGAAAAATAAGCAAGGGAAAACATTAAAAAGTGCTGTTAATTCTACACGAAGAAAATACTTTGTTAGTTCTGCTTGTCTTTGAAAGTGTTATATTTTATTAATGCAATAGATAGGGGTTATCATGCACCAACCAACCAACCAACCAACCAGCCAACCAACCAACCAACTTCATTTTCTCATGCTGAAAGTCTGGTTTTACAATCTAATATTTCCGATAAAGAGCGCCTGTACTTAAAATATCATCGGATACGCATGCAGATATTGTTCGAGTGCGTGCAAAGTTTTATCAAGCCTGGCGATACAATTTTGGATATCGGGCCGGGGCCGCAGACCCTGCTTTTTCTGGCCGGATTTCCAAATAACACGATCGATACCTTGGGGTTCCAGAGTTTTCGCCAGGGATTCGAGTCCTGTCGTGCCCATTACGCTTTTGATTTGAACGAGCTTGAGTCAGGAGGCCTGCCGCCCTGCTCGAACGAGAGATACAACCTGATCGTTTTTGGCGAGATCATTGAGCATCTTTACTTCCCGCCCCAACATGTGATGAAGATGTTTCATCAACTGCAGCAATCAGGTGACCATGTCATCATCCAGACACCCAATGCCGTACGTCTGATGAGCCGATTGAGCATGTTGCGCGGCCGCCAGCCAGCCATGTGGCTTCGGGGGCCAGAAAATGGCAGAGGCCACATCCGCGAATATACCCGCAACGAGGTATGCCGTATTGTTAAAGAAGGAGATTATGCAGCGGCATTGGTACGAGTCGACAACGCTGTTCGTCAACACGATGCCGGCTTGCTCAAGCGAATGGTCAATGCGAGTGGTAAGTGGATGCCAGAAACACTGCGATCCACTATTACAGTTGCAGCCCAAAAAAATTAGAATGTCAGTGCTGTTGCTTCAACTTCTACTGCGCAAAAAAATGTATCAATCGGTGCTGCACAGGGGTGAAATATCAAAAACAATCATTTTGATATGAAACCTTCCATCGGCATCTAGAAACTCATAGAACAAACCTAGGTTGTTGCGGCCCATATTTTCGAGATTGGAGTATCCAGAGCTACCACTGGTGACTTCATATGAATAAAAGAACGACTTGCCATCCTGACTAAGATGAAACGTGAGGTTGGTTCGCCCTTTGGTCGGTGGGGCACTCTGAACCAACAAGGGCGTTCCGCAATCATTTTCTGGCAAGGTGATCGTGCCGCCATGAGTTGAGCCTGATCTTACGGCTTCCTCTCTATACTCTTGGTGAAAACTCAAACCAGCGTCTGTGCTGATGCCTATCCATCGTCTACCTTCTGTCGGGATCGCTGGTTGGCCAGACACTGCGTCTTGCCCAGTGCGCATAGAACTGTATATGTTGCCCGATGGGAACTCCGTAAGTGACATTTCGCTGGTACTATCTTTTGCGCTGACAGCGCCGATATAAAAAGTTTCGCCATAGTCATCTGATAAGAGAAGATAATTTCGGTATATCTTCTCCTCATCTGAATAAGAGGATGGTATTATTAATCTTCCGGGTTGCAGGCCCGAAGCCATTTGTATTCCTTGCGATGGGCCAAAGGCAAGCGAACGCCAGTTGGCTTTTCTCGCAGATTCAAGCTCTTTTTCATCGCTGTAGGATTTTCCACCGTCATCCGAATACCGAATATAAGCACGGCGCACATCTTTTGATGTGCCTTCGATGAACTGGTTATTAACATCAGTACCCAAATTTCCGTTATAAAACAGTAAAAGTCTGCCCGCATTGGGGCCATTCTTTAAAAGTAGCGGTGTCGCATTGCCTCTGGTATTTCCGTTTCCAGAAGCAATAACCTCTAGCGGGCCTATAACCAGAGATTTTGCTTGCACATCGAAAGAAATTTGTTTCTGTATGATATCTATGTTTCCGGAATCACTGGTTGAGTTCTTTCTACCATCAGCAAATACAATGTAATGGGTGCTATCTAATCTAATTATGGTGGGTGATCGGATGGTGTGATAACCCGCCTCTCCGCTATCAAATAATATTTGATCTGCCAGTATGTTGGGACTGGCTTTTGTCGCGGGAGCCGTTGTAGGCACTGGCTCCGGGCCGAAAATCCTGCTGTCACCCTCGCTGCCGCAAGACACCAATAAAATGCAGGTAGCGGCTATTGAAATACAGCGGCGAGTGTCTTCAAACATGGTTTTCCCCTATATCTATGATCTTCATTGAGTCACCCAGGCCACTTTATGCGATCAACGGCCTGCAGAACCTTGATTGAATCACCTAAAGGCATCAAAGGGCTATCCAATTCCCCCGCCCGCAGACAGCGCATGGCCTCAGCCGCCTGGTAGTGGTAGCCATTGCCAGTGTGTGGCCGGAACAGTACCTGCTTCTGTCCCTTGCGGCGCGGCCATTGCGATTCATAAATGGCGGCGATCAGCCATTGTCCGGGCCAGCTGGATTTGATCGCCTCCATCAGCTTCTGTTTGCGGCCCCAGCGGCGGATATTGCCACCCGATACAGGGGCTGACTTGGGTGGGCGTGTCCAGACCGTCACCTTGGTCGGGTTGTAGTAGGGCGCGTGGATGCGGATGCTGCCGTGGCTGCCGGTGATGACGGCCTCGTTGCTGGTGTGGGCGGTGAGGCTGGAAGCGAGCAACGCCATCGTGCCGTTGGCGTAGCACATGGTGATGGCGACCTGTTCATCCACGCCGGTTTCGCTGTAGCTGATCTGGCTGCTGATGGCCGTTGGCTCGCCGAAAAGACATTGGGCCAGTGCCAGCGGGTAGACACCGCGATCCAACAGGCAGCTACCACCGAGTTCAGGGCGGAACATGCGGTGCGCGGGGTCGTAGCGCGTGGCCCTACCGTTGTCGGCGGTGAGCAGGCGCACTTCGCCGATGGCTTTTTGCTGGATGAGTGTGGCCACTTCCAAAATCAGCGGCATGAAGCGCATCCACATCGCCTCCATGCAGAACAGGTTTTTGGCCCGGGCGGTGTCCATCACGAGCTGGGCTTCGGCGGCGTTGCTGGCAAAGGGCTTTTCACAGAGCACGGCCTTGCCAGCGCTGAGCACCAGCAGGCAGTCATCCTTGTGCCGTTGGTGCGGGGTGGCAATGTAGATGATGTCGAGTTCGGGATCGGCCACCAGTTCTTCATACGCGCCGTAGGCTTTGGGCACTTGCAGTGCGTCGGCAAATTCTTGGGCGGTAGCTTGGCTGCGCGAGCCGATTGCAGCGAGCTTGGCATCGGGCAGGGCTTGCAGGCCGCGCGCAAAGACTTGGGCGACCTGGCCGGTGCCGAGGATTCCCCAGCGGATAGGGGACAGTGGGTTGGTTTTCATGCAGGGAAAAATTATCGGTGTTGGCTAAAATGCCGCAGCGCACATAAGTGCTCAAACTCGTAAAGATCGTAATTCCTGCAAAAACACTGACTATCAAGAGTTATCGCTGGCCTTTGCGCATCGGGCTTCTGCCGGGGGTTCGTTTTTGCCAACACGCAGTGCAAAGTGCCGCCGCAGTTGGTAGTAGACCACCCAGACGAGGGGCAAGAAGGCAAAAAGAAACTCTGCGCAGTAGAAAAACCTCCCTTAGCCTAGTGACGTGATGTTCCGGTTCTTGTATCCGTTTTTGTCCGAACAACACATCAACAACGTTACCAGGCAGTAAAGGTAAAGGTCTATCGCGATGTGCGCTATAAGCTGCTTGACAGGCGGCGTACAGCACCGGCTAGGATACGTAATCGTGCCTTGGAGTTTTGCGCTAGGCTCGGAGTGCGTAGCTGCTCGATGCGCGACGGTGAGCCTTTGGCCTGCCCGGCCACCACGATGCAGGGCGGCAAGCTCTCGGCCCATTTGGCTGGCAATCCATACGATAGAGGCTGGCGCACCATCTCGCTGGGCGGCGAAAACTGGCAGAGCAGGGCGGTACGCACCCGCGCCGTCGGATTTTCGGTGCCGTGCCAGGCGCGGCCATCAAAAATGGCGAACTGGCCTTCTTTCATCGGGATGCGCGCGATCATGGCCTTGGGGTCGTAGCGACGCGCGGACTCGAGCACGGCGGCTTCGCTTTGCACATCCAAGTCAGGCAGGTTTTGCGGCATCACGTCCCAGAGGTGGCTGCCAGGCACGAGGCGCAGGGTGGATTCGTCGGTGACATTGCGCAGGGCCATCCAGATATTCAGTGTGTTCCACGACACGGCTTCGATATCCGAGTGCCAGCGGTGCGGCTGGCCGGGCGGTTTCAGCATCAGCTCGGAGGACCACATCAACAGGTCATCGCCGAGTGCGGATTGCAGGCGCGTCGTGATGGCGCGATCCGTGCTGGCGTTGAATGCTGCGCCCTTGAACATATGCGCACCCTTGTACCACTCGCCGATAAAGCGTAGACGGCGGGCATCAGACTCGACCGCCGCGCAATCAATACAGCCTTCGAGATCAAACGGTCCGACAAAGCCATCTTTTTTCAGTGTGGCAAGTTCGGTTTCGGTGAGGCCCATTGGGTTAGCTGTCTTTTGTTGAGATGCCATTGGATGGCAAGCGATAGGTTTGCAATCGCCAAGCTGGCGTGCGCGGATATTGAGGGCAACCAATGATACCGCCGCCCGCAGGCAATGTCTTTTCAGGGTGCGACGTGCGGGTGGGGCAGATAAAATATCAAGCTTTGAGGGGAGTAAGCACACTTGGACTTTTCAGCATCCTTCAATTGATGCGCTGCCCCCGTAATGCCTGCCACGCTCCGGTGATTTTGTTGCTGCCCATGCTTGCCCCCATCGTGTTGTTCGTCATTACCCGCTCCGATGCCATCGGTGGTGCTCACATCCACGTCCGTGATATGGCGACTGCCTTGCGGCGTCAGGGTATCGATGCACGGGTGGCGGTTGGTGGCGATGGTCCCTATCTGGCGCAATTGCGGCAACGCGAAATCCCGATCATCAACCTCCAATATCTAGTCAGGCCGGTGCGCCCTACAAGCGACATGAAAGCTTGCCGCGAGTTGGTGCAACTGCTGCGTACGCTGCGGCCCACGCTGGTGTCGGCGCATTCCTCCAAGGCTGGGTTGCTAGTGCGTATTGCCTGCCGCCGCGCTGGGGTACCGGTGGTGTTCACAGCTCACGGCTGGGCGTTTACCGATGGCGTGGGCAAGCTGACGGCGGCGATCTACCGGCAGGCCGAGCGGTTTGCTGGGGCATTGGCTGACCGTATCATCACCGTCTCGGAGTTTGATCGCCGCATTGCGCTGGTGGCTGGCGTTGGCGGTGAAAAGCGCCTGCGGGCGATTCACAACGGCATGCCGTTCCTGCCCTGTTCGGCAGAGCCGAAAGACACAACAGTGCCTTTGCGGATGGTGATGACGGCGCGGCTTGATGAGCAAAAAGACCACCGCACGCTGTTGCTGGCACTGGCGCAATTGCTAGACCTGTCCTGGCAACTGGATTTGATTGGCGAAGGACCTTTGCTGCCCACGCTGCAAGCCCTCGCAGCCGAGTTGAAGATTGCCGAACGCGTGCGGTTTCTGGGCCTGCGCAACGATGTGGGCGAGTTGCTGCGCAACGCCGATATTTTTGTGCTGATCTCGCATTGGGAGGGTTTTCCGCGCTCGATTCTGGAAGGCATGCGCGCGGGTCTGCCGGTGGTTGCCACGGATGTGGCGGGCGTAGCGGAATCTGTCGCTGAAGGCAGCACCGGACATCTGGTACCGCGGGATGACCCCACGGTGCTGACTGCGCGTCTGCGCAGCCTGCTCACTGATCCACAACAACGCGCCGCAATGGGGGCCGCCGGGCGCGCGCGCTTCGAGGCGGAGTTCACTTTCGATCGCATGTTCCGAGGCACTTTAGCGGTGTATGACGAGGTGATGCAGGCCCGCAATCTGCACACGCGTTTCCTGCCTTTTGCTGACTCGGAGCCAAGCGCATGAGAAGAGTTTGGGTGACAGGTGCCAGCGGTTTTGTGGGGTATAGGCTGTGCACGCTGGCTGCAGAGCGGGGCTGGCAGGTACTTGCCAGTTCACGCAATCCAGCGGCTTTACCAGTGGCTGGCGGCATGGTGTCCATCGGGCACGACGATGCGCTTGCTGGCAGTGACCTAGGCCATCTGGATGTAGTGATTCACGTCGCCGCCAGAGCACATCAATTACGCGATGACGCCGCCGACCCGATGGCGGCTTTCCGGGCCGCCAATGTCGTAGTCAGCCTCGCGGTGGCAAGGGCTGCTCGGCAGGCCGGAGCAGGGCGGATGGTCTATGTCAGCTCCATCGGCGTCAATGGCGAGAGCACCAGCGGCCAGCCCTTCCGCGAAACCGATATACCGCAACCCGCCGAGCCGTATGCGGTATCAAAGCTGGAGGCTGAGAACGCGCTACGCACGCTCTGCACCACTCTGGGCATGGCGCTGGTGATCGTACGCCCGCCCTTGGTTTATGGCCTTGGCGCACCAGGTAATTTTGCGCGCCTGCTCAAACTCGCCCGTGCAGGCTTGCCCTTGCCGCTGGCGGCATTGGATAACCGCCGCAGCTTTGTCTCGCGCGAAAATCTTTGCGATTTCCTGCTGCTGGCGGCCGTGCATCCCGCTGCCGCCAACGAACTGTTTCTGATTGCCGATGGCGATGATCTATCCACCCCGCAATTGCTGCGCGTGCTGGCGCGCGGGGGTGGGGCGCGCGACAGATTGTGGCCGCTGTCGCCAGCTCTGCTCGGCCTAAGCGCTGCTTTTGTCGGCCAGCAGCGCACTTATAAAAAGCTTTGCGGCTCCTTACAGGTCGATGCGGGCAAGGCCGCTCGCCTGTTGCTGTGGCAGCCGGTGCTGAGTGCCGAAAAAGGTCTGTCCGATTGGGCCGCCCAGGCCACCAAACAGATCACTGCGGAGAGCCAGAAATGAAGCTGCAAGCAGGTTTGATCTTCGGGACTTTTGCGCTGACTTGGCTGTTGACCTATGCCGCGCGCGAGTTCGCGCTGCGCAAGCAGTTGCTCGATATTCCTAACGACCGCAGTTCGCATAGCGTCGCCACGCCGCGCGGCGGTGGGGTGGCGATTGTCCTCGCCTTCAATGCTCTGCTGCTGCTGCTGCTGCTGCTCAGCATGGTCAGCGCAAAAATTACTGCCGCTATGGTGCTGGGCGGTGGTGCCGTTGCCATTGCAGGTTATCTGGATGATCGCAGCCCCCTGAAACCACGTACGCGCCTTGTGGTGCATGGCAGCGCGGCAGTGCTGGCCTTGATCCTGCTGGGGCCGGTGCCCGGATTGCCCTTACCCGACTACTTTCTGGCCTGGGGCTGGCTGGGTGTGCCGCTGTCTTTCATCGGCGTGATTTGGTGCATAAACCTGTTCAATTTCATGGATGGTCTTGATGGCATCGCCGCCGTCGAAGCCGCCTGCCTTGCACTCGGCGCACAACTCGTCCTGCTGGCAGCGGGCGGTGATATCTCGCTGCTGCTGCTCGGCTGGGCGGCGGCCTCAGCGGGTTATTTGCTGTGGAACTGGCCGCCCGCCAAAATCTTTATGGGCGATGTCGGCAGCGGCTACCTAGGGTTTCTAGTCGCGGCGTTCCTGCTGCTGACCAATCAACAGGGCTTGAACGCCTGGGTCTGGTTCATCCTGTTCGCGGTGTTCATCGTCGATGCCAACTGGACACTCATCGCCCGCTGGCGACGCGGCGAAAAACTCTCGGACGCTCATCGCAATCATGTCTATCAGAAAGCCTCGCGTCGCTGGGGTGGGCATCGTCCAGTCACCATCACGGTTCTGCTCATCAATGTCTGCTGGTTGTGGCCGCTGGCTACTGTGGCGGGCTGCTATCCCGCTTGGGGTGCTGGCTTGGCCTTGCTAGCGGTGCTGCCACTGCTGGCGCTGGCCGCCCGCTACAAACCGGGCGTGCCCGATGCGCCAAAGCCCAGCATCTAAGTGTTGAGCACGCTCGCTTGAATTAAGATGCGAGTGCTTTGCAGAGTCACCTCTGCAACTGATTTCCAGATACCCAAAAAACTTTCAGGATTCGCCATGTCACAGCCATTGCCCGCTCGCTCCAAGTGCTCTGATTTTCTCCTCCCCCTGGCGACCCTTGCCACCGTCCTGAGCCTCAGCGCATGCAGCATCCTGCCTGGTATGCGCAACCAGATCGACAGCGCAGACGCCAATGACAAACCCATCCCCGGCTTGGAAGTGGTGCCGCTCACCGCCGAAGTGCTCTTTGCCGAAGCCCTGAAAAGTGCCGCCGCCACACGCGCTGCTGGCCTGCAAACCGTGCCTGAGAGCAGTGACCCGTACGTCTACCGTATCGGGACAGGTGATGTGATCCGTGTGGTGATCTGGGAGCACCCGGAGCTGAATAACCCCAGCGGTCAGGCGCAGGGCGACTCCGCCTCCAGTGGCCGCATAATCGAGCCGGATGGCACCATGTTTTTCCCCTACATTGGCACTATCAAGGCCGCGGGTCTGACCACCTCAGAACTGCGCCAGAAAATTGCCGGCCCACTCGCTAAGTTCATCCGCGAGCCGCAGATTGATATCCGCGTCACCGAGTTCCGCTCGCAACGCATTTATGTGACTGGTGAAGTGAACCAGCCGGGGCCGTTGTTTCTCACTGATACCCCGGTGGGGGCGCTGGACGTGATTGCCAGCAAGGGTGGCTTCACGGAATTGTCTAACCGGAACCGCGTGCAACTGACCCGCGACGGCGTGGTGACGCAGCTCTATTTCGGCGACCTGGAGCGTGGAGATGCCCGCGCCAATGTCCGCCTGAAAGCAGGCGACCTGCTCAATGTACCCGATATTTCCAACGACAAGATTTTCCTCCTGGGTGAGTTCAACACCCAAAAGACTATCGTCCGTGGACGTAGCGAGATTTCGCTGGCCGAAGCTCTGACTCAAGGTGGTGGCTTGGACAAAATTGGTGCCAATGCGGCAGCGATCTTCATTTTTCGTCGTAGAGAGCTACCCGCAGCGCCGACCCCTGACACCGATACTGGAGAGCAGAAAGATCCGCTGGCGGCGCAGCTGCTACCCAAGGTGTTCGCGCTGGATTTAACCCGCGCGGAGAGTTTGTTGTTGGCCGAGCGGTTCCCTCTGCAAGCCCGTGATGTGGTTTACGTCTCGGCGACCGATTTCTCGAAATATAACCGCGTATTGGGGCAGTTGTTGCCGACGGTATCTACCTATTTCCAGCTAGATCGCCTGATCAACAACTAGAAACAGAATCCTTGAGAAACAAGGCTGTCTTGGTTTAGCGCCACAGCAAAACTGCCTGATTGTCTGTTGTTGGCTTGCGAAGCTCTTGCAAGTGATGCGCAGCGCAAGCGGCTTCACGTTTTAGCTGCTGAAAAGCCGTCGCAAGGACGGCTTTTTTGTTGTGCGATGCAGCAGAAATCGGCGATTCTCTGATTTGGTGCGAAAAGTTCAATAAAAGTGCGCGTGAATGCTTGTCATCTCGTTGTGCGCTGTCGCACAATCGAAACGTTGGATTCGCGGCCAAAAAAAACCCCCTTCGATAAAGAAG
>JBKJLF010000154.1:0-14799 GCA_046597185.1 Burkholderiaceae bacterium | reverse complement strand
GATAACAAAGATAACAAAGATAACAAAGATAACAAAGATAACAAAGATAACAAAGATAACAAAGATAACAAAGATAACAAAGATAACAATGCCGGCATGGTGGGGCCAAGCCAGAGCGTGGCGTTGGTGGACGCCATGCTGGTGTCGCCATCGCAGCAGCCACAGTCATCACGCCCGGCTTTTTTGCCTGACACCGAGGCTCAATTGGCAATGCGCCAGGAGGGAGGTAAGGAAGTAGCAAAGCTGTTCAATGCCGTGGCAGCGCTCAAGTCTGATGTGAAGACCGAATCGGTATTAAAAAACGATACGACAAAGCTTGACGAGGCAAAGTCTGAAGAAACCGCGGCGCTCACGTCATCCGAACCGGATGCGAAATAGTTAAGGGCGAGAAATCCTGATTGTTCTGCTTGCTTATTGTTTTTTTTGTTTAATTTATTGTGATTGTGAATTGTATGAATAAGTTTTTAAAGTTATTGGCTGCCATTGCCATGGTGAGTTCGTTTGTGCCTGCGTCGGCACAAGCGCAAGAGGCCCCCGATGTTTTGTTGAAGCGAATTAGTAATGAAGTGCTGGATGCGGTGAAAGCCGATAAGGACATTCAGGGCGGCAACCATAAAAAAATTGTGGACTTGGTCGATGCTAAAATCTTGCCTTACGTTAATTTCCAACGCATGACCTCGTTGGCGGCCGGTCGTCATTGGCGCGATGCCACCCCCGAGCAGCAAAAGCAATTGTCGAATGAATTCCGCGATTTGCTGATTTATAGCTATTCCGGGGCCTTATCCCAGGTAAAAAATCAAAAATTGGTATTCAAGCCTTTGCGCGCTGATCCTGGTGATACCGAAGTCGAAGTGCGCTCAGAAGTAATACAGGCACGTGGCGAGCCAGTGCAATTGAATTACCGGGTTGAAAAATCGGGCAAAACCTGGAAGATTTACGATATCAATATTCTCGGTGCCTGGTTGGTGGAGACCTATAAAGGTAATTTTAATGCTGAAATTACCAAGGGCGGTTTGGATGGCTTGATCAAGAGCTTGTCGGAAAAAAACAAGAAATTGGCTGAAAAGTCGGCTTCATCTGGCAAAGCATCGTAAAAAGCGCTGTAGTCCGCTTATTTGTTGATATTTATATATATTTTTTGATTGATCTCACCATGTTCACTGCCCCTGTCACCCTCACCGTTGCCAATGCCCATTTGGTGCTGGCCGAAGGTTTGCAGGCTATTGCCAGCGGACAGCTTGAGTTTGATTTTGCCGCCACCCAACAAGCCGATTCGGCCGGGGTGGCGATGTTATTGTCTTGGCAGCGTGCCGCGCAAAAGCGTGGTGCGGTGTTGCAATTGCGCAATTTGCCCGCCAGCCTGCAAAGTTTGGCGCAACTCTATGATGTGGCCGCCTTGTTAGCCATTCCAAATGCCCCTGCCCAGGATCACCATCACCATTGATCCGATTCGACCCGTTCGCTGCATACCCTTTGCTGCAAACAGCCCCTTTGCCGTAAAAATCCCTTATAATCACGGGTTTTCATAGACTTACCATGGCCGCAATCGACATTAATCAAGTGACAAAGCGCTACCAGGACCTGCAGGCCTTGGCGGGTGTCTCATTGCGTATCGAAGAAGGCGAATTTTTTGGTTTGCTCGGCCCCAATGGCGCGGGCAAAACCACCCTCATTTCGATTATTGCCGGCTTGATCCGCGCCGACAGCGGCAGTGTGGCCGTGCACAGCAACGATGTGGTACGCGACTTTCGTGCCGCCCGGCGCAAACTGGGTGTAGTGCCGCAAGAACTGGTATTCGATCCCTTTTTCACCGTGCGAGAAACCTTGCGCCTGCAATCCGGTTATTTTGGCTTGAAAAATAATGATGCCTGGATTGATGAAGTGATGGCCCACCTTGACTTGACCAACAAGGCCGATGTGAATATGCGTGCCTTGTCGGGCGGCATGAAGCGCCGGGTTTTGGTGGCGCAAGCGCTGGTGCATAAGCCGCCGGTGATTATTCTTGACGAGCCGACCGCTGGCGTTGATGTCGAATTACGCCAAACCTTGTGGAAATTCATCTCCCGTTTAAACCGCGATGGCCATACCATCGTCCTGACCACGCATTATCTCGAAGAAGCCCAGGCGTTGTGCCAGCGTTGCGCCATGTTGAAAAACGGCGTGGTGGTGGCGCAAGACAAGATGTCGGCCTTGCTGCAGCGGGTCAAGGGCGCGCAACTGGTGCTCAAACTCAATCAAGGCGGCTTGCCGGACAGTTTGCGCCATCTATTGAGCGCTGCCTCGGCTGACGAGCGGCGCTACAGTTTGCGCATCAATCATTATGCCGAAGTCGAGCCGATTTTGGCGGCCATTCGCCAGCACGGTAGTGTCTTGGAGGAAATGCAATTGAATCAGGCCGATTTGGAAGATGTTTTTTTACAGATTATGGATGGCAGTTTGGCGCAACAGTCGGTTCAAGCTTCGGATCAACCTTCGCAAGTGCAGGTGGCCGCATGAGTGACTTGATTTCCATCGGCTTTCGCACCCTTTTCTATAAGGAAGTCTTGCGCTTTTGGAAGGTGGCCACTCAAACCATGGGCGCGCCGATTCTCACTGCCATGTTGTATTTGCTGATTTTCGGCCATGTTTTGTCGGATCGGGTGCAAGTCTACCCCGGTGTGCATTATGTGTCGTTTTTGGTGCCGGGTTTGGTGATGATGAGTTTGCTGCAAAACGCCTTTGCCAATGCCAGCTCGTCGTTGATACAATCAAAAATTAGCGGCAATCTGGTGTTTGTTTTGCTGACTCCATTGTCGCATGCCGAGGTATTTGCTGCCTATGTGTTGGCTGCGATGGTGCGCGGCGTGGCGGTCGGGGCGGGCGTGTTATTGGCCACTTGCTTGGTGGCGAACGTGAGCTTGGCGGCACCGCTTTGGATTGCCGTCTTCGCGCTGCTGGGGGCGGCCATTTTGGGCACCATGGGTTTGATTGCGGGCATTATGGCGGAAAAATTTGATCATCTGGCGGCTTTCCAAAACTTTTTAATTGTGCCCGCCACGTTTTTGTCGGGCGTGTTTTATTCGATTCATTCCTTGCCGCCGCTCTGGCAAAGCGTATCGCACGGTAACCCATTTTTCTATATGATCGATGGCTTTCGCTATGGCTTTATTGGTCATTCCGATGTTGGTCCATGGCGCAGCCTGATTTTTGTTTCGATCTTTTTGATTGTTTTGGCAGCGCTGGCGTTACGCATGCTCGCCAGTGGTTATAAGTTGCGGCATTAAATTTTGTGCCGGTGTGTTTGATTTGGTTTTTATCTGGTTTTCATCTGCTTTTCATTTATTACTCAAGGAAAAAATTGTGGCAACGACTCCGCAACTGATTCATGGCTATATCGCCGCCGGTCTGGATTGTACTCACCTCAAAGTGGATGGCGACGGCCATCATTTTGAAGCCGTCATCGTTTCGGCTGCGTTTCAGGGCAAGCGTTCAATCCAACGTCACCAAATGGTGTATGCCATTTTGGGTGACCGCATGCGTGAAGAAATTCACGCCTTGTCGATGAAAACACTGACGCCGGAAGAATTTCAGCATGGATAAATTACTCATTACCGGTGGCCGCGAGCTTGTCGGTGAAGTGCCTATTTCCGGTGCGAAAAATGCCGCACTGCCGATTTTGTGCGCGGGTTTATTGACTTCCGACAGCCTTGAGTTGGCTAATGTGCCGCGCTTGAAAGACGTGTCCACCATGCTCAATTTGCTGCGCCAAACTGGTTTGCGGGTCGAGCAGGATGGCGACAAAGTGCAGTTGAACGGCAGCGCCATCACCCACTTGGAAGCGCCTTACGATTTGGTGAAAACCATGCGCGCCTCGATTTTGGTGCTCGGCCCCTTGCTTAGCCGTTTTGGCGAAGCCAAGGTCTCTTTGCCGGGCGGTTGCGCCATCGGCTCGCGCCCGGTCGATCAACATATCAAAGGTTTGCAAGCCCTGGGGGCGGAGATTGCGATTGAGGCGGGTTACATCCACGCGCGCGTCAGCAAACTCAAAGGCACACGGGTGGTGACCGATATGGTGACCGTGACCGGCACCGAAAACTTGCTGATGGCCGCCACCCTGGCCGAAGGCGAAACCATCCTCGAAAACGCCGCGCGCGAGCCGGAAGTGACCGATCTGGCGCATTTGCTGGTCGCCATGGGGGCAAAAATTGATGGCATCGGCAGTGACCGCCTGATCATTCAGGGCGTGCCCAAATTGCATGGCGCACAGCACCGGGTGATTTCGGATCGCATCGAAACCGGGACCTTTTTATGTGCCGTGGCAGCGACGGGGGGCGACTTGCTGCTCAACGACGTGCGCCCCGATATTCTGGATGCGGCACTGGATAAATTGCGCGAAATGGGCTTGGTTTTGACTAGTGGGCCGAACTGGATACGCGCCAAAATGCAAGGGCGCGCCAAGGCCGTGAGTTTTCGCACCACCGAATATCCCGGATTTCCAACCGATATGCAAGCCCAGTTTATGGCCGTCAATTGCATTGCACACGGAACCAGCCATATCGCCGAAACGATTTTTGAAAACCGCTTCATGCATGTGCAAGAACTCAATCGTCTGGGTGCCAGCATCGAAACCGAAGGCAAAATCGCCTTTGTTGCTGGTGTGGGCAAGTTGGTTGGCGCGCCCGTCATGGCCACCGATTTACGCGCCTCGGCGTCGCTGGTGATTGCCGGTTTGGCGGCGCAAGGGCAAACCTTGATCGACCGGATTTACCACCTCGACCGCGGTTATGATGGCATGGAAGTGAAACTCTGTGCCGTGGGTGCGGATATTGTACGGGTGAAATCATGAATGACTTGAATGGCCTGGGGGCGATGGCGGGCAGTGGCAATGATCAGGGTTTGGTGTTGGCGCTATCCAAAGGGCGGATTTTTGACGATACCCTGCCGTTATTGCATGCCGCAGGCATCGAGGTATTGGAGAACCCGGAAACCTCACGCAAATTGATTTTGGCGACCAATGATCCGATGTTGCGGGTGATTATTGTGCGCGCCACCGATGTGCCAACCTATGTGCAACATGGTGCTGCCGATTTTGGTGTGGCGGGTAAAGACGTGTTGCTGGAGCACGGCGGCGAAGGCTTGTATCAACCGATTGATTTGAATATTGCACGTTGCCGCATGTCGGTCGCGGTGCCAGTCGGCTTTGATTATGCCAGTGCGGTACAACAAGGGCGGCGTTTGCGCGTGGCCACCAAATTTGTTCAAATCGCCCGTGAGCATTTCGGTAAAAAAGGGGTGCACGTGGATTTGATCAAGCTGTATGGCTCGATGGAATTGGCCCCCTTGGTCGGCCTGGCCGATGCGATTGTCGATTTGGTCAGCAGTGGCAACACATTGCGCGCTAATCATTTGCAAGAGGTGGAAGAAATCATGGAGATTTCTTCGCGCATGGTGGTCAATCAAGCCGCCTTGAAATTGAAACGGACGCGTTTGAAGCCGATTCTGGATGCTTTTGAGCGCGCCAGCCAAGCACGGGAGGCAGCATGACGAATTTGCTTTCCATCCGTAAACTGGATAGTCGGGCCGCTGACTTTCATAGCCAATTGCACGCCCTGTTGGCATTTGAAGCGAGCCAGGACGCAGCCATCGAACAGGCGGTCAGTACTATTTTGGACGATGTCAAACTGCGTGGCGATGCCGCGGTACTGGAATACACGCAGCGCTTTGATCGTCTGAGCGTGCCCAATATGGCAGCACTGAGCCTGCATGCCGACCAATTCCAAGCCGCCTTGCGCGGATTGCCAGAAGCCCAGGCCTACGCTTTGCGCGCTGCTGCTGCACGCGTGCAAAGCTACCATCAACGCCAGTATGATGCCTGTGGCTCCAATGGCTTTATGTACACCGAAGCCGATGGTACGCGCCTGGGCCAAAAAGTCACGCCGCTGGATCGGGTTGGCATTTATGTGCCGGGTGGCAAAGCGGCTTACCCGTCTTCGGTGTTGATGAATGCGATTCCCGCCAAAGTGGCCGGGGTCGGCCACATTACCATGGTGGTGCCCACACCGGACGGGGTGCAAAATAATTTGGTACTGGCCGCAGCCAGTTTGGCCGGGGTGGATCAAATCTGGACCATTGGCGGCGCGCAAGCAGTAGGCGCACTGGCTTATGGCACGCACAGCATTGCTGCTGTCGATAAAATTGTTGGCCCTGGCAATGCCTATGTGGCCGCTGCCAAGCGCCGGGTGTTCGGTTTGGTGGGGATCGACATGATCGCCGGGCCATCTGAAATTCTGGTTTTGTGTGATGGCACGACCCCGCCTGATTGGGTGGCGATGGATTTGTTTTCCCAGGCTGAACATGATGAATTGGCGCAAGCCATTATGTTGTGCCCGGATGCTGCCTATATTGAACAAGTGGAAGCCGCAATCATACGACTGTTGCCGCAAATGCCGCGTCAAGCCGTGATTACCACGTCGCTGCAAAACCGTGCAGCCCTGATTCTGGTGCGCGATATGGCCGAGGCGTGCGCCATTGCCAACGAGATTGCGCCGGAGCATCTGGAAATTTCGGCGCGCGACCCGCAGCCATGGGCCGATCAAATTCGCCATGCCGGGGCCATGTTTTTGGGGCAGTATTCCTCCGAAAGTCTGGGTGATTATTGTGCCGGCCCCAACCATGTTTTGCCGACTTCACGCACGGCGCGCTTTTCCTCGCCGCTGGGTGTGTATGACTTTCAAAAACGCACCAGCGTGATTGAAGTGAGCCAGGCGGGCGCGCAAACACTGGGTAAAATTGCCGCTGAGTTGGCTTATGGTGAAGGCTTGCAGGCGCATGCGCGTAGTGCCGAAATGAGAATACTGTGAAATGTGAGACTGCCATGAGAATGCCATGACCCTGCCGGACACGTCGCTACCAGCCACCGCGCTTCCAGCGTGGCGCAATCAAATTTTTTGTGAAGACGCCCTCACGGGCTTGGCACGCATTCCGGATGGCTCGGTGGATTTAATCCTCATCGATCCACCCTATAATTTGGGTAAGGATTATGGCAACCGTTCGGATCAACAATCGACCGAAGATTATTTGCGCTGGACGGAGCAATGGATCGATGCGGCGCTGCCCAAGCTGATCGACAACGGTAGTTTGTATATTTATTTGACCTGGCGTTTTGCGCCCGAAATTTTCGTGATGTTGAAGCAACGCATGACGATGATGAATGAAATCATTTGGGATCGCAGGGTGCCATCGATGGGTGGTAGCGTGCGTAGCTTTACGTCGGTGCATGACACCATCGGTTTTTTTGTCAAGCGCAAAGATTATTATTTTGATTTGGATGCGGTGCGCATCCCGTATGATGCCGAAACCAAGAAAAAGCGTTCGCGCTCGATTTTTGTCGGTGCCAAATGGCTGGAAGTGGGCTACAACCCCAAAGATTTATGGAGTGTGTCGCGCCTGCATCGCGAACACCCGGAGCGGGCTGACCACCCGACGCAAAAGCCGCTTGAAATCGTCGAGCGCATGATCAAAGCCTCGTGCCCACCCGGCGGCGTGGTTCTGGATTGTTTTATGGGCAGTGGTACCACGGCGGTGGCAGCGCAGCGTTTGGGGCGGCAATTTGTCGGCTTCGAACTCAACGCCGATTATTGTGCGGTGGCGGCCAGCCGTTTGCGTCAAGATGAAAACGCCGCGCATGCCGGGCTGAAACCGACAGCGGCGGCTGAGGTCACCAAGCCCAAAGCCAAGCCCAAAGCCAAACCCAAGCCTGCCCCCAATCCGGAAGGCCAGCCGCAGCTTCGGTTCGACCTGGACAGTGCGCTCGAGTTTGAATAGCCTGAATAATTTGCCAACCGGAGGAATATTCGATGATCACGATTGATGAAGTAATTGCGCGCACCATACGGCCCGATGTGCTGGCCCAGGCCGCCTACGCCGTACCCGATGCCAGTGGCATGCTCAAGCTGGAAGCGATGGAAAACCCTTACACCTTGCCGCCGGACTTGCAAGCCGGATTGGCCCAGCATTTGGCCAAACAGGCGCTTAACCGCTACCCGGTGCCAAGTTACCGCCATTTGAAGGCGCAAATTTGCCGCAATTTCGGCGTGCCCACTGGCTATGACGTGGTGCTGGGCAATGGCTCGGATGAATTGATTAGCATGCTCAGTGTGGCGTGTGCCCACCCGGGTGCCCAGGCGCAGCCCAAGGTGTTGGCACCGATACCGGCCTTTGTGATGTATGCCATTTCGGCGCGCCAGCTTGGCCTGGAATTTATTGGCGTCGATTTAAAGAGCGATTTTAGTCTGGATTTGCCTGCCATGTTGGCGGCGATAGAACAACATCAACCTGCGCTGGTGTATTTGGCTTACCCGAATAACCCGACCGGCAATTTGTTTGACAGCGCAGCCATCGAGCAAATTATTAAAGTCGCGCCCGGTTTGGTGGTGCTGGATGAAGCCTATCAACCGTTTAACGATGCCAGTTTCATGCCGCGTTTGCCCGAATTTGCCAATCTGGTGGTGATGCGCACGGTATCCAAACTGGGGCTGGCGGGGATTCGCCTCGGGTATATGTCGGGCCACCCGGCGCTGTTGCATGAAGTTGATAAAGTGCGGCCACCGTATAACATTAATGTGTTGACCCAGGCGTGCGCTGAATTTTTACTGGATTACCCGGCCATTTTTGCCGCGCAAGCGGTTCAAATCCGCGAGGCGCGCAGCCAATTGACTGCCGCATTGCAGCAAATGGCGGTGCAAGTCTTTCCTTCGGCAGCGAACTTTGTGTTGATTCGGCTTGAAAATGCCGAACAAGTTTATCAAAAACTTTTGGAAAACAAAATTTTAGTGAAAAATGTCGGTAAAATGCATGCATTACTGCATAACTGTTTGCGTATTACGGTGAGTACGCCGGATGAAAATCAACAGTTCTTGCATGCTTTGGCCCGTATTTTGGCTTAATCTTGCCATAGACTGGTAGAATCGAAGCCAATTGTCATGTGGTACCGGTTTTTTTTTGATGTCTTATTGAGCTAATTGAGCTAACTGATTGAGCTAACTTATGTCCTCCGCTATAACCACTGTGATACCACCCGCTGTCATGTCAGCGCGTACCGCCGTCATTAGTCGCAATACCAATGAAACCCAAATCAGGGTCGCCGTCAATCTGGATGGCACCGGTTTGCAAAAACTCGCATCAGGCGTGCCTTTTCTCGACCATATGCTGGACCAAATCGCGCGTCATGGTTTGATTGATCTGGAAGTCGAAGCCCATGGCGATTTACATATCGATGCCCACCACACGGTGGAAGATATCGGCATCACTCTGGGTCAGGCGGTCGCACAGGCGATGGGTGACAAAAAAGGCATACGCCGCTACGGCCACGCCTATGTGCCGCTGGATGAAGCACTCTCGCGCGTGGTGCTGGATTTTTCCGGTCGCCCCGGCCTTGAATTCCATGTGCCTTTTACACGCGGCATGATTGGTCAATTTGATGTTGACTTGGTGCATGAGTTTTTCCAGGGCTTTGTCAACCATGCTTTGGTGAGTTTGCATATCGATAATTTGCGCGGACAAAACGCCCATCATCAATGTGAAACCGTGTTTAAAGCCTTTGGCCGCGCCCTGCGCATGGCTAGCGAAATGGATGAGCGCGCCCTGGGTAGCATCCCTTCAACCAAAGGCTGCCTGTAATGAATAAAATTGTGGTGGTGGATTATGGGGTAGGTAATTTGCGCTCAGTGGCGCAAGCCTTGCGTGCCGTGGCACCGGAAGCTGAGGTCTTGATTTCTGAAAAGGTCGCCGATGTGCAAAGTGCCGACCGCCTCGTTTTGCCCGGTCAAGGGGCTATGCGTGATTGCATGCAAAGTCTGGCCTCGTCTGGACTACAACAAGCGGTGCTGGAAGCGGTACGCAGCAAACCTTTATTGGGGGTTTGCGTGGGAGAGCAAATGCTGTTTGATTGGAGCGAAGAAGGCGAAACAGCGGGATTAGGCTTGTTACCGGGTAAAATTGTGCGGTTTCGTCTGGAAAATCAGTTGCAAGAAGACGGTTCACGCTATAAAGTACCACAAATGGGTTGGAATCGGGTGCGACAAACTGCGCCGCACCCGATGTGGCAAGGCATTCCCGACCAAAGTTATTTTTATTTTGTACATAGTTATTATGCGGTGCCAGAAAGCGGTGCCGATAGTGTGGGTGAAACAGATTACGGTGCCCCCTTCTGTTGTGCGGTGGCGCGTGATAATATCTTTGCTACGCAGTTTCACCCGGAAAAAAGTGCTGCTGCCGGTTTACAGTTGTATAAGAATTTTGTTGCTTGGAAACCCTGAGCGCGTGCGCGACGGATTTTACAAGCGTCCTTTTTGAAAGTTTCTTTTAAATTTTGATCCACCATGCTGCTCATTCCTGCCATCGACCTGAAAGACGGTCACTGCGTGCGCTTGAAACAAGGCGATATGCAACTTGCTACAGTGTTTTCTGAAAATCCAGCCGATATGGCTTTGCATTGGTTGGAACAGGGCGCAAGGCGCTTGCATTTGGTTGATTTGAACGGTGCATTTGCCGGCAAACCCAAAAACGAATCCGCGATTATTTCAATCTTGCAAGCGGTGCAAGATTTTGCGGATGAAAATGATCTCGACGAAATCCCGGTGCAATTGGGTGGCGGTATTCGCGACCTCGATACCATTGAACGCTATCTCGATGCCGGCTTAAGTTATGTCATTATCGGCACCGCCGCCGTGAAAAGCCCCGGCTTCCTGCATGATGCCTGTAGTGCTTTCCCCGGCCAAATTATCGTCGGACTCGATGCCAAGGATGGTAAAGTGGCCACCGATGGCTGGAGCAAACTGTCCGGTCATGAAGTGGTTGATCTGGCCAAGAAATTTGAAGGCTATGGCGTGGAATCGATTATTTACACCGATATCGGGCGTGATGGCATGATGGGCGGCGTCAATATCGAAGCCACCGTGCGTTTGGCGCGGGCGGTTAAAGTGCCGGTGATTGCTTCGGGTGGCGTGCATAATCTGGCTGACGTGGAAGCCTTGTGCGCGGTGCAGGAGGAAGGGATTGAAGCCGTGATTTGCGGTCGTTCAATTTATGAAGGCACGCTCGATCTGGCGCAAGCGCAATTGCGTGCCGATGAATTGAGTGGCGATTTGGACGAGTAATCTAGTGTGTAATCAATCAACCATCAACCCATCAATTCGCCTTAAGGGCAACACTATGTTGGCAAAACGAATTATCCCTTGTCTGGATGTAACGCGGGGGCGAGTAGTCAAGGGTATCAATTTTCTCGAATTGCGCGATGCGGGTGATCCTGTTGAAATTGCGCGTCGTTATGACGAGCAAGGTGCGGATGAAATCACCTTTCTTGACATCACCGCATCCAGCGATGGGCGCGATTTGATTTTACACATCATCGAAGCGGTGGCGTCACAAGTGTTTATTCCCCTCACCGTGGGTGGTGGTGTGCGTGCGGTGGAAGACGTGCGCCGCCTGCTCAATGCTGGTGCCGATAAAGTCAGCATGAATACCTCGGCCATCACCAATCCGCAATTGGTCTTTGATTCGGCGCACAAATATGGTTCGCAATGCATCGTGGTCGCCATCGATGCCAAACAAACGGCACCCGGCAAGTGGCAAGTGTTCACCCATGGCGGACGTAATCCCACCGGGTTGGATGCAGTGGAATGGGCGCAAAAGGTTGAGAGTTTGGGTGCGGGTGAAATTTTACTCACCAGCATGGATCGGGATGGCACCAAGGTCGGTTTCGATCTGGCGTTAACGCGCGCAGTGTCGGACGCGGTACATATTCCCGTGATTGCTTCCGGCGGCGTGGGCGGCTTGCAAGATTTGGCCGATGGTATTCATTTGGGCCGGGCTGATGCGGTGTTGGCGGCCAGTATTTTTCATTATGGGCATCACACGATACAAGAGGCCAAGCATTTCTTGGCCGATCAAGGCATACCAATGAGGTTGGCATGAGCAGAAAATGGCTCAATCGCGTCAAATGGGATGAAAACGGCTTGGTACCTGTGATTGCACAAGAGGCTGGCAGCAATACGATTTTGATGTTTGCATGGATGAATCGCGACGCGCTCACCAAAACCGTGGAATTGGGCGAGGCCGTGTATTGGAGCCGTTCGCGCAAAAAACTCTGGCATAAGGGGGAAGAATCGGGACATACCCAAAAAGTGCTGGAAATTCGGCTCGATTGCGATGAAGACGTGGTCTTGCTGAAAATCGAGCAAGTGGGTGGGATTGCCTGCCATACCGGGCGGCATTCCTGTTTTTATCAAAAATTTGAAGGCCAGGTCAAGGGGGGGGATTGGGTCACGGTTGACCCGGTGCTAAAAGACCCGGAGACGATTTATAAATGAATCAGGTTGCCAGGTTGGACGGGCTTCTCCTCGATTTGCATCGATTGCGGGCAATCAGGTTTAATTATTTTCAATTTATTAAAAAATCATGAATTCCATCTTGAATCGGCTGGCACAACAGCTGGAGTCGCGTAAAATAGCCAACGGTGGCGACCCGGCTGCGTCCTATGTAGCGCGCCTGTATGCCAAAGGCGATGATGCCATCTTGAAAAAGATCGGCGAAGAAGCGACCGAAACCGTGTTGGCCGCCAAAGATGCGCGCCAGAGTGGTGATACCAGCCAGCTTGTATATGAATGTGCCGATTTATGGTTTCATTCGCTAGTGATGTTGGCACATTTTAATTTAACACCACAGCAAGTTTTGGATGAATTGGCCCGGCGCGAAGGTTTGTCGGGTCTGGAAGAAAAAGCGCAGCGGCAAGAATCGTAAAAATTGTAAATAAGCCGGCATTTGCCGTCCTGATGAATCTAACGAGTTTGAAATATCATGACAAATTGTATATTCTGTAAAATTGCAGCACACCAAATCCCCGCCACCATTGTGCATGAAGATGAGTCTTTATTGGCGTTTAAAGATATTCGGCCCCATGCACCGGTGCATTTGCTGATTATTCCCAAGCAGCATATTGCGCATTTGTCGGAATGTGATGATAGCCATCAAGCGGTACTGGGCAAAATGTTGGCTTTGGTGCCAAAACTGGCAAAAGAACATGGTTGTGCCGTGCAGCAAGATGCTGCCGGGAATCAGATTGGGGGTTACAAAACATTAATTAATTCTGGCCCGGATGGTGGGCAAGAGGTGTACCATCTGCACATGCATTTATTGGGCGGTGGGCCAGTCTGAGTTTTGCGCTGTTTCGCGTTGGGCGTGACGAAATAATTTACGGTTGGGAGAATAATATGGGTAGTTTTAGTATTTGGCATTGGTTGATTGTGCTGGTGGTGATTGTTTTGATATTTGGCACCAAAAAACTGGGCAATGTCGGCAGTGATTTGGGTAAGGCAGTGAAAGGCTTTAAAGATGGCGTTAAGGGTGAAGATGAAAAAACCGCACAAGTGGCAGATAAAACCACGATTGATGTCGATGCCAAAGAAAAGCCCAAATCTTGAAAAGGCAGAGAAATCAGCACAATCAGAAAAACCTGAAGGCAACCCACATTTATGATTGATCTTGGCTTAACCAAGCTTGCGCTGATTGGCGTGGTGGCATTGGTCGTGATTGGCCCTGAAAAACTGCCGCGCGTGGCGCGCATGGTGGGGTCTTTGTATGGGCGGGCTCAGCGTTTCATGAGTCAGGTTAAATCCGAAGTCAGCCGCGAACTGGAATTGGAAGAATTGCGCCGCATGCAAAAAGATGTGGAAAGCGCCGCGCAAGACTTTCAAACCAGCGTCAACGAAGAAGTGGCGCAAGTGGAAGCGGATATTAATTCGGCTTGGGAGCCATCGACCGATGAGATGCTCAATTTGCCGACCCGCTCGCAAATGTTGTATAAGGCAAAACAGTTTCGTCGTAAAAAATTGGCCCGCACCACGGCTGTGCCACAGTGGTATAAAAATCAATCCGGTGCCAAAATGCGCGTATTATCTGGCGCGGCACGGGTTGCCAAATACCGCAAATCCACCCCTTCTTCCTCCTTTTTCTAAATGATCAATCTTGATAAAGACGGCGTCGGCGAGTCATTCGTCTCGCACCTGATCGAATTGCGTGATCGCCTGGTGCGTGCGATTTTAGGTTTGGTGGTGGTTTTTATCGCCCTGGCCATTTGGCCTGGCCCCGCCAAAATCTATGACATCATGGCGCAACCGATGATGGCGGCCTTGCCCGTGGGCGCGAAAATGATCGCCACCGGGGTGATTGCGCCGTTTTTGGTGCCGATGAAAGTCACCTTACTATTGGCCTTTTTGCTGTCGTTGCCCTGGACTTTTTATCAGGCCTGGGCTTTTGTTGCGCCCGGTTTGTATGAACATGAAAAACGCCTGGTCTGGCCGTTGGTGATTTCGTCGTCGATTTTATTTTTGATGGGCGTTGCCTTCAGTTATTTTTTGGTGTTTGGTCAGGTATTTAAATTCATTTACAGTATCGCGCCGCAATCGATTTCGGTGGCACCGGATATTGAGAATTATCTCGATTTCGTCACCAGCATGTCATTGGCTTTTGGGGCCTGTTTTGAAGTGCCCGTGGTACAGGTGGTGTTGGTTAGAATGGGTATTGTGGAATTGGATAAATTGCGTGCGATTCGGCCGTATGCGGTGGTGGGGGCTTTCATTATTTCAGCGATTGTGACTCCGCCTGATGTCGTTAGCCAACTCAGTCTGGCCTTGCCCATGTGTTTGTTATATGAGTTGGGTTTGTGGTTGGCACCCTTGTTTGTGCGTGCCACGCAAGCCCCGGAAGAGTCGGCTTGATCTGGATTGAAGGTGAAGTGATATGTTTAAATTGCCCCTGCCATTT
>JBKJLF010000128.1:0-8523 GCA_046597185.1 Burkholderiaceae bacterium | reverse complement strand
ATCGGCAACGCAGAACTCACGCCCGAGCGCGCCAACCCGCATACCTTTGCCGTGCGCGGCGAGGTGGAGGATACTCAATTGGGGCGCTCGCTGATTCAAGCCCCACGGGATAGCAGCAAGAATGTGGCCTGGAGTAACGATAGCAAAGCCAGTGATGCCAGTGTGGTGGTGCAGCAGTTGCAACAAAAAGCCGCATGGTTGCCAAAGCGGGTGGTGCTGGTGCTGGATGGTTCCTTGGCGATGCGTGATTTGCGCGGGCAAATTGCCGATGCCCTGAGCCATTTGCCAGCGCATATTGAACTGGGTTTGCTCATCGCAGGGGATGAAGTACAGGCGTGGTTGCCGGATCAAGGCCAGACCAATGCGCCAGCCAATGAGCCAGCCAATGAGACAGCAAATGAGACAGTAAATGAGACAGCAAATGCGAGGGCGAATAGCCTGATGCATCGTCTGACCCCGGCTGATGCATCGTCTGACCCCGGCTGGTGCGATGGCGCAAGTGAAGCAATTTTCGTTTGAAGGTGGGCGCGATAATCTGGCCGCTTTAACCCGTGCCTGGGATTGGGCGCTCGCCAAACCTGACAGCGCCATCGTCTGGGTGCATGGCCCACAACCGATTTTGCCGGGATCGCCCGAATCGCTCACCCGCTTGCAGCAACGCCGCCCACATGCGGTGCAGTTATTTGAATTGGAAGCGGTCGCTGGCCCGAATTTATTGTTGGAGAAAATCGATATGGGCTCAGACTTGCATAGCGTGCCCATCAACGCCACGCCAAGGGCAGCGTTGCAAAAACTATTCCGCCAGTGGCAAGCTGGCGCGCAGCAAATTGTGCTCACGCGGGGGCGGGTCGATGCCAATGCCAACGAAGTGGCGCGGGTCGCCAAAACTTCGGATCATCTGGTGCGCCTGTGGGCCTTTGACGAAGTGGCCCGTTTGGCCCAGACAGCGAGCACCCGGCCAACCGCCATTGAATTGGCACAGCGCTACCAATTGGTGACTGCGGTAACCAGTGCGGTGGTGCTGGAAACCCGTGAACAGTATCAGGATGCCGGGTTGGAACCGGTGGCAGCAGGTTCTGTACCCACCATTCCCGAGCCTGAAACCTGGCTGCTGATTGCGCTGGTTCTGGCGGTTTTGGCGTGGCAGTATCGGCGACGCGCCCAGCCTGCATCCAACCCGGTGGGCGCAATCGGATGAAGACGCAAATCAAGATGAAAAAGCCGATGCTGATGCTGATGCTGATGCCGATGCCGATGTTGATGAGGTCGCATCGCCTTGCTGCGCCCTGGCTGGTCGTAGCTTTGTTATTGGCACTCTGGCCCGTACTGAGCTGGTATGTGGCAGGCACCTTGGATGGGTCGAATGATCTTTGGGGTTTGTTAGCCGCTGCCACGGTCGCTTTCATTTGCGGTGAATTGGCGCGGCCTGCATTGGCGCGGCCTGCATTGGCGCGGCCTGCATTGGCTTGGCCGCTGGCGCTACCTGCGCTGTTGCTCGGTGTCTATCTGGTGGCGACCATGGTTGGCGTATTCATCGCATTGCGTGCGGTCTTCGGTTTAATGGCGCTGGCCACCTTATTGAGTAGTTGGCGCTTTGGCCAACGCATTAATTTGCCCTTGTGTGCCTTGTGTATGCTGGCGTTGCCGCTGGCCGCGAGTTTGCAATTTTACCTTGGCTACCCCCTGCGGGTGGTGGCGGGAAATGTGTCGGTGGCCTTGCTGCAAATGAATGGTTTGAGCGTGGTGCTGGAAGGCACGTTACTCCATTGGGGTGCTCAGGTGATTTCGATTGATGCGCCTTGCAGTGGCGTAAAAATGCTGTGGGCTGCCATGTATTTGAGTTATACCCTGGCGGCCTGGCAGCACTTTTCAGTCTGGCAAACCCTGGCTACCATCGCCTGGGCCTTGACTGTGGTGGTGCTGGGCAATGCGCTGCGCGCCGCCGCTTTGTTTTACACCGAAGCGGGTATCGTGCAGCTGCCAGCCTGGGGCCATACGGGTATCGGCATGGTGGCCTTTGGCTGCGTGGTTGGTGCGATTGTTTGGGGTTCGCATCAAATCAATAAAATCAAGGGGCGGCCAGCATGAGCATGCGTAATGGATACTGGTTTTTGCTGCTATGCCTGTGCGCAGGCTTGGCACCGCTGCTGCGCTCGCCGCTACCGTCGCCGTTGCCGTCGCCGCCATCGGGCGCGTATGCGGCCTTGCTTGCTGCCACGCAGGGGGGCGACAGGTTTCCCGGCTGGCCTGCGCAGTTCCAACAGCGCAGCCTGACCCAATTACCCTTGTCCGCGCTGGAGCTGCAATTCCAAAAAGACTTCCCCGGCCATATCGGGCGTTTTAGCGATGGCAAGCGGGAAATTATTTTGCGCTGGATTAACCAGGCCAGCCGTCGCTTACACCCGGCCTCAGATTGCTTTAAGGCCAATGGTTATAGTTTGCTGGCACAACCCATGATCACCATCGGCGCTGAACGCTGGTCCAGCTTTCGTGCCAGCCGTGGCAGTGAAAAGTTGATCGTGTCCGAGCGCATCCATGACGCAAAAGGGCAGCAATGGAGCGACGTGTCGGTATGGTATTGGGCCGTCCAACTCGGTAAAACCAGCGGGCCATGGTGGGCTGTGACGGTTGCGCAAGTGCCGGAAGTTTGATGTTAATAATTCAACGCTCGGCCAATTTGCCGTGCGTTTCTGGCTCATACCTCATTAGACAAGGCTACCACGTCAGCAAGCGTCCATGCGCCCATCAGTCTGGTCGCTAATGCGAAATTGAATGTCCTTTGGTTCCACGCCCGGCGGGCAGCACACTTAAGGTATATTCGCCGGGGCGCAAATGCCCTTGACCAAGATGCTCAATCGCATCCAGCGTTAAATCGGTATATAACTGCGAGTCGGAATGCGCGCGCCCTTTGTCGGGACTTAGAATAATGAGGGCGGTGCGCAAGGGGTCATAAATCGAATGGAGTTCTTGCAGGTAGTGGGCGCAATCATTGACCGCGTATTCGATCAAACTTTGCAAGCGTTCATGGCCTTGCAGATCACCCGGTAGTTTGGAAACGACAATTGCTTCACCCGCATCGCAGAAGAATTCACTTTCCTGAAAGTGATCCATATTGGCCCGAAAGCAACATACCGCCGCGTTCAAATAGTAACCCACGAGACAGCAAACGCCCGCACCGCTGACCATCAGGCTGCGCACATGCGGGGGGGGGGTTGCGGCATCCGCCTGAAACTCATTCATGTTTGCTGGCCCCTGTTTGTTGTACGGCGACCATTATTGCTTGCGTTTGCGTTGCGGCTGGTTGGATGGGGTATCAGTGAAGCGCATGGGGGCGAGCCTTTAAAAGATCATTAAAAAACCATTATGTGTAATATATAATTTTGTATGCGCGCAGCGTGGATTGCATAAAAACAGGCCATGATATTGTTTATTTAATAAATAATTAATTAAATTTGGCCTTGATGAATTAATTCAAGCAGCCGTTCAATCACCCGATCATGCCCAGTACGCACATCTTCAATCGTTGGCCTTACTTCGATATTCGGCTTTATCCCAATTCCAATAAATTCTACCCCGGTTGGGAAGCTATCCCTTTTTGATAATATATGGGCCGCACCACCACCGGGCAGTTGTACAACAACGGGCTGACCAGTTGACCCAGCCGTATGCTCGCCGATACGAATGTGCTTAATACTCGAAGCAACTACCAAAAAATCCTCCGCTGCTGAAACGGTTTCGTGCCCAGTTAATATAATCAGCTTGCCGTACAAGCGAGCCGAAGGCTGGCTTGGCTTAATAATGGCTGGCGGAATATCTATCCGTTTCATTCCAATGTTCGTCGGCCAACGCGCCACTTCATCAACCGTACTATCTTTGGAGGTTATTCTTTCAGGATCATAAATGAATTTAACTGATGCATTGCCTTTGGCTGCGCGTTTTAAGAAATGGCTGATAATTTTAAACCCCACCGCATCATTTCCGCCTTCATTTTTCCTTAAATCAATGACGATATATTCCGCTAATTTAAGCGCTGGCACATGTTTAAGAAACTTTTCATATACAGTGCCATCAGAAAATGAATTGATAGCCATATATGCAATGCGATTTTCATTCATCCACTTAAAAGAAACGGTTTCCTTAACATCCTTATCTAACGATAAAATCGTTGCGTCTTCTGGCCACGCTTGCCCGCGCACGAGCCGAACGGTTCGAGTTTCAGTTTGGGGCGTTAAAATTTGTAAAGTCACGTTACTGTTCTTTTCGCCCTCCATCGCCAGAATATAGGCCTTATCTTTGCGAATCGCGGGCGTACTTGCAAAAACGGTTTGGCTCGCCGTTTCTGCTGCGGCATCATAAGACATGCCATCAACCGCTTGCACGATGCTTCCTAATGGGATTTCGGTAGCAAGGTCGCTTCGTACCCAGGTGACAACCGCATCGTTGGAAATGCGCGTGACACCAAGTGATGGCCTGGATTTTGTCATAAATATGCCTTTTGGCAATGTGACAAAGGTATGACCATCTTGCAACTTGGCAAGAAATATTTGTAATTCCCGATAATACGACTTTACATCTGTCGTCGCACTTACTGCATTAATAGCATGAAGGTAGTCCGCATCTAGATTTTTTAGGCGGTCGCGATAGGGGAAATTCCGCCTGACTTCCATCCAAACCGAACTTAACCCCACTATTTTTTCACTCACGCTTAATTCGGTGGTCATTTGCGAGTCAGCAATCACGAGTGTGGGCATTAATAATATAAAAGGTATATAAAATTTAAACCAAGTTTTTAGCATGGGATTTTAATTTTTCCGCTGTTGGCATTTTCATGCAACCGCTTCTGCAACGATTGGGATTATTCTTGCGCCAGTAGCCAAAGGCAACATTGAAACTTTATATAGCGGGCAAGCCAATTCGCCTTCGTCACCGGAAATAAAGCCTATCATCCATAATTTAACCAATTCTGGCTTAATATTAAGTTCACCACTCTCAGTTATATTACCAATTTTGTTTCTCGGATCATCCAATGCAGTAGTACATTTAACTAAGTTACCATCTGCCCTAATGGCAAACGAATTTGCTGCTGCCGCATAACACACGCTGTTAGCGCCCTCTGACACGCTTAATGGCGCGCTGCTAAGGTCGGCAACCGAACCTCCAACAACTACACTACGAGCTGTAGCGAACCGTTTTAAGATAGATTCACGGCTAGCGTCAGCTATTTTTCTCGTGGTAGTTTTTATGCTGTTAGAGCCAAAAGCACCACCAAAATCACCAATTGATATTGGATGTAAATTAAATCTTTTATCATGTGCAAAAAGCCGTATTAATTCGGAGGTAAGTAAATTTTCTACATCATCAATATTTTTCGAATGGAGATGCATTCGTATATCAATATTGAAATCAAGCGCTGTTTTTGAAGCCGCAATGAGATTTTCTAATATTTTTTCGTATGTGCCTTCGCCATCTGCCCGTAATCGTGTCTTATTATGGTGAATTGGTGAGCCATCCAATGTTATTTGATAACTTTTTACACCCAAATTAACCAGTTTACATAAAATATCTGTTGTAAGCAAATAGCCATTAGTCGTGATACCACTACTATCAGACATTAAATCTGGATATTTCGCCCGCATTTCATTTCGAAATAATTCGATTTCTTCGATCACTTCAAGACCAAGTAACGGTTCCCCTCCAAACCAAGAAATATATAGGGACTTTAACCCATTGGCACACCGTTGCTCGATCAAATTTTTTATACCATTTCTCACCCATTGCTCCATGCGCCCAAGCTCAAAATCTTCATAGCAATACACACATCGAAAATTGCATTTTTCAGTCGAAAATAATCTAAGTTCCAAGTGAGTTGGATCGATCGCTGCGACAAAACGCTTATATAATTTGTCATTCATTGCCACTAAATTACTCATCTTATTTCCCACATTAAGCAAAAAAATGATTGACGCCATGGAAGCGTCAATCCGCTATGCACTTAAACCTGCGACTGAACCGCACAAGTATTTCCGCACGTTTTATTGGTAGAACCTTGGCAGCCAGTCCCACAGTCACCATTATCTCTTCTACCGCCGGAAATCTGATCCAATAAGTCATCTGGAATCACAACACTTGTTACGCGGCCATGCAAATCAAACGTCAAATCATCAAAATCAATAATTTTTTCCATAATTCCTCCACATTATTTAAAGTTAAAAGCACTACTTAATATTTAGCTGGTTGGCGTACCTTCTTTTAAAATTTGCACTGCTCTCGCAAAGGAGAACTAGCCATACAATTGTGACACACCAGCCAACGGACGAATGGCTTCGCGAGCGTGAGTATAACATGAAGAAAAGTAAAAAAGCTTGATGTGAACGATGAAAAAAGTACCCTAATCAACCAACATGCTAAACGGTGCAAGATGTGGAGATCGGCCATTTCGCCTTTTTGGCAGCCAAACGGCTGGCTAAAAATGATCGCGCGCTCACGCAAACGCTGAATCGCCCCTGGCTGTAGTAATGGTATTAATGGGGGTTTTATTTTGGTAAATTTGAAATAAAAATTCAATCTATTGCGAAAAATTTAGTCCAATTGGGCTATTATTGCCACCGCCTGCTTGCCCACAAATGGAATACATGAACGCCCCTCCCTCGCAGTTGTCGTAGTGAAACGACTATTTCTCTTTCAAATATCGCCAATTTTAGCTTATTCGTTGTATTTTAAACGAAAAAGCGTGACGGTATTGCTATAATTTGGCTAAATATCGTATGGATAGTGCGAAATATCGCACTTTAAATGAGTTTTGTAGTCTGGCTTTTATAGGTAATGAGTCACGCGGCGGTGTCACACCGCAGCTTTTTGGGGGATTTATGGAAACAAATTTTGACACCTTTCGCACCCGCCTTATGGAAATAGTCGGCAAGCGCAATTTATATCCTTGGGCGAAAAGCGCGGGCATAGGCAAAAACTCGCTCAATGGCGCAATGACCCGGCGCGCCATACCGAAAACGCTCATCTTAATGCAAATTGCCACTGCAACGGGTTGCTCGGTCGATTGGCTGCTGGGCTTGTCTGAGCAAAAAATGCTCACCGCGTTTCGCAACGCATCGCCCGCGCGGCAAGAATTATTACTTGAAATAGCTAAACCAGCGCAACGAGCACCAGACGGCTAACGCCCGGGTCGTATTTTCTAATCCAGGTATGAGCCTGAAGCGATAGTGATTCGGTTGCTGTGGTCGTGCGAGTTGATCGGGTTAAAAATGGAAGGGTAATGCTTAATTGCCGCTGCGTGTTCGAAGCATTGCTGCGTATTGTGGTGATTGTGACCTAAGCGCAGCAGACGATGTTACACGGTTGAATTATAACCCCACCGGTTAAGGTGCTTCGCAATGGCCTGAATTTGCCGAGATTTTTCGTGAATTTAATGGGCCATGGGTAGCGAATCAATGCCCAATGTTGTTGACTTTTGGCGACAGGCAACAAGCCGTTGCAGTGTCAAGGGCGCAACCGGAAGCCGCATGCGGATTTTGACAGTTTCATCGTCAAAACCGAACGGGTGTGAACGGTTATGAAAAAGCGCGTAAATCTGGCGCACAGGCACAAATAGTGCAATTCCAATCAAATTTCTTATTTGATCATTTATCCGCATTTAAATAAAAAGTCAGCGCCTGTTCGGTTAGCTCATTTTCCAATATCACCCCTGCTCGCCAGATGCTGCGGCGATGGTGCACTCGGTGAAGTTGCCGTTGCCGTTGAAGTTGAAGTTGAAGTTGAAGTTGAAGTTGCCATTGCGGGATAGTAACCATCTGTGGAGCGAAGCGTAACAGATGGTTACTATCCCGCGTCGCCCGAAATGGTGGTAATCCGAGGCGTATTCGTACAAGAATAAGGGGCCGGACAAAGCAGCGCGACACCGCCAAATTCTATCGGTGCCGCGCCCCACATTGTGCCTATCACATGTGCAGGATCATTGTGTCACAAGACGCGCATCCGCGCATCCTGTCGATACTTTGTTGGCTTTGCGAAAGCCAACTATGGAACCTTCTCCCCGCCGCTTCAACTGCGTACTGTGGATGGCGAGCGAAGCGATCCCTTGACACCGAGAAAAAGAAATAAGCGCGGCTCTGGGTGGTTGGCGCTGTTTGCCAACCGCCCTGAGCGGAACAAAGGAGAGTGCGGGGTATGGGGCAGCGCCCCATGGTTTGGTTTTGGACTTTGTTTTAGCGTTTTTTGCGCCGTCACGCACGGCGTTTTGGTTTGATAAAACTGGCAAATAGTTCGTACTTTTCTTGCTGCATTTCTTGCGCGGCAGCGAGATCGGTTTTCTGCTTCGCCTCTAATTGCAATTGAGCCAAAATCGATGCTGTTTTAAAGGTCACCAAGCCCTGCTTTTCCAGTAAAATTAATGCCTCCAAAGGTGTCTTGACATCGTCATGTTTGTAGACTTTAACGACCTTTCCTTTTGACGTAATTTTACTGGTTGCAAACATACAAGGGCGGTGCAAATTAAGCCAAGGATTAAATGTT
>JBKJLF010000793.1:0-3816 GCA_046597185.1 Burkholderiaceae bacterium | reverse complement strand
GTCGATGTCTCCATCGTCGGTTGGTTTGACTTTGGAGACATCGACCAAAATCACCACGGCATCCGCAGTTGACGCGCCCGTTACCATATTGCGCGTATATTGCTCGTGGCCTGGTGTATCGGCAATGATAAATTTGCGCTTGGGCGTGGCAAAGTAGCGATATGCCACATCAATCGTAATACCTTGTTCGCGCTCGGCCTCCAGACCGTCGGTCAGCAGGGACAAATCGACCGTGTCGCCCACCGTGCGTTTGTGTTTGGAGCGCGACATGGCATCGAGTTGATCGGCGAAAATGCCTTTGCTGTCAAACAGCAAACGGCCAATTAAGGTGCTTTTGCCATCATCGACTGATCCGGCAGTAATTAAGCGCAGCATGCCGCCTGAGCATGGGCTGTTGGTTGGCTGGTTCATTAGAAATACCCCGCTTTTTTGCGTTTTTCCATCGATGCTTCAGAAGTTTGGTCGTCCATCCGGGTGGCACCCCGTTCGGTAATTTGCGTGATCGCAGTTTCGGCGATAATGTCATCGACCGTGGCCGCAGTGGATGAGACCGGACAGGTGCAAGAAATATCGCCCACCGTGCGAAAGCGCACCGTTTGCATTTCCACCGTTTCGCCCGGCAAGGCGGGCGTTAAACCGGTCAAGGGCACCAGCAGGCCGGAGCGTGGAATCACTTCGCGCTGGTGAGCAAAATAAATATTCGGCAAATCCAGCTTTTCACGTGCGATGTATTGCCACACATCCAGTTCAGTCCAGTTGGAAATCGGAAACACGCGCATGTTTTCGCCCGGATGAACCCGTGTGTTGTATAAATCCCATAGCTCGGGGCGTTGCGCTTTGGGGTCCCACTGACCAAATTCATCGCGAAATGAAAAGATACGTTCTTTGGCTCGCGCTTTTTCTTCATCGCGCCGTGCGCCGCCAATGCAGGCATCGAATTTGTGTTCGGCAATGGTTTCAAGCAAGGTGACCGCTTGCGCCGCATTGCGTGAATCGGTCGCCGGGTTGCGCAAGCGCACGGTGCCGCGTGCGATCGAGGTTTCGACCGAGCCGACGATGAGTTGTTCGCCCAACTCACGGGCACGCCGATCGCGAAATTCGATCACTTCCGGGAAGTTATGGCCGGTATCCACATGCACCAGTGGAAACGGAAAACGCCCCGGTCGAAAGGCTTTTTCGGCAATGCGTAACAGCACCACCGAATCTTTGCCGCCAGAAAACAAGAGTGCGGGGCGTGCACACTCGGCAGCCACTTCACGCATGATATGAATCGCTTCCGATTCCAGATAATCAAGGTGGCGCGCATTAAACCCGGCCACACTGGTGACGGCTGCTGATTGTGCTGATTGTGCAGATTGCGTTTCCATAAATTTCCTTTCCAAGTTAGTGCGCAGCAGTTAACATCTTTACGCCTACAATCATCAAGCAAAGAATAATGCCCCATTTCAATACGTTTTGTGGCAAACGGGATGACAGCATCACACCCAAAATAACGCCCGGTACAGAACCCGCCATTAACAGACCCAATAATTTAAAATCGACATTGCCAATGACCAAATGGCCCAGACCTGCAATCATGGTCAGCGGAATCGCATGCGCAATATCGGTGGCAACCAGCTTGGTCGGGGTCAGGCGTAGCGGATATAAATACGTCATGATCACTGCGCCAAAAGCCCCGGCACCGATGGAGGTGAGCGAGACCATGATCCCGAGTAAAACACCGGCAAAAATGGTCAACGGCGTTTGCCACTGCTTGAAATGACGCGCATCATGCAAGCGAAAGTATTGGCCAATATCATGCAATTGTTCCTTGAATGCCATACTTAATGCGGTCAGCACGACCGCCACCCCAATGGCTGTTTTTAAACCGACCGGACTACCCGCCAAATAGCCAAACTTCATCAGCAAAATGGTGACGGCTGCCGCAGGCAGGCTACCATACCACATGCGTTTAACCACTTGCCAATCGATCAAATTGGTGTTGTGATGCATGCCAACCGCAATCGATTTGATGATGGAGGCAAACCATAGATCCGTGCCAATTGCGGTGGTTAGGGGCATGCCGAACAGCAGCGACAACAGCGGTGTCATCACCGCGCCGCCGCCAACACCGGTCAAGCCCATCAACATGCCGACCAAAAAGCCGGAAGTTATAAACATCATTGCCTTCTCCTTATGTCTTGCCGCCTTGCCCGGTGTTTGTCAGACTGGGCTAGACCAAGCCGAATTTTAGCCCTTGCTGCTATCGGCAAAAAAACTACTCCATGCCGTATCCAACGCGGCGCAGGCAATAAAATGCGGATTCAGAATGTTCTCTTTACTGTTGTATAGCAGGGGCTGTAATTGCTCGGTCACGACCTGGCCGCCTGCTTGCTCCACTACGCACTGGGCGGCGGCGGTATCCCATTCCGAGGTGGGGGCCAGGCGCGGATATAAATCGGCAGCACCTTCGGCCACCAGACATAGCTTGAGCGAACTGCCCATCGAGACCAGCTCGACCGCTCCCAGATATTTCACAAAATCAGCCATACTGTCCGAGCCATGTGAGCGCGAACCCACCACGCGCCATGCGCTGGCCTGATCGCTGCGGCTGGCGACGTGGATGGGTATGGCAGCTTGGCCATAATCCTGGCGCATGGCACCCAATCCCTCTGCCGCAAACCAGGCGCGTTGCAAAACGGGTGCCACCACCACCCCTAGCACGGCCTGATTGCCATCAATGAGTGCAATGTTGACGGTAAATTCACTATTACGCTTAATAAATTCTTTGGTGCCATCCAGCGGATCGATAAGCCAATAGCGTTGCCAGCTTTGGCGTTGCGACCAGGTAATGCTGGCTGATTCTTCCGACAAGATCGGCAAATCAGAGATTTTTGCCAGCGCATTGACAATAAGGTGGTGTGACGCCAAATCCGCCGACGTGAGTGGGCTGTTATCGGATTTTTCCGTTACTGTGCTTTTGTCTGGCTGGCCATTATAAATCTTAACAATGGCATTTCCGGCTAAAATGGCAATTTCCAGGACGCTGGTTAACAATTCCTGCATGATGAATTTCCCGAAGAAGACAGTCCGATTTAATGCAACCGTGGAGCAAGTTGGCTGATGATTTGCGCGACACATTCCTCTATCGATAATTTGCCCGTATCGATTTGTAGTTCCGGGTGTTGCGGCGCTTCGTAAGGTGCGGAGATGCCAGTAAATTCGGCGATACTGCCACCGCGAACCTTTTTATATAAGCCCTTGGGGTCACGCTGTTCGCAAACATCCAGTTCGGTACTGAGCCAGGTTTCGATAAAGCGATCCTTGCCTATAATTTCGCGCGCCAGATCACGGTCTTGGCGGTATGGTGAAATAAACGCGGTAACCACCAACAACCCGGCATCGTTAAATAATTTGGCCACTTCGGCCACCCGACGAATGTTTTCGGTGCGGTCTTTGGGGGAAAAACCAAGATCGCGATTTAAGCCGTGACGGATGTTGTCGCCATCCAACACATACACCAGGTGCTTGCTGGCGAACAATTGTTTTTCCAATTCAAATGCCAGAGTTGACTTGCCGGAACCGGATAGCCCGGTAATCCAGACTGTGGCAGGATCTTGCCTTAACATCTGTGTCCGATCAATTGTTGTTGTCGTGCTTTTGTGCCAGGTCAGGTGGTTGTTGACGTGAAGCGTTAGATTGTTTCTTGAATGGTTCTCTTCGGACATATTGATCTCTTTATGTTAATTTGGAAGCCGATAACCTGATAGGATCAGAGGGCAGACTCAAAAACCAAGCGCAACACCCTTTTTGCTGTAGAGTAATTGGATTATAAGG
>JBKJLF010000739.1:0-8777 GCA_046597185.1 Burkholderiaceae bacterium | reverse complement strand
CACCAGCGATAATCCCGAATACCAGTACACCCTGACCTTTGTGAGCTATGACAGCAACCCGAATCATGCCGAGTTGGAATTGACTTATAACTATGGGGTAAGCAGTTATGACATGGGGAGCGCCTATGGGCATTTGGCGATTGGGGTGCCGGATGCCGCCAAGGCCTGCGAACAAGCCCGCGCCAAGGGGGGTACCGTCACGCGCGAAGCCGGGCCAGTAAAAGGCGGCAGCACCGTCATTGCCTTTGTGCAAGACCCTGACGGTTATAAAATTGAACTGATCGAACGCCGGGATGAGCGTAGCGAGACCAAACTCCGGTAGAGCAAACCCGGATAAGCAAGCCATGATGAGCCGGGTCAGGTCAAATTACTTGAGCAAGCCAAACACTTTGCCAATAATTTTGCTGCCGGTACCAATCGGGTCCTGGCGGATGGCTTTTTCTTCTTCGGCAATCATGTAGAACAAACCGTCGAGGGTGCGCGCAGTCACATACGCTTCGACGCTGGCTTGCTCGGGCGGCACACTGGCAACTTTGCCAACTTGCCCAACCAGCTTGTTATATTTCCCGGCCAAACCGATTTTATCGGTCACGCCCTTCACAATCGGCAAAAACTGGGCTGACAGCGGAGCGCTGGTTTTTTCCTTGAAAAAGGTGGTGACGGAGGTTTCACCTCCGGTTAAAATGTTTTTGGCATCGGTAAAAGTCATCGACTTCACCGCCTTGAGCAATAAGGGCTTGGCCAGCGGCACTGCTGCCTCGGCCGCATGGTTCATTGCCACTTCCAGCTCATCGAGCCTGGCACCATAACCCGTCAACTTTAACAGCGGGCGCGCTTGCTCCAAAACATGGGGTAACTTGATTTTGACTTTGTCGTTGCTCAAAAATCCGCCATCGACGGCAAGCTTGCCCACCGCATTACCGGTACCGCGCTCCAGCGCCGCTTTTAAGCCGCTTCCCGCATCCTTATTGCTCAGGTCATCCAGCGAAAAAGCATGCGCCGACTGGCCCGCAAAAAGCATCCATGCTGCCAAAAACAAGACTGATGATGACAAAGATTGAGCGAATAAACTCAACAAAGCGCGGCGTGACATGATGACTCCCTTTGGGCTGAAATGATTACCCAATCATACAATGAAAGCCCGAAAGAAAGCACGAGTAAAACGATACGTATGCGCGGCCATCAAAATAAAAAGGGGCAGCCGAAGCTGCCCCAATTACTTATTTCTTGCCTGGCTGGAAATGCAAAACCAGCCAGTTTCAAACTGATATCACAAAAACCCGCAACAAACTCGCCACGGAATGCCTATAGCCAAAGCTTAGAACTTTTTGTTGTACTCTACAGACAACTTGGTGCTACGTGGATCTGAGTAGCTGATAACACGGCCAAACGTGGAGCGAATGCCATTGCCACTGTTCCAACGCTCTTCAATTGCTTGCACGATCTGCTTGTTGATCACATTAAACACGTCCACTTTAAACTGCAAGCCTTTGATTGCCAAAGGCTTATACACGATGTTCAGATCCAACCGCTGATCCCAAGGCAAGTTACCCAAAGTGCCACGTGGGCTAAGCAGGTTTGCCCCTACAGTAACTGTATTTGACCCTGGCGTTACACCACCGCAATAGTGTGGGCCATTGCTGTAGTTAGGGGTTGTGCCATCAAACAGGAAGCGGCCCAAGCAGTTCTTTGGACGTCCGGCTGCCAACAGCAAGTTGCCGCCGATAGTCCATTCAGGCGTGATTTCATAGAAACCATAGGCCTTGATCTGGTGAGTACGATCATTTGGCAACAGGCCATTAGCACCAATCGACAGCTCTTTGTAATCCCAGGTTTGAGTTGCCGCCACGTCGGTTTGTGCTACGTCCGACAAGGTTTGGCCTTCGGTATTACCTTTGCTGCGCGACCATGTATAGTTGACCTTACCATACCAACCACTGCTGAACGGATGCTCAGCAAAGAAGTCCAGCGCGGCGTAAGTACGTTCTGCTTTCGGGAAGCCCAACTCTGCAGCAGAGAATTTCACCAAGGTCAGGTTTTTCGCAGTACCGCCATTGTTGGTTGAACCGCTGTAATCAACATAGAACGAGTTGGCTTCGCCCGGATTGAAGTTGGCGCAACCAAAACCACCCCAGTTGCTGGTGTCGATATGGTTGTCAAGCGCGTATTTGTCAAATGGACGTTGATCGCAGAAGTCATCAATCGTGGAACGTAGCTTACGATACGTTGCTTTGACACCAAAGTTCAATTGTGGCGAATAAGCTTTTTCAAAACCAAGGGTGATTTCATCCTGGTAAGTTGGCTTCAAATCAACTGCGGACAATACTCTTGGCTCTTTGGCTTGACCGTATTCGTTGTTGGACGAAGCAGGTTGGGACAATTGGATCAAACCTGTTGGCAAGCCGTCTTGATCAACACCCGTGTAAGCAAAAGCTTGGGCTGTGTTGGTAGCGCGACCGGCACCACGCACTGCAAGGTGGGTTGGAATTTGCAGGTGATAGCGACCAGCACTACCGAAAATCTTGGTGGATGCATCGCCATTCACGTCCCAAACTGCTGACAAGCGCGGAGCGACTTGGTTCTTTTGTTCCAAATACTTAACTTTGTCACCATTTTGATTATCAAAACCTTCAACACGAATACCACCCGTGATTAACAAGTTTCTATTCACTTGCCATCTATCTTCGATGTACTGTGCATTTTGATTGGAGTAGGCATTGGTCACGTCAGTAAAAAGGTTTTTAGTCACGTAATAACCCAGCTTACCCAATGGACTGGTCGTCGTGCCTGGTCCCTTGGAGATACCACCGCCCAAGTCAAAGTCAGCATTCGGATCATCATTTCTGCCATAAATCCAAATCCCGCCACCAGCGTTGGATTCACCCGCATTGATCGAAGTCAACTTGTTGTTGTCCAAACCAAAACGAATGGTGTGGTTACCCAACTTGTATTCCAAATCCAAACGGAACGATTCGATCTTATCTTTTGCACCAGTAGGCAACACATTGCCCGGCACGTTTTGATGGTTAACATAAGTCAAACCAGGTGCAGAACTTGAGGCGTCAAACTGGGTCGAAAACAAGGTGGGATTGTAGCCTGCATACGTTTCTTTATGGTCTGACTTGGATTGACCATACAAGGCTTGCAAAGTGAAATTATCAGTCAAGGTGCCCGTGTACTTCAGGATTTGTACTTCGGCACCATTGTCAGCCACATTGCTTTGTGTTTGACTGCTTGCAACAATACCGTTGCGGGTGCGGGTGAATTTGTTATTGGCACCCGGTGCAGCACTATAGGCGAAGCCGCTAAATGCAGTCGAAACTTTTGGCGTATCGCCCAACAAGGTCAACTCCAGACTGTGGTTGTCTGTAATATTCCAGTTAAACTTGCCAAGATAACGGTCAACCACGCGTTTGGAATCGTTCCATGCGGCTGCAGGATTACCACCTATCCGAATGCCGTTGGTCGAATCGACACTGCCCGTATCAGTACGGGTGGTTTCAGCCGAGATAAACATAAACAGTTTATCCTGAATAATTGGGCCGCCGACATAAGCACCAAAAACATCTTGCGAACGGGTGTTTTCTTCGCGTGCGCGATACAAGGTGTTATTGGTTCTCGCAAGTGCGGCCGCTGCTGTCACGCTGAGCACACCATTGGTTGGCGCAACATTACCGTAATAGATATCACGGGGCTTGGCGCGCAACGAATTGGGGGACGTACTTGCAGTGACGCCGAATTCCCAGTTATTGGTACCGCTCTTGGTGGTGATATTCACCACACCACCAACCGAACGGCCAAATTCAGCACCGAAGCCACCGGTCAGAATTTGCGCCTGGGCAATCGCACCAAACGGCAATTCGGATGCGCCCAACTGGGTCAATGGATTAGTGACAGGGAAACCGTTGATGTAGTACGCATTCTCAGATGCGCCACCACCCGCAAAACTGGCACCGCCAGCGTAGCGTGGATCGGCGCGAGTGGTATTTGGAGCCAACTGAATAATCGCGTCAACATTTTGCGCGATGGGCAACTTGGCCAATTCTTTTGAAGTAAAGGTTGCGCCATTGTTGGCGCTGGAGATATCAATCCGGGTACGGCGGGTTGACACTTTAACGGTTTGAACTGAAAACACCGCTTCCACACCTTGACCTGCGAGCACTTCGAGGTCAGCTGTTTCGCCAGCAGTGCTACCCTTCATCAAGGTTGCTTTGTAGCGGCCAACTGCCATGGCGGATGCATTGAATGCACCTGCAGCATCCACCGGAACAGTACGGCTCTGGTTGGTATCGAGGTTTTTCAGAACCACTGCAGTTGCAGAACCAGGGGCAACCTTACCATACACCACACCACCCGTATTGGACTGCGCCATCGCCGATTCAGTAATCGCAACATTGAAAACAGCCACGCCAAATGCGACGGTTAGCGCATGGGCAACCAGTGTTCTTTTAAACACCAAATTTTTCTTGGACATATTATTTCCTAAAAATGAATTTAATAACTTACTGGTTAGCCATCAATTGAAGCTGGCAAATACAGCAATGGACTGATTTGGAACGGCGTGCATGGCACCGCTCTGCGTATTGAGTAAAACTGCTTCTCTAAACATCTTATTTCCTTTTAAAATCCTCGCCGATGTTGCGCGAGTGTTGTCCCTTGGAGTGAGTAACTGAAAAAACCACCGATATATTTTTATTCAGCAAGTACATTTTTTACCAACTCTACCAGAAAAAAAACCCTTCCGGCAGACCTGCAAAAAAACTTCAAAATTCCCGTACCCACTATTTTTCGGCAACTTAATTCTAACCATTTCCCATTTGAAATGTCAAACAGGAAAAATTTTGCTCTTTTTCAATGTTGCAGAATTTTATTCGGGCAGGTTTTTTTTCTCATAGTGCAGCCGAGAAAAAAACGTGAGGCCATCACAAAAAATAGTGTTACGGGTATTGTGACAACTTTACTACACTGCCAGCTACAGACGCAGTATAACGGGAGATTCTGGTGCTACAGGCAGGGCGCTCACTCTATAGCGAGAGATGGCATCAATTGTGGAAATTTTGCGACAAATGCTTTGCGCGCACTCTTTCCGGTAACCAACACATACGAAAGTAATGAAAAATCGATGCCTTAAACAGATTCATGCGACATCAATACGCGATCAATTCAGGATCAATCCGGCAAAAACGGGCGCAAAAACGCAATGGTTCGCCCAGTCGCGCCCTGATGTTGGCGCGCAAAAGCCGCGCCTTGTGCGCCCATTTGTTGCATGCGCGCGCTATCGGCCAGTAAAGCCTGTATTTGTTGCACTAAATTAAGTGCATCAGCCACTTGCAAGGCAGCACCTGCGGCCAATGCCTGCTCGCTGATTTCAGCAAAATTGAACATATGCGGCCCCAGCAGTACGGGTTTGCCCAAGGCGCAGGCTTCAATCAGATTTTGCCCGCCCAAAGGCAGCAGGCTGCCACCAATGAAAGCCATATCGCAACTGGTGTAATAGGCAAACATTTCTCCCATCGAATCCCCCAATAAGACCTGGGTTTGCGTAGACAAGGCGGGTGTTGTCGATGCGACACTCAAATTGAGTTGCGAGCGCCGCTGCAAGCGCAAGCCATACTTATCTACCAGACGCGCTACTTCATCAAAGCGCTGCGGGTGGCGTGGCACCAGCAGCAACAAAGGTGAAGGGCCGGATTCGATATTCGGCTGCAAAACAGCCGCCAATTGCGCCAACAACAGCGCTTCCTCGCCCTCGCGCGTGCTGGCACACAACAGCACCGGGCGGCTTCCAATACTGGCGCGCAAAGCCTGCCCCAGTTCGATCATGGCGGGCGCAATGCTAACATCAAACTTGATGCTCCCCGTCACCACCACCTTGCGTGCGCCGAGTTGAAGCATGCGGCTGGCGTCGGCTTCGGTTTGCGCCGCCACCAAATCGATGCATTGCACCGCATCGCGCATCAAGCGCCCCAGGCGCTCCCCTTTGCGCTGACTACGCTCGGACAGGCGCGCATTCACCAGCGCACTCGGCACGCGCTCACGCTGACAGGCGTGCAGCAAATTCGGCCACACTTCGGTTTCCATCAGAATGCACAGCGTCGGCTTGAAATGACGTATAAAACGCCGCATAAACCACAGCGTGTCATAGGGCAGATAACTTTGTTGCACGCGATCACCATATTGCGCGAACAACGCTTTGCCAGTGGCGCGCCCGGTGGGCGTCATATGGGTGAGCAAGATGCGCGCAGCGGGGTTTTGCTGCAATAAGCCCGCCAGCAGGGGCTGGGCAGCGCGGGTTTCCCCCACCGATACCGCGTGCAACCAAATCAGGGGGCCAACTGGGTGATTAACTAAGTGGTCAGCCTGATCCAGCGTTGGCAGCTTGCCAAAACGCGCAAAGCGCTCGGCCCAGTGCAGGCGATAACCCGGCTCCTGGCGGCCACGCCACCACAGGCGCACGCACACCAAAGGCAGCGCCAAGTACCAAGCGAGGCTATACAGCAGGCGCGCCATCAACTACACGCCCAAACGGTTTATGGCGGCAATTACCTCAGCCGGGGCGGGCGCTTGTCCGGTATCGCCCAGGTTAATAATCCGGTCTGACCAGTTGCCCTCGGTTTTCCAGCGTGGAGAATCACAATAGATTTCAATCGTCGGGCGCTCAAAGGCCGCCGCCACGTGGGTCAACCCGGTATCGACCCCGATCACCAAACCCGCCGCCTGAGCCAAATGAACCGCCTGATGCATAGGCAACGCGGGCAAAACCCGGGCTGCGGGAATTTGTTGCGCCAGCAACTGCGCCTGTTGTTGTTCCGGGGCACTCCCCCACGGCAGCAAAATAAGCCAACCGCGCTGCGCCAAATACTGGCCAACTTCAACCCAGGCCTCTGTCGGCCATTTTTTTGCGTCACGTGCCGTACCATGAAAAAATACTGCATACGGTTGTGTGGGTAGCCAGTTCGGGCGCTGCTTGAATTCAACTTGCGCCAGACCAAAATCAGCCGCACTCTGAACTTCATAACCCAAAGCCGCCGCCGCCACCAGGCGCGCACGCGCTACCGCATGGGTGCGCAAGGGTACGCGCACGCTACGGGTGTGAAAGCAGCGCGAAATGGCTTCATAGCCGGAATCTTTAGTGCCGTTGGCCAAACCCACTTTTTGCCCACCCGGTGCCAAGCGCGCCCAACTCATCAACAAACCAGTTTTAAACAGCCCCTGAGTGTCGAATACATAGTCATAGGCCGTGCTTTTTATTTGCGCCCGAAAGTATTTGATTTCAGCACCGGTAGCCCGGGAAAACAAACTTTTGCGCCAGCGCCGCAAAGCCACCGGAATAATGTGGCGCACGCCCGCTTGCAAGCCCACCAGCCTGACATAGGCCTCTTCCACCACCCAATCAATTTGGGCAGTGGGGTGGTGCCGTAAAATATCTTGCAGCATGGGCATATTGTGCAATACGTCGCCCAGTGAAGAGACGCGCACGATGAGTATTTTCACTGTCGCAAACCATTAAAACGGTAATTGTGCATCGGCTTTGAGCGCCAAAATAACGCGTTTGAAGTCGGCTTGAATGCGTTGCAAAGCTTTTGGCGTTTCAGCCTCAAATCGCATCACCACCACGGGCGTGGTATTGGAGGCGCGTGCCAAACCAAAGCCATCGCCATATTCGACGCGCAAGCCGTCAATGGTAATAATTTCAAGTGGGGCGGTAAATTTTGCCTGGGCGCGCATTTGTTCGATCAAAATGACGCTTTCGCCCTCGTGTAAATCAAGATGCAATTCCGGCGTGGAATACGATTGCGGCAAACTGTTTAACAAAGCGGAAGGATCAGCCTGACGGGTTAAGATTTCGAGCAAACGCGCACCCGCATACAAACCATCATCAAAACCATACCAGCGGTCTTTAAAAAACACATGGCCGCTCATTTCACCACCCAAGGGCGAGCCGGTTTCGCGCAATTTGGCCTTGACCAGAGAATGGCCAGTTTTCCACATTAAGGGCTGGCCGCCACTTTTCCTGATCCATGGGGCCAAATGGCTGGTGCATTTCACATCGTATAAAATTTGCGCACCCGCGTGACGGCTTAATACGTCTTGCGCAAATAACATCAATTGCCGATCAGGGTAAATAATTTGGCCGTCTTTGGTAACGACGCCGAGGCGATCACCATCGCCATCAAAAGCCAGCCCAATTTCAGCATCGCCTTGCTGCAAACAACGAATTAAATCCTGCAGATTTTCAGGGTGCGCCGGGTCGGGGTGGTGATTCGGGAAATTGCCATCGACTTCGCAAAATAATTCTTCTACCTCGCAACCCATGGCCCGGTACAAAGCGCCCGCAAAAGCGCCCGCCACACCATTACCACAATCGACCGCTATTTTAATTGGACGCGCGATGTTGACATCGCCCACAATCCGCTGCAAATAATCGGCTTCAATATCATGTTGCCGATATCCCCCCGCGCCGGAGGTAAATTGTTCGGCCACAATGGCGTCATATAAGCCGGTAATGGTCGCGCCGTGGATGGCCTCACCCGCCAACACCATTTTAAAGCCATTATAATTGGGGGGATTATGGCTGCCTGTTACCATGATGCCTGAACGCGCGGCTAACTGATGGGTAGCAAAATATAACATCGGTGTGGCCACCATACCCAAATCAATGACATCAACGCCCGCTGCCTGCAAACCGCTGGCCAAAGCCGCCGCCATGGCCGGGCCGGATAAACGCCCGTCGCGCCCAATCACAACGCTTTGCTCCCCCTTGGCGCGCACGGCAC
>JBKJLF010000275.1:0-2613 GCA_046597185.1 Burkholderiaceae bacterium | reverse complement strand
ACCCGGCTGGCACGGCACTTGCGCCTTATGCCATCCGGCCTTTGCGTCCGCGCTTGCTGCATATCTGGCATAGGCTGTTTTGGCTACCGTTTTGGCGCTTGGAAAATGGGATTGGGGTCAAGCAATGCGTGCTGTTTGGCCTCAGTTGCCTGATGTTTGCGCTCTGGCTTTACCCTGTCTCGCCACTGCCACGCGGTATTTTGGGCTGGTTTGCCAGCAGCGCGATTTTGATGTTAACCGATCAAGGCTATAAGGCAGTGCAAGAACAAATGCAATCGATGACCCCGCATTTGCGCGCGCTGCCAATGCGTTTTGCACATCTTCAATGGCTTACCAGTGCCGCCAGCCTGCTTCCGGCTGCGCTGCTTGTATGCGTCGTGAGCGCGTGGTTATGGCTGCATGGCGCGCACGTGCATGGTGGCGTAGCGCGCTGGTATGTGGTCACGCAAGTGGCCGCCCACCTTTGCTTACTCGCCTGTGGCCGTTTAAGTGAGCTTGCGCGCGCACGCGTCCTGATTTTATACATGGTTATTTTGACTGCAATGGGAACCGAACTATGGCAATAACAACAGAAACAGCAACGTCAGCAGCAACCTTGACCAGCACCGTACCACAACTACAGGTCGCCAACTTAAGCTTTGCCTACCCCAAACGGTTGATGTTTGACGATTGGTCCTGTAATCTGGGGCCGGGCATTACCTGGTTGCGCGGGGAAAATGGCTCGGGCAAAACCACGCTGCTCAAACTGTTGGGCGGCGCGCTCGACGCCAGAGGCGGCCAAATTCGTTTGAATGATTGGGATATCCGGAAGCAGCCTTTGGCCTACCGCGAACACAGTTTCTGGTGTAGCAGCGAAAGCCCCGACTTCAGTTGGCTAAGCGTGCGAGAATTTCTCGATTTACATCTCTCGCTCTACCCGCAAACCCAAAGCGAGGCCGTGCATGCCGAGCTGGCAGCGTTTCATATGCTGCCCGTGCTCAACAACAGGATCAACACGCTATCGTTGGGGCAACACAAAAAGCTGCACCTGTGTTTGGCACTGGCGCTACCGATTCAATTGCTCTTGATTGACGAACCGTTTAACGCGCTGGATGTGGATGCGATTGCGCATTTGCGCCAGCGTTTAAGCGAGCCAGAACGCTTGCAAAGGCAATGTATTGTCATGACCAGCCACGTCGCGCCCGAGGTACCCTTGGCGCAGGAGTTGATTTTGGCCAAGTTTTAACTCGTCACCAGCCGATTACGCCCCTGGTGTTTGGCCGCATACAGGTTTTGATCAGCCTTTTTCAACAATTGCATCAAATCAGGGCAGTCGTCCGAAAGGCTGGCGCAACCGATACTGACCTCTAACGGTTCTAACTGGCCGTCCAAGGTAAGCAGCGGATGGTGTTCCTGATAGAGGCGGAATCGGTCCAGCAATTGCACCACTTTGGCCTGGCTTTGATCGGGTAATAACACCGCAAACTCTTCGCCCCCCAGGCGCGCCAGACCATCACCACCGAAATGGAATTGCAAGGCTTGCGCAACCTGAATCAAGGCCACGTCACCAACATCATGCCCGTGCCGGTCATTGATATCTTTAAAGTGATCAATATCAATCATTGCCACGGTTAAATTGCCATGATTTTTGCGGATTTTTGCCACCAATTTGTGACCGTATTGGAAAAAATAACGCCGATTAAACAAACCGGTCAGAAAATCCCGGCTGGCGGCGGCGCGATTGTCGCGGATCAAATCCAGCATATCCAGATTTTGATTCACGCGGCATAATAATTCTTCATAAGAAAATGGTTTGACAATAAAATCATTCGCACCACTTTTCAAAAATTCTGCCGAAAGCTGGCCCCTGGCCAAACCGGAGATGCCAATAATCGACAATTGTTCTTTGCTGAAATTTTTGCGCACTTCATTGCACAGCGTGATGCCATTCATGCCGGGCATTTCGTAATCGGTAATGATTAAGCTGATATCGGGATTAGCTTGCAAGATGGTCAATGCCTGTGTGCCATCCACCGCCAGAAAGGTTTGCAGATTCTGCATGCTCAAATAGCGTTTAAGCAAGCCTCTGGAGGAAACCGAATCATCCACTACCAAGGCTTTCAGTGAGGTGTTTTTATAGAGTCGATGCACCAAATCGATTATGTAGTTGAGTGCATTTAAACTGTCTTTGAGCACATAATCGACCACGTCTTTTTTTAAGATCACGTCACGAAAATCTGCGGAAAATTCGCCCGTCATGGCCACGACCGCAATACCATAGCTGCGCACGGTATCAATAATTTCATCAAACTGGGCATCAGGCAAAAGCAAATCGCAAATTGCAATCGCGAAATTATCCGGGTTTGCCTGAATTTTGGCGACCGCTTCCGCCAAGGTGTTGGCAGCCTGCACTTCACAACCAATGCGCTCACGCATTAGCCCGGCCAGCAAATTGGCCAGAGTCGAATGATCTTCGATCACCAATACTTCTTTGCCAATGCGTGCCATCGGATGTGGTTTAAGCGCCACGTCTGAATACGAAAGACTCATCAGCTTGACTCCAGTATCATTATTGCTCGCGATTTTTCATATGGCTGCAATGAAGCCGCGCCATATCACGATCCACTTTGAATG
>JBKJLF010000580.1:0-2970 GCA_046597185.1 Burkholderiaceae bacterium | reverse complement strand
ACGACAAACTGATTCACCAGTTTTTTCTGGTAATCGACTGGATGATGGCCTTGCCGCCGGAATTGGCAATGAAGTTATCCACTTTTATGGATACACTGGAGGAGGGAACGGGAATGGAATATATTAGCTCAGTTGAACGTATAAAGCTGGAACAAAAGCGTCAGGAGGGGCAGCAAGAAGGTGAGCAAAAAGGCACAACCAAAATGTTGATCCGTCTGTTGACCCGCCGTTTTGGTTCCTTGCCACCCACGGTAGCGGCGCAAATTAAAGATGCCTCCAATGCCCAGATCGAATCATGGTTTGATCGCGGCATGGATGCGCCAACACTGGACGAGGTATTTCAAGGTTTTGCGCATTAACCAGATAGTAATTGAACCGCGTGGGCACAAAACCATGCCCAGCCTACGCCACTGCCCCACACATAGATTTTTGGCAATTACGCCTAACCACGCCACATTTAGAGGCACTTAATTGGAATATATTTTTGAAACTGATTTAATAAAAAATCTCGAGGAATTACGAAAGTACATTCGCCCGGTTGGCCAAAAAGAACACCCATTCTTAACAAATAAAGGCGGCGTTCGAAATGTTGACTTCTTAATTTCAGAAGATGGTAAATGGGTCTTACCAACAAATGACAAAGGCCTAAGTTTCTGCACATCATTAAAACAATTCAAAATTGTCAGGAAATTCAAACAAAAAGCGTTTGATGAAGTTGAAGTTTATGCTATTGATGATAGAACAATTTTGCCACCAAATATGTGTCTTATTCGGGATAGCCCCGACCATGCCTCGCTGGTCGTAACGCAAAAAATGACCTTAGAGGCCCTGATTGCCGGCCTGGCTAGTTTGGTTGCCCGCGCTGAGCATATTGGAACAATAAGGATAAAGCCATGAATTATTTTAATGACATTATGAAGCGTTATATTACGCATTACGCAAACATACTCGGCTATGAAGATATCGTCGAAATTGTGCTTTCTGAACAGTTACCTGGCAAAGAGATGGCAGCAAGACTGGTTGCGTTCTCGGACAAATTTTTTGATCAAGGCGCGATTGACGCCGAAAATGAAGTCATGCTGGATGAAATTGATATTGATACATATGACATTGAAAAAACATGTATCGCAATTTGTTCATTTGTTGACGCCCAAGGCTATGGAGAGTTGCTTGATCTTTCTTAGCGCCGACACTGGACGAAGTATTTCAAGGTTTTGCGCATTAACCAGATAGTAATTGAACCGCGTGGGCACAAAATCGTGCCCACGCTGGCCGCTTAAGCAACACCATCAAGCAAACTTACGCACCTCACCATTACCAAACAAATTGCTAAAACAACGCCCACACAGCCCCGCATGTTCCGCATGGCTACCCACATCGGCCTTGTAATGCCAGCACCGTTCGCACTTGGTTTGGCTGGAAGCCTGCACCACAATCGCCTCTTCCACCTCACTGGCCACCTGCTCAACCCGCGCTTCGGAGGTAATGAACACAAACTTCAATTCATCAGCCAAACTGACCAGCGCGGCATATTTTTCACCACTGGCGCGCACCAACACCTCGGCCTGCAAGCCCGAACCAATTTGCCCGCTGCCGCGCACTTCTTCCAACTGCTTCATCACCTCAGCACGGCAGGCGCGGATCAATTCAAACCTGGGCACCAACTTTTCTTCATCCGCCACCAAAGGCAAAACATGCCCGGTTTGCGTGAAAATGGTTTCAGCGCTGGCCGCATAGGCCTCGGGCGAAGCAAAAATTGCCCAGGCTTCTTCGGCGGTAAATGACAAAATAGGGGCCATCAAACGCAACAAGGTTTGCGTGATATGCCATAACGCCGTTTGCGCCGAACGCCGCCCGTGCGAGTTTTCTGCCGTGGTGTAGAGCCGATCCTTCAAAATATCCAAAAAGAAACCGCCCAAATCTTCCGAACAATAGCCCACCAGCTTGGCCACCGCCGGGTGAAATTCATACTTGTCGTAATGCGCCATGATGGTCGTTTGCAATTGCGCCACGCCCACCAGCGCGTAACGATCCATTTCCAGCAAATCCGCTACCGTCACTTGCTGGGTATCCGGATTAAAGTCCGAAGTATTGGCCAGCAAAAAGCGCAAGGTGTTGCGGATGCGCCGATAGCTTTCGGTGACGCGCTTTAAAATTTCATCCGAGATCGATAATTCGGCTGAATAATCGGTCGCCGCCACCCACAGCCGTAAAATATCCGCCCCCAAACTGTCACACACTTTTTGCGGCGGCACCACATTGCCCAGCGATTTGGACATTTTGCGCCCTTCCCCATCGACCGCAAAACCATGCGTCAACAAGGCTTTGTAGGGCGCACGGCCATTCAACATGCTGGACGTGAGCAAGGAGGAATGGAACCAACCGCGATGTTGGTCCGAGCCTTCCAGATACATATCCGCCGGGAAGTTGGATTGCTCGGCATGCGAGCCGCGCAACACGGTTTGATGCGTCACGCCGGAATCAAACCACACATCCAGCGTGTCGCGATTTTTTTCGTAGTGTGCGGCATCTATCCCCAAAAATTCTGCCACATCCAAACTGTGCCAGGCTTCGATACCGCTTTGCTCGATACGCTTGGCCACTTGCTCCAACAATTCCGGCGTGCGCGGATGCAGTTCGCCCGTTTCTTTGTGCACAAAAAACGCAATCGGCACACCCCATTGGCGTTGCCGCGAAATAGTCCAGTCCGGGCGATTTTCGATCATGCCATGCAAGCGCGCTTGGCCCCAGGCCGGGTAAAACGTGGTTTGTTCGATGGCTGCCAGGGCAATCGCGCGCAAACTGGCCGTGCCGCCCTGCTCAACCCGATCCATGCCGGCAAACCATTGCGAGGTAGCGCGATACACCACCGGGGTTTTATGCCGCCAGCAATGCATATAGCTGTGTTCAAATTCAACAAAATGGAACAGCGCGCCCACTTCATCCAACCTGGCGCAAATGGCTTTGCCC
>JBKJLF010000484.1:0-11383 GCA_046597185.1 Burkholderiaceae bacterium | reverse complement strand
ATTTCAAGGTGCACAACAGTGAAACCGTTGATTTGGTACAGGAAAATGCCGCGCTGTTTTTACACAATGATTTGCGTAAAAATGCAATCAAACTGATCCGTGACGAATTCAAACGACGCTTTCCGCAGGCCAATCCGCCCCTGACCCGCGAATCGTGATTGATCAAGCTTGCTTACAAAGCTTGTTTTGTAACACAATCTTACAATTTAATTCAGCCGTTCATCAAAAATCGCCACCGCCCGGGTCCAGCCTGCCGAAGCGCCACGAATTTTATGCGGAAAGCATGAAATATAAAAACCACTGGCAGGCAAGGACTCCAGATTGTGCAATTTTTCCAAATGGCAATAGCCAATATCACGCCCGGCTTTATGCCCTTCCCAAATCAGGCTGGCATCGTGTGTTGCGGCATATTTTTGCGCCGTATGTACAAACGGCGCATCCCAGCTCCAAGCATCGGTGCCGGTCAAGCGCACACCCTGCTCCAGCAAATACATGGTGGCTTCATAGCCCATGCCACAGCCTGCGGCCACATAATCCGGCTGGCCATAACGGCTGCCAGCACGGGTATTGACCACCACAATTTCCAGCGGCGACAAGGTATGGCCGATGCGTCCCAGTTCGGCTTTGACATCGGCCGCAGTGACCACATAACCGTCGGCAAAATGCCTGAAATCCAACTTCACGCCCGGTTGAAAACACCAGTCCAGCGGCACTTCATCAATTGCAATCGCCCGTTCTTTGTGGCCCAGGGCCTGGTTCATGGTGCTATGAAAATGGTAAGGTGCATCCAGATGGGTACCATTATGGGTCGAGAGATTCACCAACTCCACCGCCCAGCCTTCGCCATCGGGCAAATCTTCCTTGTTTAAACCGGGGAAAAACGGTGCGATTTGTTCAAACGTGTTTTCATGGGTGAAATATTGGATTTTCGGCGCGAACGCAGGCGGATCGCTCAAGACTTCATTTTCAAGATAAATGGAAAGATCAATAATTTTACGCGGCATGATAAAGGCTTTCTGGTTGGACAATTTACACAAATCGGGAACCTATTTTATACGATGTTTCAAAAGAAGCGACCAAATGCGCGATAATAGCCGCCATTGAATTGAAAGGAAGCCCATGAAAATCGCCAATACCGTCACCGACCTGATCGGCAACACCCCCCTGGTTCGCATCAACCGCATGGCAACCGGCTGCGCCGCACAAGTGGTCGCGAAACTCGAATTTTACAATCCCGCCCACAGCGTCAAAGACCGGATTGCCTTATCGATGATCGAAGCCGCCGAGGCACAGGGTTTGATCAAGCCCGATACCATAATCCTCGAAGCCACCAGCGGCAATACTGGCATTGGTTTGGCCATGGTGTGCGCCGCACGTGGTTACCGCTGCGCGATTGTGATGCAAGACCACATGAGTCGGGAACGCCGCATGGTGATGCGCTCCTATGGGGCCGAACTGATCCTGACCCCCGCCAGCGAAGGCATTTTATATGCGATCAAGGTCGCCGAAGATCTGGTCGCATCCGACCCGCGCTACCTGCTGATGCAACAGTTTGAAAATCCGGCCAACCCCGACATCCACCGCCGCACCACCGCACAAGAAATCTGGCATGACACCGACGGTCAGATCGACATTTTGGTCGCTGGCGTGGGCACTGGCGGCACCATTACCGGCGTGGGCGAAGTCTTAAAACAGTATCGCCCCGGTTTGCAAGTCATTGCCGTTGAACCGGACGCTTCACCGGTCCTATCGGGTGGCGAAAAAGGGCCACACCAAATTCCGGGGATTGGACCAGGCTTTATCCCGCAAGTGTTAAACACCCATATTTATGATGAAATTATCCGGGTCACCAACGACAACGCCCACGCCACCGCCCGCCAGGCCGGGCGCGAAGAAGGCCTGTTGGTGGGCATTTCATCGGGCGCGATGTTATGGGCGGCGCTACAAGTGGCGCGCCGGCCCGAAAACGCAGGCAAAATGATTGTCACCATCATCCCCTCGTTTGGCGAACGCTACCTGAGCACTAGCTTGTATGCCGGAATGGGGGACGACTATAGTGACGTGGTAAGGTAAAGTAAGTCAAACCAAGCCAAGCCAAGTTAAGCTAAACTGCGCCAATGCCTGGCGGCTGCAAAGGAATGCTTTGCGCAAAGCGAAACAGATTATTCGGATCATAGTCGCGCTTGATCTGGCACAGGCGCGGCAAGTTGGCACCGTAATACGCGTGCGCCCAATTGGGTAAATCGCGATTCACAAAATTTTGGTAGGACTGCGGCAACACCCAGTGCTGCATCGCTTCAAAATACTGCGCCAACCATTGTTTTTGCCGATTGATAAGTGCCGGCGCATCAATCGGCCCCCACTGCGCCTCCATTTCAAAAATAAAATTGGCATTACGATGAAAGTAAGCGCTGGCCGTGGCCGCCACATCATTCACCTTGCCACCCATGGCAAACAAAATGCCCAGATTTTCTTGCGCCACCGAACCACCCGGCCAGCGCGACATCCAGCTCAACATGGTATCAAGCGCTTCTTCACTCAAACTGTGCGCCACATAGCTGGAGCGTAAATCATACAAACCAAATGGGTCATCGGTGAGCAAATAATCGCGCGCACTCCAAAAATCCATGGTGTTGATTTCAGTCACGGCAGGCGCTAAAACCCCAAACACCGGGGCCAGGGCATCGAGTAAATCAGCCTTGCTGCCCCAAAACATGCCCAGCGTTTCAACCCGGATTTGATCGCGTGAAGGCGTCGGCCCGGCTTGCAAGGGGCGCGCCTTGGTGCGGGTGGAAATTTGACGCGGGTGGTTAATCTGTAGCATTTGCAAAGCGCGCAAGACTTGAATTTGTTTTTCTGGCGGCCATTCAATATGAAACGCGGTCACTTCATGAACCGCATGCAGTTGGAAAGTAAATGAAGTGTGCACGGCAAAATTCCCCCCTCCGCCCCCCTTCATGGCCCAAAACAAATCAGTCTCGGACTGCGCGGAGACTTCTACCTGCGCCCCGCTGGCCAACACCGCCTGACTGGCCAACAGGCTGTCGCACGTGAGCCCCGAGCGCGAAGCAGAAAACCCCCAGCCGCCACCCAACACCAAACCCGCCACGCCCACCGTGGCACAACGCCCGGCTGGCACCGAGACCGCATGCGAGCGCAAAGCGATGGCCATATCCTGATTATTGGCCCCACCCTGCACCGTTACCGTACCATTTTTTAGATCGAGATCAACCCGGTTCATTTCTTTCACATCGATCAACAACCCGGAGGTGGTTGAAAACCCGGCATACGAATGGCCACCCGAGCGAATCACAAATGGTTGGCCATTTTCACGCGCCCAATTGATGCAACGCGCAACATCGCGTTCATTGGCACACACTGCAATGGCACAAGGCCGAATATGAGCCCAACGCGCATTATTCGGCCAAGCCGCAAAAGCGTAGGCCTCATCATCAGGAAACAACAACCTGCCATCCAAATCGCGCCCCATTGCAGCCAAAAGCTGAAGGTTTGCTTTGCCTATCACGTGGGCATTACCTGACATTCATTTCTTTCAGTAAATTATCGGCATGCGATAGTCAATAAAGCGGGTGTGGTGCGTAATATCAAAAGACTACGGCTATCTTCCTGATTGCGTTCGGTGATCAATTTTTCGATATGATCAATATCGGCAGCATATTCCTTTTATGGTAGTCGGCAGGTTTGCCATCCCGACCGACATAAAGCCGAAAATAGCTAAAATCACCCGTATGGCGCGGCCAAGTCCAGTTATCGGTTTCACCGCCAAAGTTACCTACGCCTTTGGCTGGCGCATACACCAGACGAACATCCCGCACTTCCAGGCTTTTAATCAACTGATACACCAGACCGCCATAAAATTCTGCCACCTGACAGCGAAAACCTGGCTCTTTTTCACACGCCGCAATTAAGGTTTTGCGATTTTTTTCAATCGCATCGACGCGCTGCCGGCCACTGAGCTTTTCCACTTCCCGGCTAATCATTTGCGGCGTAACATTTTGCACGTCGCTGGTGATCGAGAAGCGCTTGCCGGGGTTAACGGGCAATTCCTCGGCCAAGGTTTTGGCCAGAAAGCCATGTTCAAAATAGTTATGCTCCGGTGTGGAATTAAATACAATGGAATCCTGCGCACAGTGGTGATTGGTCACGACCAGCCCTTGCGCTGAAACCAAGGAGCCGGAGCAACCCCCCAGGCTTACCATCGCCCCCATTGGAAACCCGGTCAATTTGGCCAGCCCGGCGGGGTCCATTTTTAAGCCTGCTACTTTCAATTGACTGGCGATACCCGGTAATTGCTGTGGCATCCACATGCCTTCGTTGGCACCGGCCAAATTGCTGGCCGCTGCCAATAAAAAAAGTATTTTCTTCATGGTCGCTATCTTATTTGATGGTCGTTTTTATGGTTTGATGCGTGTTTTCAGTTCGCGCAGAAGGCGGGAAATTATAGCGTGGCAAGTACAAGAATCGGGTAAAAATTTTTGCTTACCCGAAACACAAACAAGAATCATTATTAATCAAACCATTAACCCCAAGAAAAATATGGCAAAACACTGGTTTTCACGCTATTTAGCGTATGATACGCACTGCGATTAACTCCCGGAGGCGGCCATGAAAGGCGATAAAGCAGTAATTAAATTACTCAATGCACAACTCACCAATGAATTATCTGCGATCAATCAATATTTTTTACATTCACGCATGTACAAAAATTGGGGATTCGACAAATTGGCCAAGAAGGAATACGAAGAATCGATCGGCGAAATGAAGCATGCCGATAAATTAATCGAACGTATTTTGATGTTGAGTGGCTTACCGAACGTACAGGCCTTGCATAAATTGCGCATCGGTGAAAATACCCCTGAAATGTTGGCTTGTGATTTGACCCTGGAACAGGCGGCACAACAGACGGTGAAAGAAGGCATTGCGGCGTGCGAAGCGGCCAGCGATTATGTCTCACGCGAATTGTTGACCGATATTTTGGACGATACCGAAGAGCATATCGACTGGTTGGAAACCCAGCTTGAATTGATCGACAAGGTGGGTTTGCAAAATTATTTGCAAAGTCAAATAAGTGGATCGTAACTGACGAACTGCATTCACTACCACCCAAGCCTGACTCATCCACCTCCCGCCTGGCCCGGAGGTGGATACTGATTAGCGCTGCATACTCTCCCACACTTTTTGCAAACGCTTGACCGAAATCGGCATCGGCGTCTTCAATTCCTGAGCAAATAACGAGACCCGCAATTCTTCCAGCATCCAACGAAATTCTTGCATCTTCGGGTCTTGCAAGCTGGCATGGTCTTTGGCGGCGCGCTGATACAGGTTGGCCACCGACAGCCATTCGGCCATCAATTTAGCATCGCGCGCCGGGTCGGCGCGCAATTTGTCGATGCGCACTTGCATTGCCTTCAAATAACGCGGGAAATGTGCCAGTTGCGCATACTCGTTATCCATCAAAAAACGCTTACCGATTAAGCCATTGAGTTGATTTTGCATATCCACCACCGCCGCCGCATGCGCCTTCACGGTTTGCAGTTTTTTCGGCAAACCATGAAATTCCGGCAAAATTTGCGCCAGTAAGCGCGCAATTTCATTGACCAATAAATTGATGCGCGCTTTGCCATCGTCTTTGCGCTTGCTAAAACTGGTGGCATTTTGTGGTAGCGGGTCTTGCAGGCAAGCCAAATCAATCGCCTTGTTTAAGATTTGCTCGCGCAACTGTTCTTGCGAACCTAAATTAATAAATTGCATGCCCAAATTCTGCAAACCAGGGATGTTTTTTTCCAAGAACTTTAATTGATCTTTCAATTGCAGCGCAAACAGGCGGCGCAAACCCAGGCGATGGGTGCGCTGGGCCAGGGTTTGATCGTCAAATACTTCCAGATCGCAATGGGTTTGTTTATCGACCAGGGCCGGAAAGCCGATCAGGCTGAGTTTGCCTTTTTCAATTTCCAATAACACGGGTAAGTCGCCAAAGCTCCAACTGGTCAGGTTCTCCTGGCTGCTGGTTGCGCTGTTGGTTGAGCCGGAGGATGCGGCAGTCGCGCCCGCGCTAGTGCCCAGGCTGGCATCCACGCCCGTGCCGGTGCCCACGCCCGTAAGCGCCTTGCCCGCCTTGCTGCCCGCCGCTGCGTTGGTAGCCGCGCCCACGCTGGCAGACGCGTTGGCAGCCGCGCCCGCAACGCCAGACCCACTGGCAGCCGCAGCGGCCATCATCTCCGCTCCGGCTTGCTCGGCCAACTTTTGAAAACTGGCGCGCGCCTGGCCACCAAATTCGGCTTGCAAACTGGCCAGATTACGCCCCATATCCAACTGCCGCCCGTGCTCATCGACCACCTTGAAATTCATCCACAAATGTGCAGGCAGGGTTTCCAGTTTGAAGTCGCTGGTTTTCACCAGAATGGTAATTTGATCACGAATATCCGCAATCAACACATCAAGCAACTCACCCTGGCCAAACTTTTCGGCCACGCGCTCACAAAACCCGGCGGCATACTCTGGCAGCGGCACGCAGTGGCGGCGCATTTTTTGCGGCAAGGATTTTAATAACAGATGTACTTTTTCTTTCAACATGCCCGGCACCAGCCATTCGCCGCGCGCCTGCGGCAGTTGGTTTAAGCCATACAGGGGAACGGTCATGGTTACGCCATCACGCGCACTGCCCGGCTCAAAATGATAACTCAGCAACAAATCGGTGCCGCCCAGGACGATTTTTTTGGGGAACAAATCAGTGGTGATGCCCGCCGCTTCATGACGCATTAATTCATCACGATTGAGGTACAGCAGCTTCGGATTCTTGGCCGTGGCCAGCTTGTGCCAATGCTCAAACGCGGCACCGTTGATCACTTCCGGCGGCAGCAGTTTGTCGTAAAAGGCGGCAATCAAATCATCGTCCACCAGCACATCCAGGCGGCGCGATTTATGTTCCAGTTTTTCGATTTCACGCACCATTTGACGGTTGTACGCAAAAAATGGCGCACGCGTATCAAATTCGCCCAGAACCAGAGCTTCGCGAATGAAGATATCGCGTGCTTGCACCGGATTGAGCGCACCAAAGTGAATACGCCGCTGGGCGTAAATGGTGAGACCGTACAGGGTAGCGCGCTCACTGGCGTTGACCTGGGCATTTTTCTTTTCCCAATGCGGATCACTCCACGACTTTTTCAACAGATGGCTGGCGACTTTTTCCACCCATTCCGGCTGAATTTGCGCAATGCAGCGCGCATACAAACGAGTGGTATCAACCAACTCGGCGGCCATAATCCACTTGCCCGCTTTTTTATGCAAATGAGAACCGGGCCAAATCCAGTATTTGATGCCACGCGCACCGGCATACTGCCCGTCTTCGGCCAGAAAACCGATATTACCGAGCAAACCAGTCAACAGCGCCAGATGCAGGTTTTCATAGGTGGCAGGCGTTTCATTGAGCCGCCAACCCTGTTCGCGCACAATGGTCAACAATTGGCTGTGTACGTCGCGCCACTCGCGCAAGCGCAGTTGCGACAGGAATTGGCTGCGGCAAGCGTCTTGCAACTGGCGATTGCTTTTTTTGTGTTCGATGGCTTCTTCAAACCAGGCCCACATTTTTAAGTAACTGATGAATTCCGATTTGGGATCAGCAAATTTCTTGTGCGCCTCGTCGGCGGCCTGTTGCGCTTCCAACGGGCGGTCGCGCGGGTCTTGCACCGAAAGCGCAGCGGCAATGATCAACACTTCGCGCAGGCAAACATGGTCGAGCGCGGCTAAAATCATGCGTCCTACCCGTGGGTCGAGCGGCAATTTGGCCAGCTTTTGCCCCAGTGGCGTGAGTTTGTTGGCGTCATCAATCGCACCCAGCTCTTGCAGCAAGTGGTAACCGTCGGCAATCGCCCTGCCCTGCGGTGCTTCCACAAAGGGAAATTCTTCCACATCGGTTAAGCGTAGCGACTTCATACGCAAAATCACCGCCGCCAGCGAAGAGCGCAAAATTTCGGGTTCGGTAAATTTGGGGCGCTGTAAATAATCTTGCTCTTCATACAGACGGATGCAAATCCCGTCGGCCACCCGTCCGCAACGCCCGGCGCGCTGATTGGCGGCTGATTGGGCAATCGATTCGATTTGCAATTGATCGACTTTATTGCGATAACTATAGCGCTTGATGCGCGCTGTACCCGCATCCACCACAAAGCGAATGCCGGGCACGGTGAGTGAGGTTTCCGCTACATTGGTGGCCAACACAATACGGCGCGCATTGCCAGTTTTGAAGACCCGCTCTTGCTCTTGCGCCGACAAGCGGGCAAACAGCGGCAAAATTTCAACATGCGGCGGATGATGTTTGCGCAAGGCTTCGGCGCAATCGCGAATTTCGCGCTCGCCCGGTAAAAATACCAATACATCACCGCTGCCGTGGTGGCATAGTTCATCGACTGCATCGCACACCGCATCCATCAAATCACGCTTTTCACGTCCCGCTTTTTGCATGGTTTGGGCGCGGTTCAGTAAGGCTTGATTGTCTGGCACGCCGCTATCCACCGGGCGATATAGCACTTGCACCTGATACAACCTGCCAGAGACTTCAATAATCGGCGCGGGTTTGCCGTTGATCGTAAAATGCCGCGCAAAACGATCCGCGTCAATCGTCGCGGACGTGATGATGAGCTTTAAATCGCGCCGTTTCGGCAAAATTTGTTTGATATAGCCGAGCAAAAAATCAATGTTTAAACTGCGCTCATGCGCTTCATCGATGATGATGGTGTCGTAAGCTTTCAACAATGGATCAGTTTGAGTTTCGGCCAGTAAAATACCGTCGGTCATCAACTTGACCGATGCGCCTTTTTCCAGGGTATCGGTAAACCGCACTTTATAGCCCACGTGCTGGCCCAGAGGTGAGTTCAACTCTTGCGCAATGCGCTTGGCGGTGGACGATGCAGCAATCCGGCGCGGCTGGGTGTGACCGATCATGGCTTTTTCGCCACGCCCCAAGGCCATGCAAATTTTAGGCAATTGGGTCGTTTTACCCGAACCCGTTTCACCACAAACGATGATGACTTGGTTTTGTTGCAAGGCCTTGGCGATATCGTCACGCCTACCCGATACCGGCAACTCTTCGGGAAAGGTAATCACGGGACGCGGCCTGGGCGCAATGGCCGCAACAGCTGCAACCGACGTAACAGGTGCAATGGGTGCGCTTACCACGTTTGTGGCGCGTGGCGTGGCAGATTGGGGTGGTTGTTTGGCAGATGACATTGTTTTTTGATTGAATTTCGGCACGATCTTGGCGCACGAATTATAATGCCAACCATGGAAAATTCGACACAATTCGTTCAATGGCTGCGCTCGGTCGCGCCCTACATTCATGCTTTTCGCAGCAAAACCTTTGTTATTGCCTTTCCCGGTGAATTGGTGGTAGCAGGTGATTTGCCTGTTTTGGCGCATGATTTATCATTATTGCACGCTTTAGGGATTAAAGTGGTGTTGGTTCACGGCTCGCGCCCACAAGTGGCCGAACAATTGGCACTACGTAATGTGGAAGGACGTTTTCACAACGGAGTCCGCATTACCGACAGTGCCGCCCTCGAATGCGCCAAAGAAGCGGCTGGCGAATTGCGCCTGGATATTGAAGCCGCATTTAGCCAGGGCTTACCCAATACGCCGATGGTGAATGCATCGATTCGGATCATTTCGGGTAATTTTGTCACAGCCCGCCCCTTGGGTGTATTGAATGGGGTGGATTTGGAACTGACTGGCGTAACCCGCAAAATTGCTTCCGAAACCATTCACCCGATTTTAGCGTCGGGCTGTCTGGTTTTATTGTCGCCACTCGGGTTTTCGCCAACCGGCGAAGTTTTCAATTTAACCATGGAAGACGTGGCCACTGCCGCCGCCATTTCACTGCATGCCGATAAATTAATTTTTATTAGCGAAACCGATTTGATGAGCGATGCCGCAGGCAATGAGTTGCGCGAACTCACCACCCATCAGGCCGAAGCGGTCTTAAAAGCCAGTTGTTTGCCACCCGAAACCGCATTTTATTTACAACATTCGATTCGCGCTTGCCAAAACGGCGTACCCAGGGCGCATATTATTCCGTTTTCTACCGATGGCTCGGCCTTGCTCGAATTATTCACCCATGATGGCGTGGGCACCATGATTAGCCACCATAATGTGGAGAGCTTGCGCGAGGCAACGATTGAAGACGTGGGCGGCATTTTGAAATTAATCGAACCGCTCGAAGCCGACGGCACCCTGGTGAAACGTGGGCGTGAATTGATTGAACGCGAAATTGAAAATTTCTCGGTCATCGAACATGATCATGTGATTTTTGGTTGCGCCGCACTATATGGCTTTGACGAAGAAAAAATGGCGGAAATGGCGTGCCTGACCGTCAACCCTGAGGTACAAGCGCAAGGCGATGGCGAGCGCCTGCTACACCACCTGGAAAACCGCGCCCGTGCCGCCGGTTTTTGGAAACTGTTTGTACTCACGACCCGCACCGCGCACTGGTTTATAAAACGTGGCTTTGTCCCTGCCAGTGTCGATGATTTGCCCAAAGATCGACAACTGATGTATAACTGGCAGCGCAAATCGCAAGTATTGATCAAAACCCTGTAAATTCCTTTTTCATTTATTTTTAACTTATTTTTAACTTATTTTTGACCTCAATTCCAATCACTGGAGAATATGATGACCCGTATCATACATTGCATTAAATTAAATAAAGAAGCTGAAGGCCTGGATTTTCCGACCTACCCTGGCGAGCTGGGTAAAAAGATTTATGAAAACGTCTCCAAAGAAGCATGGGCGGCCTGGCTCAAGCATCAAACCATGCTGGTCAACGAAAACCGCCTGAACCTGGCCGACGCCCGTGCGCGCCAATATTTGGCCACGCAAATGGAAAAACACTTTTTTGGTGACGGTGCCGATGCAGCGCAGGGGTATGTACCGCCTGCGCAATAAATCCAGGCTCAGTATTGCCTGATTCAGGCGCTCCGCTGACCCGGTTCAAGCTATGTGGCAATTGCATGCGATACAGCCCTGCGTAAAACCATGACTTACGAGCAAGACCGGGAAATGCACGGCCACAAAATATTGACCAAAAAACGTGCGTGCGGGTGTATTTTGCTGACCCGCACAACTATGGTTCATACAGTGCAGGCGGCACTTGTTGCCAACCTCATCGTGCGAGAGTGCGCCGCCATGGGCCCGATAGCAGGCCTCGGGCAAGGACAACACACTTTGGGGTACCCGCGAATCGAGTGGCAATAGTTCAGAAAAATAAGGCGAGACATATAACCCGGCAAGTGCATGTCGAACATCTATCGGCGCTGCAAATAATTTAAAAAATTCGGTAACACCTCAATAAGCCGTGGCATGCACGCACACG
>JBKJLF010000217.1:0-15758 GCA_046597185.1 Burkholderiaceae bacterium | reverse complement strand
TGTGCACTGGCAAGCGGGTATGGCAGCATGATTATTGCCGATGCCATCGTCAGTGTATTACGCGATTTGGATTTGCGCTACGTGTTTGGCGTAAGCGGTGCCAATATTGAGCATATCCATGATGCCATTTATCGGCTTGGCAAGGCACCCAACGATCAAAATCGCCAAATCAGCAGCGTCATGACCAAGCATGAATCAGGTGCCGCCTTCATGGCCGACGCACGGGCGCGCATCCACCGCACCTTGGGCGTGTGCTGCGCGACATCGGGCGGCGGCATGATGAATTTGGCGGTGGGTATTGCCGAATCGTATCAGCAAGAAGTACCGGTTTTGGCGCTGGTTGGGCAAGTACCGCTGTCGATGGAGGGGCGCGGCGGGTTTCAGGATTCTTCTGGCCGCGCAGGTACTGTCAATGGCTTGGGGTTTTGGAACTCCATCGCCAAGCTGGTGTGCAAGATTGATTCTGCGGCACTATTTTGGGTGCAGTTTGCCAAAGCCTTGACTACGCCTTTTGAAGGCCGCCAAGGCCCGTCCGTCATGCTCTTGCCACGCGACATGATGAGCGTTGACGTGGGCGAGAAGCCGGACTGGTTTCCCACCAACATCATGTCGCAAACGATACCTGCTTCCCTGCCGGAAACCATCAGTGCGCTAGCGCTGGCATTAAGCCGCGCGTCGCATCCGGTCATGATTTTAGGGCCGGGCGTGTATCGGCACAAGGCCGAAGACGTGGTGCGTCAGTTCGCCCACGAAACGGGCATTACCGTGGTATCTACCCTTTCTTGCCCCGGCATCTTTCCGAATAGTTCAGAAAATTATCTGGGCATGATCGGCGTGGCCGGGCATCCTTCGGCGCATGAGTATATTGCTGAGCAGGCCGATATGGTGCTTGCCGTTGGCACGCGGCTCTGCAATATGACGCTTGGCACTCTGGGCACCATCTTGTCGAGCAAAAATCTATGGGTGATCAATAGTGACAACAGCAGTGAAATCGACCCCGCGCTGCAACCCAAAAGGCTGATTGATTCGAATATCAAAATCCTGTTCGACGGCCTGATCAAATCCAACGTGAATATGGTGCATCCCAAGCACAAATTGCCGCCCATTACCCGCCATGCAGCGCAAACCATTTCCTACGAAAATAATGCTACCGAGGTGCAAGCGGGGCTATTGCAAAGTACCGCATTACGGCTATTGAACAACTATCTGCCAGAAGCGGGGCATATCTTGTTTGATGCGGGCAATTGCGCCGCCGCCGCCGCGCATTACCTGACCATGCCATCGCACGTTTCAACCACCATTGCCTTGGGCATGGGCGGCATGGGCTATGCTGTGGCCGCCGCCATTGGCGCGCAAATGGGCGAGGCCGACTCTCACCGCACGATGGTATTTTGCGGCGATGGGGCTTTTCTAATGGCCGGACTAGAAATTCATACAGCGGTTGACTTTGGTTTGCCGATTTTATGGGTGGTGTTCAACAACAATATGCATGGCATGTGCATGACCCGCCAGCACCTGATGTTTGAACGGCGTTTTGAGGGAAATGCCTATTCCGAGGTGCATATCGCCCAAATCGCAAGCGGTTTTGGTAACCCAGACACCATTTGGACTGGATGCGCCAACACCGAAACAGAACTGCAAGCACTATTGCAGGACTATACGCAACACCATGCACATAGGCCGGGCGTATTGGAACTGAAAATCAAGCAGGAAGAAATGCCACCGTTCGGGCCATTTCTGGCTCAGGAAACACAGGACTAAAACACGGACACCGGGTACTTGCGTCAGGCGACGGCACTTGAAAACCGCCGCCTGACGCATTGCCATTTCCCAATTGCGTATTCCGGTTTATCGTGACCAGCATTCCGGTCATCGTGACCGGGCATTCTAACGCATCGCGGAAGGCCATATTCCGGTAAGCTAATTTGTGCTGAAAGATACGCTTGCTACAAAGGGTTTATGGCGGCCAACATGCGGGTGTGCTGATGGCATTGTATTCAAGGCCGGTTGCGAGCGGCGGCCAAGCGGGATTAACCTTCTTTGCGGCAAGGGGTAAGTGGCCGAAGTGTCAGCCTTCCCGATCCCTTGGCGGCGTAATCCGCATTTCTAGGAAATAGGGTTAGCACCGTGAATCTAATCCACCATTGGTGTAGAGTTGAATCTATTTTACACAAAGGAGGCCGCAATGCTAAAACAACAGTTCCTTCCTGGTTTTCCATATTGATGAAAAATTTCACTCGCTTGCGCGCATCCCACAGCAAATCCACGTCTTGCGTGGCCAAGGCTCCGGGCACAATGCGCACGCCAGCCGCAGCTTCGTAGGCGTACAGCGCATACGTGCCCACGACCACAAAATACTGACTCAAGCCAGCACCGGCAATGGCGTTAAGCAGGTCGATCACCAACGATGGCATCCGACCGACCTTCAGCGCACGATTCATGCGCTCGGCCTCTTGCAGCGAAGCCTGCAAGGACTTGACGCGTGCTTCTGCCGCTTGTTTGTGCTGCTGAAACGCCGTATAAATCGCCTCGCTGGCTTGAGTGCGTCGCCCCAGGCGCTGCTGCTGGTTATCGGCAGTGGTTTTGACCAGGTATTCATAGTCACCCTGCCGTTTCCAATACATGCCGCCACGATACGACAACGCCTGTTGCCGTGCGCGAGCCAATTCTTCAAACACGGTGCTTGAATCAATAAACTGGCGAACAGCATTTTCTGGAAGAACGTGATAATTCATAAAATTGACCGTATAAAAGTAGGTTTTTCCAAATTATACGGCCAATAGCCTGAAATCGCCTCACCTCAGCCAAATCCACAGCCCCAATGACACTTACGCATTTTTGCAAAACAAGGCCACCAATTCGCTCAAGTTTGCGCGTATGACGGCTGCAACGACTATATCAAACCTGCCCCGCTTCAACAAAGCGCGCACCAAACTTAAGCGTTCCCCAAGGGTGTACGCGCCTGGCCATTGCGTGGAATCAGCCAATAAAAAATAACCCGCCTGATTCTGGTAGTATGCGTCTGATCTTCATGCCACGACGGGAAATTCACCCTGTCCAACCCATTTAATCCGCCTGCGCCCAGCCCCTGCAGTACCCAGGGGACAGGTATCGCGCCAATGAAGCTGCTGCTGATCGTTTGTTGCTTTATGTTTTTGGTCAGCCTCGGGCTTTCTTTTTCGTATTCCAACACAGAGCAAGATCGCTTCGCCTCTGTCCTGATCATATCGAATTTGCAGATGCACTCGCAACGGATAGGCAAAATCGCCCCCAAAGCCGTGGCCGGCAACGTGGAGGCATTTAAACAGTTGCAGGAAAGTGTTCAAGAAATGAATAGCGGCTTGAAAATGCTGGCGCACGGGGGCGATTTTCAAGGCCTGCGTAGTGCGCCCCTTAGCGACATGCAAAAGCGCACACTCGATTACGCGACAAAAACCTGGGCCAGTTCCAACAACGCGGCGAGCATCATTTTAGCCATGAAACCGGAATTAGTCAGTTTGAGCACCAGCCAACAAGAAATGATGAAACTCACGCCGATATTGGTAAAGTTAGCCACGCAAATACAAACGCTTCAGGTACAAGGCGGCGGCAGCGCGCCCGTGGGCACGCCTTCACGCGCTACCACCACACCGTTCACAATCGTCGCCACATAACCTTCTGCCCGTTAAAGACTAAAAACCCCGGCGCATCGCTACGCCAAGGTGGAGGCTGTCATCCTGCTGATCTATTTAAACACCGACAATAGCGTGAACACGGCCAGCATAGCCAAGACATACCCCATCCAATTGGCACGCCCGGTGCGTCCCGCGCGCCAAACCATGATTACGGCCACAATCATGAGGGCAGGTTGACGACTGACCAGTGCCAACACCAAGCCCAGCCCCAGTTGTAAAATCCAGTCCAACCAGGGGACGTGGTTAGATTTACCTGTCGCCGGCGCGGTGAACGTGGGCGTCGGCGGCTTGCCAGGTCTGGCTGGCGCAGCACCCGGCGCGCCGCTGGCCTCAGCTTGTTGCGCCTGCTTTTGTCGGGTTTTTGCCTGCGTTTTTTCATCAGTCAACTGTTGCTGCGTTTTCTCCAGCACAGGCGCAGCGGGTAGCGCAGGCTGCCACCAATCCGGCCATGGCGCTTTGCCTTGCGCGGCCAACAGGCGGAAATCGCTATTGCGGCGCGCCACGCCCGACGCGATCACCGGGCTGGCGTCACTCCTGTTATCGGGCTCGCTGTTGCTCCAGCGTGCCCGCGCAGCACGCGCACGCAGCAGCAGGGGCCCACCTTTGTCCGCATCCACCATGCGCACAAATTGCGCATACCCCACCAATGCCGCCAATACATTCGGGTTGCCATGCCAATGCTTACCTTCCGGCCCATCTTTTTCCACCTGAAACAAGGTGGCGCGAAAGCGTTTTAAGGTTTCGCGCTGCACCGTGGGGCGTTTGTTGACCACAATTCCGGTCACTTCCTGGTGTTGGCTGGCGCGCATCACCTGCTGCTTTTGCGGGTGCGGGGTAAAGCCTTCATCAATCACGATTTGCTTGGCGCGCCACAGCAATTTACCTGCCAGTTTGGCCGCCGCCGGGTCGCCGGAAAAAGTCAAATCATCGGCATAACGGGTGTATTGAAAGCCGAGTTTGGCGGCACAGGCTTGCAGGCGCGCATCGAGCCGACGGCATAAAATATTGGTCAAAGCCGGGCTGGTGGGCGCGCCTTGCGGCAGCACGCGCTGGCCGGTTGCTACAAAGAAGTTTTCACCATCCACACTCACTTGCTCGGTGGGCGCTTCGGTACACAGCAAAGCCAACACGGTGGCCACTTGCTCGCTCAAACCCAGGGTGCGAAACACGCCCTTGATGCGTGGCAGGCCAATACTCGGAAAAAAGTCTTTTAAATCCAGATTGATCACCACCGCCTGCCCCACATGCGGCGCGGCATTGCTGACGATGGAACGGCCCGCCACAAAGCCATGCGCCGCCGGGTGAATGGCCGCCTTGGCCAGCAAATTATCCAACACCCAGTACTGCGCGCGCTTCAGGCGCGGCATCGGGGCCGAGATGATGCGCTCCCCACCCGTTTTCTTGGCGATGGCGAAGCGGCGATAATGGCTGATGCGTGAAACGCGGCGGTGAAACGCCAGAAAGCGTAGTTCCGGCAGGGCAATGCCCATCGCCTGCGCCAATTCCAGCGGCGTGGCCAGCGGGGTGGCCAATTGCGGCACGCCATATTGCGCCATGCGTTGCACGTCCACTTCGGTATGGCTCAAGCCTTGCGATACCTCTTCGCCTAAATAACCGATATCCTGGCCCTTGCGCGCATGCCAATCCAGCGCGCGCTGCAAACGGCGTGCCGCCAGCTTTTGTTTGGTTTCTTCACGCCGCTCGCGCGCTTTGGCCATGCGCTCTTTTCGCATCGCTTTGAGTGCTTCTACCGGGTCGCGGATTTTATACAATTGTTGGTTTAACGCTTGCAATTGCTGGCTTAATTCGGCTTCGCGCTTGATCAGGCTTTCCGCTACCGTGGGTTGCTCGGCAGACCAAAACCCGAGGCGCTGCATTTCGGCCAGAATCACCGCATCTTTACTGCTGTTGCGGATGCGCGCCACCAGTTGCTCACGCGTGAGCGCGGCCATGGCGGCTGGCGAATCGGGGGCAGTATTGGAAGAGGCATTCGAAGCGGATGAAGGATTCGATGTTGAATTGTTGGAAGCGGGATCTGCCATAAGTTTACGTAACCGAAAAAAATAAGCCTACAAACATAACAAAGCCGCAAAACCACAAGCACGGCAGGATTCTCATCGAAGAGCCTGTAGGACTGGGGCACTCCACTCGACGCCGGACGCCCCTGCTAGCGACGATGGGCTTCGCAGAAGCCGCACCGTCTCGTTGCTAGCAGGGGCGTCCGGCACAGTGAAGAGGGCACCAGTGACGCATGGGGAGAACTGAGAACGAGGATGGCGATCCACCATCCGGTTTGCAAGAGCCATCCCGCCGTGCTTGTGAGCGGAGTATATCATTGTGATTCTATATTGCGCAAGGCCAGCATGTGTTCACACGGGCCTTGGTGTAACTTGTTGCGTTGATAAAAACTACAATCGCAACGCGCTTCGACCATGCGTGCATCGCTATCGAGCCGTATCCAAACCTGGTATTGACTACTATCATCCTTGGCGCGCCCTTCCAGCCGCACGCTGCCATCGGGCAAGGCGCTGCGATTTTTGGCGCTGATGCAGCGTAAGACCACCAATTGCGCGGCTTTTTCTTCTTGCGGGGTGGCAAAACGCAGGCTGTCCAGCGGCAAGGGTTCGCGTGATAATTCGCGCAGCAAATACACACCCTGGCTTAAGTCGTAAATGACGCGGCCAGCCTGGGTGTAGAATGTGAGCACACTTTCTACCAACGCACGTTCCAAGCCGGTATCCTGCGCCAATTCATCGCTGCTGGCGCGCCAGCGCTGGCCCAGCGCCGCAAACACGCGCGCTTTGCTGTCGCTATCCACCTGGCCACGCGGTGCCAGCAAATCAAACTGGCCACTGCGCGACCAGTCATTGGCGGTCCAGCCGGATAAGCCGAGCGTGAGCTGCATATCGGGCAGTTGCGCGACCCAAAAACTGGGCAAACCACTGCCCATTAAATGCACGGTAAAACTTTGCGCAATCGGAATCAAACGCTCCAGCAACAGCAAGCGGCGTCGCCCCCATACCCGCACTTCAGTGGCAGCACCGCCCTGCCAGATGGAGCGGCGGCAAATCAATTCCTGATTCCACGGCTCAAAAATCGCCCGCACCGGCTGGCCCGGATTCAGCACAAAACGAATCGAACGTGGCCCCACCCGCTCTTTCTTGCGCTTCAAGATGAACAAGAAATTATGCACATCCATCGGGTGTAAATCAAAGCGGTGTGCAGGCAGATTCATGGCGCTGCTCACTTGCAAAAAGCCGCGCACCCAACTCTCCGGCACGTCAATTTTTTGTTCAACAAAAGCCGGGTCGTCCGCCGTTTGCACCTGAAAACCACCGGGATCAATGGCGAGGCGGGTGCTTTTATAGTCGCGAATTTTTTGAAATTCGCCATACAGATTTTCTGAATAATCAATATTGGTGGTGCCGCAGGCAAACTCGCCCATTTTATCGAACACATTGTGGCTGCAACTGAGCGCCGCATAGCTCGATTCGTCACGGCTGAAGCATTCAAAGAAGATGCGATCCGGGTGGACCGTAATCACCGGGTCCAGCACATACCAGGCATCGCGATGCGCCTCATAGAGGTAATCGAAATACTTTTTTTGCGCTTTATAAAACGGGGCCAGGGTTTGTGCTTTGGTTTGGCGCAGGGCGTCCAGCTCTTCTTGCAGCGGGGTGATTTTTTTTCGTAAATCGCCCGCGTTTTGCATAAATTGCGCCAACAAACTGCCTTCTTGCTGCTGCAACCAGGCCATATACGCGCTCTTGTCACGCGGCTGGTAGCGTTGGTCAGCCACTACCACATCATGCAGTGCAGAAATGGCTTCGCGAAACGGAATGTGTTGATTCAGCTCGGCCACAAAATGGGTCGGCGCGCGCAGGGTGTCGGGCGCGAAGCGCATGTCGGTGGTGCTGGCGCTATTGTTGACCGCGCTTTGGCCGTAATATCGATATTGAAATTTCATGCCATCGCCTCCTTGCCATTGTGGCCGCGCGCTGGCTGCACACGCCCGGCCTGGCCAGGCACCGCATGGCTCTGCACTGGAAGTACTTGCAGTGTGGTGGGTAAATTGGGGTACTGGTTTTGAATCGCGGCCAAGCCTTGAATGTAGTGCGCTTTATCGCCCACCGCCATGCTCACCACCAGGCGCGCATACAGGCGCTGCACCATGGCCGCCGCCGCTTCCGAGGCTGCCGCTTGCTGGTTCAGGAAAGCCAACACCCGATTTTTGACGATGCGGCCCCGGTTGATTTGTGATAGCACGCTTAAGAAATACGGTTCCAGTTGCTGCAGATAATCGATATTCCCTGCTGCGGCGCTTTCCAACCAGGCGCTGACGAATAACTGCATTGATTGGGATGGATGTTGCGCCAGTTTCAGCAAATAGTCCGCCACATCGGCCACGTTGAAATGGGTTTGCAACATTTCCCGGCCAAAGCGTTGTACCGTGGGGTTCAGGTGGTCGCACAGGCTGACCAATAATTGCGGCGTCCAGTCGCTGGCCGGGCAGCGCTCGCGAAAGAATTGGCAGGCGAAGTCGAGGCTGTCGTCCCAGCGACTATCCAATATGCGCAGGGCTGCTTCCATTTCGGCGCGTACCTGGTCTACCCGCGCCAAATACGTTAGCCAGGCCCAGTTGCGTACCACCTGGTGTGGATTACAGCCAAAACTGGCCCAATCGGCCACGCTGAAATCGTTCGGCCCATAGTTGATGATTAGCAGTCCGGCCAGGTTTTGCGCCGCTTTGCTGCGCGAAAGGCTCAAACGCATCAGCGTATCGGGGCCGGTGGCATTAAGCGCCGCCCGCAAGGGGCCATGCAGCCAGCGCAACACATCATCATGCATGCCTTCGGCCACTTCGGTGCGGAACAGGCAGTCGAGCAAGGGCTGCACCAGCATGCTGCAAAATTCGGGTGAGCTGGCAGCCAAACGGCGTAAGGCCGGGTCGATGGCGTAGCGCACGGTTGGATTCGGGTAGGTACAAAACGCGGCAAACAGCGGCGCTTGTTGCAGCAATACGCTGTCCGGCAGTGCGCCAAACAAGGCCACGCCGGCACCATGCAAATCGGCCTGTTCGGAGCGCAATAAGGCGCTTAAGGTGGTGCCGGGCACCATGTTGACCGGCACATCGTGTAGCAGCAGCCAATGCGCGGCCAAGACCCGCACTGGCACGGGTACGGCGTTTTGTTCCAGCAAGGCTAACAGGCGTGGCCAGGGGGCGTGGGCGGCATGGGGGCGCAGGGTTTGTTGCAGCATGCTGTGCAGTTCGGTCAATACCGTGGCCAAATCAGCGGCCAGGGTGGTGGCATCGTCATGATCCTGCCAATCTTCCAGCCAATCCAGCAATTGCAAGAGGATGGCATCGGCTTGATCAGGCAGGGTCAGTGCGGCATGGCATAGCAAGCGCCCTTGCCCGCGCACTGGCGCATGCCTGGCGCACAGCATGCTGGCCACCAACAGCGCATTGGCGCAGTACTGGGCCGGGTCGTGGCTGATCCTATCCAGCGCATATTGGCGCGCTGCGGGCAAGGTGGATTGGAGCAAGACCAATAACCAATCGATGCCCAAGCCTTCGTTTTGGGCGCGCTGGCAGCATAATTCAAAGGCGAAGCGGGCGCTGGCTACATAATGGCTGGCCAGCAGTTGGCGCAGGATGTGGTCGTCAATCGCATTGCAAAAGGTCACATTGTCACGCAAGGCCAGCGCAGCGAACTGGTGGATGGCGTCACAACGGCCAAGTAGCAGCAGTTGCAGCAGGGCAGCCGGGTGGGCATTCCATAATTCGGGGAAGGCTTCGGTGCGGGTGTTGGTTGGCACATCGTTGGCGCGCTGATACCATTCACAGCCATCGCGCTGGCTAAACCAATTGCCTTTTGCGTGCAACAGGCGGTTGAGCAGCATCCATTTGCTCCAGGGGCCATAGCTGCGCAGCTCGCCATTGGCGCTGGCGCGGGTGCTGGCTTTGGCGGCATCGGCGTCGTCCATGGCCAGCAACACACCTTGTGCCATGCGGATGAAATCCGGGTCGGCCAATTGCCCCAGTCGGCGTAGCGTGCGCCAGGTGCGGCGGCGCAGGTAGTCGCGAGTGCGCGCGCTATACGCGACGCGGCTGTCGGCGCGTGTGACTTCCTGGCCGTAGCGCACCATGCGCCGTTCCAAAAACACCCATTCCGCGCCGCCTGCATGCAGTGGTGCCTGGATTTCGAAGCGGTAATGCAAGATGCCAAACAGGATGCCATCGGCGCGCATTTCTGCTGCCTTATACAAATGGCGCACGGCCTGGAACACGCCCGCTCGCAGCGGCAGGGTTTGCAATTGATGCAGCAGTACGCGCCGCGCCAGCGCGGCTTGCGGTGCGGCGGCGCAGCAGGCAACCTGATCGAGTTGTTCCAGCGATTCGGCCAGGGTGAGCGATTTCCATTCATTGGCGTGGGCCAGTGCGCTCAGCAAGGCGGCCTCAATCTGCTGCTCCCATGCACTACGCAGGGCGGCGGGCCAATCGGCGGCCAGGGCCTGTGCGTGTTGTTGGCGCGTGTCGGAATCGATCAATTGCAACCATGCTTGTAAGGCCATGCGCTTGACGGCGGCGCTTTGGCTATTGGCTTGTAGCGCTTGCATGGCCTCGGCTGCGCCGGGGTCGCCGCAGCGGCCAATGGCATAGGCCAGGCAATAGTCTTGCATTACCCCGCTTTGGCCGAGCAAGCCAACCAGCACGGGCACGGCGCTTTTCAGGCGACGCTCGCCAATGCGCCAGAGCGTGCGCGTGCGCTGATGCTCGGGGAGGCGCTGCCATGCACCTGGCTGCAGGCGCGCCAGCAGGGCGTGCGCGGCGGGTGATTCGGGTGAGTTGGGCGAATTGGGTGAGTTGGGTGGATTGGGTGGATTGGGTGGATTGGGTGGATTGGCAGCGTGGAGGCTGGCGGATAAGTTTGGGTCGGCTTGGGTGGCGGCAAGCAGGGTCAGCGGCGGAGCCCCATCCACCAGCACAAAACCTTGCGCCTGACGCTCGGCAATGGCTTGGGTGAACAAATGTTCCGCCACGTCCAGCGCCACCGCGTGTGGCGTGTGGGTACTCTCGCGCCACGCCTCCCGCTCGCGCCCTTGGCGCAGGTTGACCAGATAGGCGCCATCGGATAATTGGCACAAATCGATATCGCACAGGATAACTTGCTTCTGGCGGCGCTGGAGTCGGGTGCTACGAATCAGTTTCACGGTGGGCTTTCTTGAAAAATCTTGCTTGATTATACAGCTTGCCGCTGTACAATCAACCCTGATGCGTATCACTTTTTTGCCGAAACATGAATACTGGCCAAAGGATCACCAACTGGTGGAAATGGCGCAGGAAAAAGGCAAAAAGAACTGAACCCGATATTCATTACCACGCCGTTGCAGCAGAATTGAAGGGATTGAACCAGAGAATGCAAACGAAGCTTTTGTGGGCACAAGCCGCTGTTGCCGGACAGAGCGCTACAACATGGTTAGCAACCATGCAGGAAAAATTAGAAAATTATGGTCAATAAACACCTATTCTAACAATGAATGCATAAAATCGCGCTTTTCAGTTGACACAGATCGTCAGAATTGGGATTATAAGCGCTTTATTGCAACGCAACATCTTTCACATTCTTACTAACTGTCAGGCCTTGCCCACAATTACTCAATCAACCATTAAAGGAGATTTTTATGTACCCATGGTTCTGGATTTGGAGTCCAAATATACATATGCCATTAAGTGGCGCAGTAGATGAGGATATTGATTCGACTATCATCACGCCAAACATGAGTGCCTATTTCAAAGGCATTACTGAACAGGCGGGCAATCGTCAAGTCGAACGGCAAGCGGTGGCAGTCGCATCGTATGGCCGCCAACTCGGCTTGATTACCGAGGTATTAATTGCCTCGGCCAAAAAAATCGGCCCACTTTCCGATGACGCTGAAAGTTCATTGCAAAGGCTGGAAGAAATTCAAGACAGCATCGAGCAAATTAAAACCAAACAAGCAGCGACTGACAGCCAAAAAATTGAGCAACAGTTGCAAGACATGATGCAAAATAATCCGGAGGAATTTTTACGCCTCAAACCGCGCCTGCTGGAAGTATTGAATGTCCCACAGCAAGTGTTATTAACCTGAGTGGTAAGGCGCAAATTTAACTCACTACGCCAGTCTTGACCCGAATCCGCACATCCCCCAACTTCACCACCTGCCCGGCCCGAATCTTGGCCGTTTTGCGCGATTCGGGCTTGCCATCGACAAACACGCCGCCCGCCGCCACCATCATTTTCCCGGCCCCGCCGCTATCGCACAAGCCCACCAATTTTAATAACTGGTTGAGTTCAACAAATTCGCGCTCTGATTCCAATTCAAATTCAAGTTGTTGCATGGCAAGCTTTCTCCAATCATTTTGTCGTTGCCATTATACGGTATCACTGTCGCCCTGCGCTTTCCATTATAATGCTTCAACTTTATTCCCCACGCTTGCGCCAATGAAACCATTTCGTATTTTGCCGCACCTGGCACCCTTGCTTTGGCTGGCCGCGCTCCTGCCCGTCGTGCTGCCCACCACTGCGGTCACGCCCACCAAATCGATTCCCACCCATTACGTGGAAGTGTTGCGCGTGTACCCGCACGATGTGAATGCCTTTACCCAGGGTTTGTTTTATAAAGATGGCTTTTTATATGAAAGCACGGGTTTGCTCAATCGCTCATCGGTACGCCGGGTGCGGCTGGAAACGGGCGAGGTAGTGCAAAAGCGTGATGTGGCAGCAGGCTATTTTGGTGAAGGCATTACCTGGTGGGACAACCATTTAATCGAACTGACCTGGCAATCGGAACTCGGCTTTGTGTATAACCTGCAAACTTTCGCCCCCGAAAAACGCTTCAACTACCCCGGCGAAGGCTGGGGCTTAACCCGCAACGATGAAGCCATCATCATGAGCGATGGCAGCGCCCAACTGCGCTTTTTAAACCCTAAAACCCTGCGCGAAACCCATCGCATCCGGGTTACCGCCAACGGCGAAGCGGTCGAGAAGCTCAATGAATTGGAATGGGTGGAGGGTGAAATCTACGCCAATATTTGGCAATCCGACAAAATCGCGCGGATCGACCCGAAAACTGGCGCAGTACTCGGTTGGGTCGAGTTAAAAGGCATTTTACCGGCAAAAGATTATATCGATGGCCACACCGATGTGTTAAACGGCATCGCCTATGATGCCAAACAGCGCCGCTTATTTATCACCGGCAAGCATTGGCCAAAATTGTTTGAAATTCGTATCGTCAAATAAGGCCGCCGCAGCCGCCCGCCTCACCCTCCCCTTAATACGCGTGCTGCGGGTACGCCTTGGCGCAAGAAAAACAGCGCAACCACATGAATCGCAATCCCCATCCCATCAAGTAAGATCAGGAAAATCAGCGTATCGAGCGCATAAAACACCATGCCCACCATAAATACAAATACCGAAGGCTTACGCGCAAACCAGCCACATGCAGCAAAAAAGGCGATACTGCCAACACAACCCAAATACATGGCGAAAATGGCGGCACCGGGCGCACCGCTCTCATATAAGCGATGCGCTTCCCGGCCCAATAATTGCGATAAGCCCAGGCCCAAAGCAAAACTCCATTCCTTGTTTAATATTTGCGCCCCCATATTCACCAGCGACAATGCGGCAATCCAATAAAACCAACTGGCGGCGCGGCTAACCTTTTGCCTGAGTGCTGCCTCATCCTGCAGGTCTTGCAGGCCTTGCTGATCTGGCTTGATCGGCGCGGGCGGCTGGTAGATATTATCCGCGCCAACGGCAGACACTGAGTCCGCTCCTGATGAAGACACGGCCGCAGCCACCGAGTCAGACACTGCGCCAGAATCAGGCAAATCCACCATCACCGACTGTGTCTGGCTCGCTTGCAGTTGGTCCAACTCATCCAGGTTGCGTATCGGTAAGGCTGCCAGCATGGCTGAAGGTGGTGCCCAATGATTGGCCGGCTTGGCTTCAAACCAGTCAAATTCATTCATCACCTTATAGGCACCCAAATCAATTAAATGCTGGCGCACCCACAAAAAGCGCTCGCGATGCAGCATCACATACCGTGCCAGCGTTAAGCCGGATGTGGCTTGCTTGCCCGTGCGCTCGCGCAAGGTTTGCACCAGACGGCGGTGTTTGTCCAACAGAAATATCAGATTTTGAGCGGGATAAGTCGCCACCACATCAGCGCTACTGCGCATGACATAATTGGCCGCCGTTAGCGTATGGTCGGATACGGTGATACGGATAGTGCCACCGAGCAGAGAAAAAATCGAGAAATGCATGCCATTGGCCCCACTACCTTGGCTACCCTGGCTGCCCTGGCTAGCTTGCGATGCCTGGTTTAATTGAATATATTGGAGTTCAACCAGCGTGCTGGTAAGGCTGTCGCAAAAAATGACCGCCACACCGGTCACCGTTCTGGCCAGTGGCCAGGATGTCACATCGGCCAGATGAACAAAGCCCAGGGCCTTAAGCTGCCCGGCATAATCGTCAAACTGCTGCCAGTCGATGCGCACCCCATTCACCGCCTGATTGCGTTTGACGCGCGCAAAACTCATCGCCACCGGAATTGAATCGATGATTCCTTGCGCCATGCCGCGCATTTTAAACCATGCACTAAAGCTGCCCAGCAACAAGGCCATCAATACCAGGGCCACTATCAGCCCCACATTCCAACCCAGCGAAAACCATGCACTGCCAAGGCCGATGGCGAGCGCCAACACGGCGCTACTGAGCCCGCTTCGAATCACCGCCTTGCGCAATTGCAATGCCACCTTTGTCTCCCCCAAACCCGATTGCACCAAAACCTGCAGAATTAGCATTTTCCACTATTTTGGTGGCTTGAGGGAGACATTCTCCTTAATTAACCGAAGATTGTAGCCAAACAAGCTTGCCTGATTTGCACCTGGGGCAACGCGCTTCAGGCCACCAATTGCGGCATGCGGCTGGCTAAAAAATCACGGTACCAAATTGCACTGTCTTTCACAATGCGCTCTTGCTTGGCGTAATCCACATACACCAAACCAAAGCGTTTGCTATAACCAAAGGCCCATTCAAAATTATCAAACAAACTCCAGGCAAAATAACCGCGCACATCCACGCCAGCGGCCATCGCATCGGCCACGGCTTCAATATGCAGGCGCAAATACTCGGTGCGGCGCGCATCATGCACCTGCTTGCTGCCGCTTACCGGGTCAATGCTGACCTTGTCATCAAAGGCCGCGCCGTTTTCGGTAATCAACATCGGCGGCAGATGATAGTCGCGTTTCAGACGCTGCAATAAGTCGCTCAAGCCTTGCGGATAAATTTCCCAATCCATCGCTGTCGAGCCAAGCGCCCCCACCGGCGCGCGCCATGTTGGGTCGGCACTGGCAAAATTACGGGTGTAATAGTTCAGGCCGATAAAGTCCACCGGGGTGGCAATGGCTTCCATATCGCCCGGCGCAATGTCGGGCATATCACTACCCAGGTGCTGCACCACGTCTTCGGGGTAGGCACCGCGCAACAGCGGGTCCATATACCAACGCACCAATAAACCATCGTCCAGTTTGGCTTTGGCAATATCGGCCGGATTGTCGCTGGCGGGTTGAATCGGCGACTGGTTCAAGACGATCCCCAACTCCGCTTCCACCCCAAGCTGGCGCAAGGCTTGCAGACACAGGCCGTGGCTCAATAATAAATGGTGCGACACTTGCATCGCGGTTTTACGGCATTTCAAACCGGGGGCGAAGATGCCCAACTCATTGCCCAGAGTGGCCACCACCCATGGTTCATTATGGGTGGTAATGGAAACCACTTGCGCCCCAAAATGCTGGGCGATGCCGCGCGCATAGTCCACAAACGCATACACCGTGTCGCGATTGGCCCAGCCGCCATGGTCTTGCAAGGCTTGCGGCAAATCCCAATGGTTGAGCGTGAGGTACGCTTTCATATTACGCGCTGCCACACCATCCAATAATCGTTGATAAAATGCCAATCCTGCCGGATTCCACGCGCCGCGCCCAAGCGGTTGCACGCGCGACCAGGAAATCGAAAAACGATACGCATCCACGCCCAA
>JBKJLF010000002.1:0-5287 GCA_046597185.1 Burkholderiaceae bacterium | reverse complement strand
TCGGCTGACATCGCCGCCTGGGCGCTAGCGCTACGCACCGGGTCATGCTCCACCACTTTACGCGCCATGCTGGTGAGTGCGGTATCGAGCCGTTCAATATCGCTGTGGTAATAGGCCAGACTGGTTTGTAGCCAATGCGCATCGGCACAGCCAATCGCATCTTCCAGTTGCTTAAACCCGTGCAAGGCAGCTTGCGCCATCGCTTCGCCCGCATCAATTTCACCAAACAACCAGAGTACTTCGCCGCGCACCAGCTTTACGCGCAGTAAAATGGCTTGCGCGTCTGGTTCCGGTAAATGGCTATCGGGCAGCAAGGTTTCCAGTTCATCGGCCAATTGCAAGGCGCGCGCGCAGTCACGTTGGCGCATATGCCAGCACAAGGCCAGCAGGTTGGCCACACGGGCCGCACCGGTGGCGGCTTGCAACGCCAGTTCCAGCGCGTCCACATCCTCATTGGTGGCAAAAAATTCCATGATGCATCCTTTCGAGATGATACCAATTCTTTAGACTACCTGGTTTGCCTGGTTTGCCACATTGACTTCATTTGCCTCACTTGTCTCACTTGCCTCACTTGCCTCACTTGCCTCACTTGCCAGGCCTAACGGCAAATAAACCATGAAGCAACTGCCCTGCCCGGCCCGTGAGCTAAAACTGAGTTCACCGCCATGATTTTTCACAATCCCGAACGCGGTGGATAAACCCAGGCCCATGCCCACACCCACTTCTTTGGTGGTGAAAAACGGTTCCATGATGCGCGCATGGTGGGCTAGAGGGATACCAATGCCATTGTCTTCAATCGCGATGCACACCCGCCGGGTTTCTACACAGCGCGTAAGGCGCAGCCATAATTTACCGGGTTCGGGATTGCTGGCCACGCTCGCCTTTTGTTTTTCTTTAATCGCCTGACAGCCATTGAGCAGCAAATTAATCAACGCTTGATTGAGTAAGGCAGGCCAGCATTCAATGTCCGGCAGTTCTTCAAATTCGGTGATGAATTCAACTTTTTCCAGCCAACTGGCACGCACCAAATGCAGTGCGGAATGAATGCAATCGACCACCTGCATGGCTTTTTTTTCTGCCGCATCAAGCCGAGTGAAGGTGCGCAAATCATTCACAATATGCTTGATGCGCACGGTGCCATTGAGCATGACGCTGACATTGTTCGATAACTTGGCAAAGCGCGCATCAAAAGCCACCATCACTTCCGCTGCGGCGTCGGCTTCCACCAACTGCGCCACAAATTGCTGAAATTCGTCAATATCCACTTGCTGGGTTTGCGCCAACAAATGAACAAAGTGGGTGGGGTTGTTGATTTCGTGCGCCACACCGGCAGTCAATTCACCCAAGCCCGCCATTTTTTCCTGCTGCACCAGTTGCTGCTGGGTTTCTTGCAATTGCTGATGTGCTTTGGCCAGTTCGCCATGGGTTTGGGCGTTGGAAAGGGCAATCGCGGTGTAGGCGCACAGGGTGCGAAAGATCAATTGTTCGCGCTCGCCGTAGGCATATTGTTTGCGCGATTGAATGGTAATCATCCCCAGTACCCGCTCAGCCAGACACAAGGGGGCCGATATCCGGCTCAAGGTGGGCATTTTGCCGGGAATCCAGTTGCGGCTATTTAATTCGGGATCATGATTGACCAGGATTTGACGCCGAAGACGCACGCACTGTACAGAAGGCGAGTCAAGGTCGGACATCGGTAATCGAATCGCTGGCATCGCCTCATCATCGTCACGACCAAAGGCCAAACTCATGGCCTGGCCATCCTCATCCATTAAAAAGATGGCCAGAAAACTGACATCGAGCAGGTGCCGCACATGGGCTTGCAAAACCTGGAACACCAAGTCCGCTTCCAGGTGGGCGGTGATCTCTTGCCCGATTGCGCCCAAATGTTGCAAAATCGCACTGGTTTCTTGCAAGCTTTCGGCACGTCTGGCTTCGGCCGCCAATTGGCGCAAATGCATGTCTTGCGCCTCTACCCGCTCCGATTGCTGGCTCGCCTGCACCGCCAAGGCGCGATTGGCCGCTTCCCGGCCGTAGCGCTGTTCACGCGCCCGATTGGCTTGATCGGCAAAACGGTAGGCCGATAGATAGTCGCCAATTTGGGCATATTCTTGCGCCAGCGCTACGAGTAAATCATCACTCACCTGGCCAACCTTGCCGGTCAAGGCCAGTGCCTGATGCAAATAATGCAGCGGCACACTGGCGGCACTGATTGGGCCAGCAGGCGCTGCTAACTGTGAATGGCGCGTATACATTTGTGCCATAAACTGGAATAATTCAATTTGGCGTGCTGGTTTTGCATTCACCAGCGCCGCCTGGGCCATGGCCAGCGCCAGCTCACTGTGGCCCATGTGCGACAGAGCGCGTGCCTGGCCGGTTTGGGCCGCTGTTTGCAAATCGGCCAAATTCAATTCGCGCGCACTGTGCTCTTGCCTTTGGAAAATTTCCAGTGCGGCGGCATAGTCCTGACAGGCCAACTCCAGCCCCCCCAACTGACCTAACATTTTTACGGCGGCACGCTGGCCCAGGGGATGGGCCGGGGTTGGCATGGCGATGGCGCGGCGTAATAAGTCCCGTGCTTCATGCTGACGCGCGAGCAAAGCCAAAATGGCCGAGTTGGCAACCAGCGCATTCTTGATTGAACTACGCCATCCACCGTGGCGCGCCAGCGTCAAGCCGTGCTGCACCCATTCCAGGGCATTGTGCAGCACATTAAAACTGGACAGCAAATCGCCAATTTTAAGCGCTGCCGTCATGGCCCGCATCATTTGGCCACTGGCCAAGGCCAAGGCATGACAGGCACTGAAGTGCATAATCGCTTGCACTTTATCATTGGTATCCAGGGCAACTTGCCCCAGCAAGGCTTGCATCCAGCATGCCGCCGCCGGGTGCACATCACCACCGCCAACCACCAACTGCGCACCCCAGTGCTGCTTGACGCGCGCCGGATTGAGCGCCATCGCAAAGCTGGTGGCCGTGGTTTCGGCGACGATGGTACGCACCGGATCGGCGCTCATCACCGCCGCCGCTTCCAGTGCCCGGCGTCTGGCGACCCAGTCACCCTGCTCGTGCGCCAACCAGGCCAATAACCAATGGGCATCGAAGCCCCCCAAGGTGTCGTTAATTTTGATAAACCCTTGCAAAGCGCGTTGCGCCAGCGATTGACTGAACACATACTCCGCTTTCAGGAACAAAATCTCGGCCTTGATCAGCAGCAAACGCAATTGACTGCGTTGAAGTTCCAGTGGCGGCAATGGGGTCAATTCTGTCGCAGCAGCCAATTTGGCTTGCGCCTGTGCTGCCAGCTTGAGCGCACGATGGGTATCGCGCTGGCGCAACTGCCAGGCCAGAGCCAGCATGAGCAGGGGCGCTTGGGCCTCGTTACTGCTGGCCAATTGCGCTTCGATCTGCGCCACTTGTTCATTGAGTGAGAAGAATTCCATCCCGATCTTCCTTAAGAATGCAAAGGCAATTGAATGGTGAAACAACTACCCACCCCGGGGGTCGATGTAAAGACCAAACGGCCATCGTGTTTTTGGACGATGCCAAATGCGATCGACAAACCAAGACCGGTGCCCACACCCACGGCCTTGGTGGTGAAAAAGGGTTCCATAATACGCTTTGACAACGCGGCATCCATGCCTGTGCCACTATCCTGAAAGGTAATCAGAATGCGGTTTTGTTCCGGGTTCAGATGTAAGCCCAGGCACAGTTTGCCACGCTCTACGGCAAGCCCGTCCAAGGTATTTTTTTGCAGCTTTTCATCAATTGCCTGACAGGCATTGACCAGCAAATTCATGAATACCTGATTGAGCAAGGCGGGCCAGCATTCAACCTCGGGGTCATCTTTAAATTCGGTGATGAATTCCACCTTTTCCAGCCAGGTGGCGCGCACCAGATTGAGGGTCGAAAGCAAACACCCGGATAAACGCACGGCTTTCTTTTCGGCTTCATCAAGGCGGGTAAAAGCACGTAAATCGCGAACAATGCCCTTGATTCGTCCGGTGCCATTGAGCAGGGTCGAGACATTCTCGCTCAGGCGCTCAAAGCGCTGTTGAAACGCGGCAAGAATCTCTGGCCCTGCGTCTTGCTCGACCAAATCGTTGACAAATTGGGCAAACTCGGCCAAATCCACCTGCTGGTTTTGTGCCGCCACATGAACGAAATTGGTTGGGTTGTTAATTTCATGCGCCACCCCGGCAGTGAGCGTGCCAAGACCGGCCATTTTGCCCTGCAACACCAATTGCTGCTGGGTGTCTTGCAATTGTTTGTGCGCCTTGGCCAATTCGCCATGCGCACTGGCGTTGCCCAGTGCAATGGCGGTGTAGGCGCACAGGGTGCGGGAAATCAATTGTTCACGCGGGCCATACGCATGGCGCTGGCGGGACTGTACCGTAATCACCCCCAGCACCTTTTCCTCCTGGCACAGGGGCAGGAACAAGCGACTTTGCGTGGGTGGCGTATCCCAAATCCAACGCGGATCATGCAAATCAGGGTCTTGATCGGCCACAATCTCGCAGCGCTCACGCACACAGCGCGCCACATCGCTGATCGGGTTATCAATCGCAATCTTTAGCCGGGGCAGCACTTTGCCATTATCCACACAAAAGAATGCTTGCACTGCCATGCCGTCAGGGTCGGTCACAAAAATGGCCAGGTACTCGGCTTGTAGCAAGTGCTGCACATGGCGTTTGAGTGATTCAAAGACCAGATCAATTTCTAAATGGGCCGTAATCTCTTGCCCAATCGCACCCAAATGCGCCAGGGTTTCGCTGGTTTGACGCAAGATTTCGGCACGTTTGGCTTCTGCCGCCAATTCGCGCTGATGCGCCATTTCAACCTGATCGCGTTCGGTTTGGTGATGCACTTCAATCGCAGCGGCGCGGTGGGCAGCTTCACGCTGTTGGATTTCTTCGCGCGCCAAACCGGCTTCGGTCGCATATTGCCAGGCTTGTTGATAATCGCCCAGTTTGGCGTATTCTTGCGCCAACATGTCCAGCAAATCGCCCGGCAAAATGTAGTCGGCAAGATTGGCCGAGATTGCCAGCACCCGGTTCAGGTAATGCAAGGCGGTACTGCGTTCCGCTACTTCCGGCGGCACTGGCAGCAGGGTGCGGGCATGAATCTCCGCAATCAGGCGCAATGCGGCAATTTGCGCAAGCGCATCCGTTTTGCTGTCAGCCAAAGCAGCCAAAGCAGCCAGCGCAGCCTTGGCCGCTTTGGCCATTTGCAACGCCGCTTGCGGCTGGTTTGAACCAAACAAGGCCCGGGCTTGCCCATATTGCGC
>JBKJLF010000197.1:0-5760 GCA_046597185.1 Burkholderiaceae bacterium | reverse complement strand
GCCCTTGCCGAAAAAGACGTGCCTGGCCGTTATGCCTTCGTCAGTGTCGATGGTGCAACGATCAACTTGGTGACATTGCACAAGGATAAAACTGTTACTGGCGTGGTCGGCGGTTTTTGGTTTATGGATGTTAATGGCGACGTGGTGAGTTATCAATGTACGGATTTGCAAGGCAAGCCGATCACCAACTATGTCAATTGCGAGGCAACTTTTGAAGGCCCGTCTTCTGCAGTGAGTTTTGCGCACATACGCCGCCTGCGTTTCATGCACAAGGATGGTAATAACTACCAAGTTAAATACGACGCCATTTTATCGGGTGCTGACGCGGGTATCGTTGATCGTGATTACTTTACAGTCACGTGGACCTACCGATGGACACGCCTTGGCGATGAGTAATCACTGGAATCAATAGAGGCCTGACGGCTACTACGGGACCCGGGTACATCACCCGGGACCATTTCTAAAATATTAATGATACCTAAAACGCACCCATGAAAATAGCACAGATGAAGAAGTATCTTGGCAATAACACCCGAATTGATCATGTCGCAATCGCTGTCAAGGATATCGATGAGGCCTTGTTTCTCTATCAGGATTTATTCGGTTTTGAATTGCTGGAGCGGCGCGAGATAAAGGGTGCTTTTACCGGGATGAAATCCGCCGAGCTCAATGCGGGTGGCTTCTCCATTGTCCTGATTCAGGGTACTAGTCCTGAATCGCAGGTAAGTCGTTACATCAAAGAGTACGGTCCGGGTGTGCAACACATCGCCGTCCAGGTCGATGATGTCGAGAGCTTGACCGATCTGTTGACGGAGTCTGGCATTGAGTTCGCCACCAACGTGATTCAGGGTGAAGGACTGCTTCAGGTATTTACCAAGCGTGAAAGTAATACGGGAATGATGTTTGAATTCATTCAGCGGGTCAATAATGCTACCGGGTTTGAAGCCGGAAACATCAAGCAATTGTTTGCGCAGTTGGAAGCTGGCGAGGCTTACTAAGTTTAGGGGGGATGATGAGCATTACGATTGTTGATAGCATGGTCGAGCATGCTCGTTCCAAGCCTGATGATGTTGCATTCCGATTTCTGAGTGATCTGGAGCACGCTGAGCAGGAACTATCTTACCAGCAGCTATTGCAGGAAGCTGGCGTGATCGCGATGTTTTTGTCCGGCATTGCCCAGCCGGGCAGCCGCGTAATGCTGTTTTTTCCACCCGGATTGGCTTACATCAAGGCATTCTATGGCTGCCTGCTGGCTGGTATGGTGGCCGTTCCCTTGTATCCACCACGTCGTAACGTGAAGTCGGACCGGATCATAAAGGTGGCGCAGAGCTGCCAGTCGGTGCTTGCGCTGACCACACAATCTGAATTGGCGAGCGTGACGGCTTCCTGGGAATTGCAAAATTCTTTGAGCCTACCACTGGACTTTCATGCAACGGACAATATCATCGCGTCCGAAGGGCGGCACTACGCGGCACCGACCATTGATATCGATGCCCCCGCCTTTTTGCAATATACATCGGGTTCCACTGGTGTTCCCAAGGGCGTCATCATCACGCACCGAAACATCATCGCGAACATGCAGCATCTGTCGCTGATGTCCGAAGGGGATAAGTCGGAAGTGTTCGTCAACTGGGTGCCGCTGTTTCATGATCTGGGCTTGGTCACTGCCATTTTGTGGCCGGTGTACCTGGGTGCGCCGTCCATCTTGATGGCACCTGCAACGTTCGTGCGCAGCCCTGGCCTGTGGCTGAAGGCGATCAGCCACTACCGAGGAACCATGTGTGGGGCACCGAACTTCGCGTTCGATCTATGCGTCCAAAAAACGCCTGCCAGCGAATTGTCCGCGCTTGACCTCAGTTCATGGCGTGTTGCCTATAACTCCGCCGAACCGATCAAGGCGGCGACGCTCGACGCATTTACCCATTATTTTTCCCCTTGTGGCTTCAAGGCCCAAGCCTTCTATCCTTGCTACGGCATGGCAGAGGCGACCGTCTTTATTGCGGGTGGCGAGTCGGCCGCCAAACCGACTATTTTGACGGTAGACAAGAACAAGATTGCCGATTTTCGCCTCGAAATGCTTGAGGCGGATGATCCGATGGCGACCAGGATCGTCGGATGCGGCACCGCTTTTGCTCCGCATGACGTGAAAGTTGTTGCCCCCGATAGCAGCACCCAGATGCTTGACGGAAGCGTTGGCGAAATATGGTTTTCCGGCCCCAGCGTGTCGCCGGGATATTGGGGACTGGACGAGATTAGCCGCGAGACGTTTGGCCAGCGCATCGCAGGTGATGCATCGGGAAAAACCTGGTTGCGAACCGGGGATCTGGGTGTAATGTGGCGCGGGGAATTGTTTGTTACCGGGCGCATGAAGGATCTTATTATCCTGCATGGCCGCAATTATTATCCCCAGGATATAGAAGAAAGTGTCGCCGCCGCCCATGAGTCGATCCGGGCAGGATGCTGTGCCGCTTTCTCGCTCATCGACGATGGGGCCGAACGTCTGGTCGTGGTTGCCGAGGTCGAGCGCGAGTATTTTCGCACCCTTGATGTGGACGCTGTCACCACGGCCATTCGTCAGCGCATCTTGTTGGATCATGAAGTCAATGCCGACCAGATCGTTTTGCTCAAGCCCTACAAGATTCCCGTCACCTCAAGCGGAAAGATTCAAAGGCGTCAAACCAGGCAGATGCTGCTCGCCAATGAACTGGACGTGATTGCCCAGGCCAGTTCGAACCGCGTGAAGAAGCTTGTCGAGCCCAGTTCTGAGATCGAAACGATCTTGTATGGTATCTGGCGCAGCGTGCTCAAATGCGAACAGCTGGGTGTCACCGATAATTTCTTCAATCTTGGCGGCGACTCGCTGGCTGCTATCGACGTATCGGCGCAGATGCAAAAACACTTCAAGGATGTGACGCTCGACATCGAGCAGCTGCTTGAATTGCCAACGATTGCGCAACTGGCCAGCTTTGTTGAACTGAAGGTCGGGCATGCCAGGAGTAAGAACGTCGTTTCGTCAAATCACCCGGTCATGCACAACCATGCCTCGTCGTATGAATGTGCGCCCTCGCTGGCCCAGCAACGGATGCTGTTCATGGAGGAGCTGGCCGGGAATAACTCTTACTACAATATTCCTGTGGCCTACGAGATCACAGGTCCGCTGAACAAGCCAGCATTGGCTGCGGCGTTTGCGCGCCTTGTTGCTACCCACGATGCCCTGAGGTCGCTCTATGTGCTCAAAGACCAGGCTTACGTGCAGCGCATCTGCGAACTGGCCGCGCTGGCTATTCGGGAAATCGATCTGGCCGATGAGACCGACCAGGATGGCGCTTTGCAAGCGCTTCTGGCGAAGGAGGCAAACTACCGCTTCAATCTGCAAGATGAGTGGCCGATTAAAGTGTCACTCATTGCACTGGGTACCGACCATCATGTTTTGAGCATCAACATTCATCATATCGCTGCCGATGGTTGGAGCGCACGGCGCATCGTTGACGATATCGGTTTCGGTTATCAAGCCTGCCTGGGCGGTGCTGATTTTGCTGGCTACGCCAGTGTGCAGCGAGGTTACCAGCGAGGTTACCAGTATGCTGATTACGTGGCATGGCAGGATGGCTGGCGACAGTCTGATCGATACCACGACGCCAAAGCCTACTGGTTAAAGACCTTGCATGGTGCGCCGCAACTGCATAGCATGCCAACCGACTTCATACGCCCCAACGTCCAGCTAGTTTCTGGTGCAACCTGGTCGCATCAAGTCAAGCCGTCGCTGTTTGCGGCTGTTAGCGCTGCCGCCCGCGCTTTCCGGACGACGCCGTTTGTCATACTCCAATGCGGATTTGCCGCTGTGCTTGCCCGGTATAGCGGTGAGTCCGACATCGTATTCGGTACGGCTGCGGCAAATCGGCAGCCGGTTGAATTCGTCGATACGGTTGGCCTGTTCGTCAACACCCTGGTGCTGCGCTACAACGTGGGCGACAACCTCTGTTTTGCCGATCTGATTGAGCAAGGCAAGCAGGTCAGCGCTGACGCCTTGCGTTATCAACAATTGCCTTTCGATGTGCTGGTCGATGCATTGCAGCCCAAGCGTAGCCTGGGCTATAACCCGCTGGTGCAAATCATGCTGGTTATGCAGGAAAGTGACTCGATCGTGCTGGAGCTGGCGGGCGCGCGGGTGGTCCAACTCACCCAATACCAACAAGTTTCCAAGTTCGACCTGGCGCTTCACGTCCATGTAGACCAGGACGGGTTTGAATTCAAATGGGAATTTAACACCAGTCTTTTCAAGCTTGACACGATCAAGGCGATGTCGCAACACGTCGAACACCTGCTGGCTGCTTGCCTGGCCGAGCCGGAACGCATCATCGACAGTGTGCCCATGATAGCCGCAAGCCCGGTCGCTGCCGAGCCGGGAGTGCAGGCTCATGTCCAGGCGCATGTCCAGGCGGAGTGCATTCATCGCCTGTTCGAAGCGCAGGCTGCGTTGCATCCGGGTGCGACTGCAATCATCGACGGCGCGCGCACGCTCACCTATCAGGAGCTTGATCTACGGGCTAACCAGCTGGCACGCCAGCTGGTTCGGGATTGCGACGGCGAGTCGGCAAGGATAGGCGTATGCATGGAAAAGTCGATCGATCTGGTCGTCGCCATGCTGGCCATCTACAAGATCGGTGCTGTATACGTACCGCTGGACCCGCACTATCCGAAAGAGCGCATCGAGTTCATGATCCGGGATGCCGGGATGAAGCTGTTGCTGGTGGGCCAAGGGAGCGCGCTAGCGGCGGATTTGACAAGCGCAGTTCCTACGCTGGACATGGCAACACTGACCAATGCGGCGGCGCTGACCGATGCGGCAACACGAACCGATGCGGTGCAAGTTCCGCTGGCTGTGGATGCCAATGCGCCTGCCTACATCATCTATACGTCCGGATCAACAGGCCAGCCCAAGGGCGTGCTGGTCACGCAAAGCAATTTGTTCCACTCCCTGCGCGCCAACCGGGCTATGATGGGCATCACGGGCGAGGACATCATGCCAACGATCGGGTCGCAGGCGTTTGGGGTCTCCCTGCTCGAAATCCTGCTACCGCTGGTGTCAGGCGGTGCGGTCCGGATTGTGAACAAGGCACAGGTGGTCGATGTCGAGAAGTTGGTCGAGGTCACTGACCAGGTAACGGTACTGCATGCGGTGCCCAGCCTGATGCGGCAGTGGCTGGACGCCGTGGTCGCCTCCGGCAACCAAGCCCAGTATCCGCATTTGCGCTTGTTGCTGGTCGGCGGAGAAGCAGTGCCTGCTGGTCTGCTGAAACGGATCAAGCAATGGCGGCCGTCGCTACGTCTGGTGGCACTTTACGGGATGACCGAGTCTACCATCGTATGCAGCAGTTTCGAACCGAAAGTTGAGACATCGGCGCACTATTGTATCGGCAAGCCGTATGCGAGTTCGCGTTTCTACGTTCTTAACCGCCATGGACAGCAGCAACCGATGGGTGTCCCCGGCGAGTTGCACATTGGCGGCTTGTCGATTGCCGCCGGATACATCAATCAACCACAAATGACCGATGAGCGATTCATACGCTCGCCGCTGTTCGTGGGCGAACGGCTGTACAAGACCGGTGATCGGGTGCGGCTACTGGGTGACGGAAACTACGAGTTTATGGGGCGGGTCGATCACCAGGTCAGCTTGCGTGGTGCGCGCATCGAACTTGGCGAAATCGAGGCACTGGCCGGTGCGGTGCCCTGTGTCAGGCAAGCGGTCGCACAAGTGGT
>JBKJLF010000723.1:0-6215 GCA_046597185.1 Burkholderiaceae bacterium | reverse complement strand
ACTGGAGGCTGAACGTGCGGTACGCCTGGCCTTAATGTCACCGGATGAGCGCTTAAGTTTATTGGATGATCCACAAACCTGGGTGATTGCACTGTCGGTGATATTGGTAGCGAGTGTTATCTGTTTGAGTTGGTTATTGTGGTTGATGCGCCGCGCCAAAAATCAACAATGGCAAATCAGTATGATGATGGATTGGGATACTGAACATACCCGCCAGACGCAATTTCCTATCACGATTACCCCCTTGTCGAGATTGGAGCACGGTAATGTAACAGAAGTTCTTGACGTAGATACGGTGGCCTTCCCTGATTTGACGCAAGATATCGACACGGAGTTGCAAGTGATTTTTGAAGGCCGGGAGAGTATTGAAGTTCAAGAGCATAGCGACCCGATTGCGCATGCTGAGTTTTGGCTGGCATTAAAAAAGCCTGAGATTGCGATTGAAATTTTGGAAGCGGTGTGTGAAAACGATACAACGCCAAAAAGCGGCATGATGTTATTTAAGTTGTACCACCAAACCCAGCACCGCGCGCAATATGAAGATTTGAAACGGCGTTTTAAAACCCTGTTCAATACCAAAGTGCCGGATTGGGAAGAGTTGGAAGATTGCGAAACCCAATATCGGTTAAAGGATATGCCGGATTTAATGCATCGAATTAATCAGGTTTTGCATAAGCGCGGGGTGCATCATTTTCTGAAAAACCTGTTAATTGATAATCGCGGTGGAACCCGGCAAGGGTTTGAATATGGCGTGTTTTGTGATTTGGTGAATTTGTTTGAAATAGTGCAGGCGGGCAAACCCATCGTGAATTGTGAGAATATTTTTTCCTGATGATTATTTAACCCAACTGCCCGATTTCCCACCATGCTTTTCCAATAAGCGGATTTGCCCCATCACCATGCCTCGGTCTGTTGCCTTGCACATATCATAAATCGTCAGCAGCCCAATCTGGACTGCCGTTAAGGCTTCCATTTCCACCCCGGTTTTGCCCCAAGTTTCCGCCTGCACCGTACAAGTAATGCAGGGCGGTGCCACTTGCACCGCAAATTCAACATTGACCTTGGTTAGCGGCAGCGGGTGGCATAGCGGAATCAAATCGCTGGTGCGTTTGGCTGCCATGATGGCGGCAATCCGCGCAATGCCCAGCACATCGCCCTTATTGGCCGTGCCGGATTGAATTAGCGCCAGCGTGGCCGCTTGCATCTCGATTTGGCCGCTGGCCATGGCGATGCGGTGGGTTTCGCTTTTACCGCCTACATCTACCATATGCGCTTGTCCGGCGGCGTTGAAGTGGGTGAGTGGGCTGCCCGGTTCGCTAACCAGTTCGGTAAGCAGTTCGCTGATGTTCTGGCTATTTTGTTCTGCTGTGTGTGCTAATTTGTCCATTGGTAATAAAATGTTTCAATTTTGAGTGAGTGATGGAACCTTTGCCAAGAACGGGTATCATAGCATCGTCTCTTCTTTTCCCAAGCTGCTTTTATGAATTGCTTTCGATTACCTCTGTTGCAGCGTTGCATGGCTTATGGCCTTGGCATGGTCTTGAGTACTGGTCCCTGTCTGGCTTTGGCGCAAAATAATTTACCAACCCTGGGCGATTCGGTGCGTGACGCGCTGTCGCCCCAGTTGGAACGTAAATTGGGGGATGAAATTATGCGCGATATTTTGCGTGACCCCGATTTTATTGATGACCCGATGGTGCTCGAATATTTGGGCAATTTTGGCAATCAATTACTCTCAGCCTACCCTGGCGCACGCGGTGAAGCTAATTACGATTACACTTTTTTTGCGGTGCGCGACCCGGTCTTGAACGCGTTTGCCCTGCCGGGCGGGAATATTGCGGTGCATACTGGTTTGGTCTTGGCCGCGCAAACCGAATCCGAATTGGCGGCGGTGATGGCGCATGAAATCGGCCACGTGGCACAGCGCCATATCGCACGCGGCATCGGTCAGCAAAAGCAAGATGCACTGATCCCACTGGCTTCGGCCTTACTTGCCATTTTGGCAGCTCGTTCCGGTTCCAGCTCCAACGGTGATGCGGCCATTGCCTTGTTGCAAGGTGGGCAGGGCTTGGCGGTGCAAAGGCAGTTGAATTTTAGCCGTGAGCTGGAGCGCGAGGCAGATCGGGTGGGTTTTCAGATTTTGAAAGAAGCCAATTTTGATACCAGTGGCATGGTGGCGTTTTTTGGCCGCTTGCAAACCGCCTCGCGCGGCTATAACGACAATGTGCCGGCGTTTTTACTCAGTCATCCGCTCACCACCGAACGTATCGCCGATATTCAGGGCCGGGTGCGCGAACAACGCTATAAACAACGAGCCGATAGCCTGGATTTTCAACTGGTGCAAAGCCGGGTACGGGTGTTGCAAGATCCATCGGCCCAAGGCTTGGCTGAGGCGACCCAGTATTTTGAAGCGCAGTTGTTGCAACATCAAACCAACCAGGTTTTGGCAGGCAAGTATGGTTTGGCTTTGGTCGCGTTGAAGCAAGGTAAGCTCGATAATGCGCAGCAATGGTTGCAGCAAGTGAAGGAGCAAATGAAGGAGCAAATGAAGGAGCAAATGAAGGCGCAAATGAAGGCGCAAGTACCCCAAGTGTCAGGTAAGCTGGCCAATTTGGTTTTGACTTATTCTTCTGTTGAGTTAAAGTTGGCGCAAAGCGAAGGCAAAAGCGGGGTTGCGGAATTGGCGAAGCAGGCCTTGGCCGAGGCGCGGGTAGCGCATGTGCAATTTCCGGTGTCACGCGGGATCGCGCGCCAGTTGGGCGATGCCTTGCTCGCCAGCGGAAAGGTGGCGGAGGCGGCCAGTTATTTGCGTGATCAAATCTTATTGTATCGGCAAGACCCCAAACTGCATGAACAATTGGCCAAGACCTATGCGGCGCAAGGCAAGCTGGCCCTGCAACACCTGGCTTTGGCCGAATCTTATGTTTTGCAGGGCGCTTTGCCAGCGGCATTGGATCAGTTAGGCTTGGCGCGCCGTGCTGGCGATGCCACGTTTTATGATTTGGCGATTCTTGACGCGCGTGAGCGTGAATTGCAAGCCAGGCGTAAAGAAGAATTGAAAGAATCCAAAAACAAGCCGCAACCCTGATCGCACCATTTAATTATTGACTTGATTTGGCTCATTTTCCTTAATCGGCCTGGGTTGACTGGGGGCGGCTTTGAAAGCCGAAACGGCGCTCAAGGTCGTGCTCGGCGATGGCTTGCACGGTCAATCCATTCCACAGCAAGTCTTGCGATGGCGTGCCATGTTGGTAGGCCAGTTCCAACCAGGTACTTAAATCGTCTTCCGTTAGTGCTTGCTCTTGATAGCGTAATTGATCAAGGCAACTGAGCCAGTCGCGGTCATCCATGCAAGCGAGCTTGCCATCACTTTCCAATAGTAAATGGGCTTGATCGGTTAACCATACCGCATCAATTTGGCCCAGCACTTCACCGGTTTGTAACACCAGGCCTTGGTCGGGGTCGCTGTGTACAATGAAGGGCGTGATGGCGAGATCGATAAATACCCGTTGCGGCCCATTTTGAAAAAACCAGCAACCGCGTTCATCCATGGCGTAGTTGCGCTGGATAAAAGCCAGCAGGGCAGGGTGGCGTATCGTCTCGCCCAGCAAGCCCAAAGCTTGGGTGCGCTCATCACGCATACGCCAGTTACCGCGTGCATCCAGGGTTAACCAGCCATAGCAATGCGGCACTTTGGGCCACTTTGCCATCGCTTGTCGAACAATTTCATCCATGCGGTGCTTTCATATTGGTATGACTGAGAAAATACGCCGTGACCCGTTGTGGCAACCAATCCAATCTGCCCGGTAGCGGCCCGCTGGCAAAACCAACGTGGCCGCCATGTTCCGGGTATTCCAGCGTCACACAGGCGGCGGCTTGTTGCGGTAAATATTGACCGGGCAAAAAAGGATCATTTTTGGCATTGATGACCAAGGTCGGCACCGTAATGTCGGACAAGACATGTTTGGCACTGGCGCGCTGCCAATAGTCATTGGTGTCGCGGTAGCCATGCAGCGGTGCGGTAACGATGTTGTCAAACGCATATAAATCGTTGGCGGCCAGCATTTGTTCGCGATCAAACAAGGCCGGAAACTGTTGGAGTTTGATTAAACATTTGGGCTTCAAGGTGCGCAAAAAGACTTTGGTGTAAATCCGGTTAAAGCCGCGTGACAGCGCCGCACCACCCTGAGCCAAATCGAGCGGGGCCGACACCGCGCAAGCCGCATCAACAATTTCAGCCTGATGTTGCGCTTCGCCCAGCCAGCGCAATAAGGCGTTGCCACCCAGCGACACGCCCGCCGCAAATAAAGGGCCGCTGTGGCGTTGCCGCAATTGCTGCATGATCCAGGCAATTTCCGCCGCATCGCCGGAATGGTAAAACCGTGGCGCGTGATTAATTTCACCGGAGCAACCGCGAAAGTGCGGTACGGCACCATGCCAACCCAGATCGCTCAGGTGCTTCATCCAACTGCGCGCATAATGGCTGTGCGAAGAACCCTCCAGCCCGTGAAATAACACCAGCAGCGGCTTGCCCGACTCACCATCGATAAAATCGACATCGATAAAATCGGCATCGGGCGTGGTCCAGCGTTCACGCCGATATGCAGGCGTGGACAGAGGGATACACTTTGCCGGGTAAATGGTTTGCCAATGGCCATTTGGCAGCCAGGCGGGGGCGCGGTAGCCAGAGATCACGGTGTTTGACGAAGTGGCTGGCGCAGTGGCTGGCGCAGTGGCTGGTGAAGTGGCTATTGACATCAATGACCTTTTGCCACGCTACCCGCTTTCATGCGGTAGGCGGTGCCACAATACGGGCATTGCACTTGGCTGTGGTGCGCCAGATCGAGAAAAACTTTGGGGTGGGATGACCAGAGCGGCATGTTGGGATTGGGACAATAGGCGGGTAATTGGCTCGCATCCAGTTCGACGGCGGGAGTGGACGATTTAATTTCACTCATGGAGTTTCCTTGTTGATAATAATTTGAAAAGCGCAGCCGCACACACTTGATTGCAGCACGCCAAAAGCTAGATTTTAACGGATTCGGGCAAACAATAAAATTCATCGGGTAAAATAGCACTCTTTTAAGCAAAAAAATTTTGCCATGGCGCTGAATCAGGCGATTCAGGCACGACAATGGATTGCCTTGTGATCAAATATTTCCTTTTCCGTGCTTATTTTGATATTCATTCCTTGGCTGGTGTGGCGATCTTGCCTGGGGCCGGGTTGGCGTTTGGATGGCTGTTCTGGTTGGTGTTGGTTGGTGTTGGTTGGTGATGGGGGCGGTCGATGAATTTACCTGCGGATGAAGACGAAAAAGTCTACCGCGAAGGCTTAAAAATGGGCATGCCAACCTTGTTTGGTATTGCCGCCTGGGGCTTGGTGGTGGGGGTGGCGATGGTAAAAACCCATCTGACGGTGATGCAAGCGCTGGGCATGACTTTGCTGGTGTTTGCTGGCTCGGCCCAATTGGCATCACTGCCCTTGATGGCTGTTGGCGCGCCGATTTGGGTGATTTTCGCCACAGCTCTGGTCGTCAATTTACGCTTTGTGATTTTTTCAGCACTGTTGGCACCCCATTTCGCCCATTTGCCTTGGCATAAGCGCTTTATTTTGGGCTATACCGCTGGCGATTTAACGGTTGCGTTGTTTTTACAACGCTTTCCCAGCGATACACCTGCACTCGGTAAGGTCTCTTATTTGAAGGGTTTGCTGTATCCGAATTGGACGGCATGGCAAATTGGTTCGATTGCGGGAATTTTTATCGGTAGCCAAATCCCGTCGCAGTGGGGTTTGGGTTTTGCCGGCACCCTGGCCATTGTCTGTGTCGCGATTCCGCTCATCACCAATCGGGTGGTGTTGTCGGGCGTCATTGTGGCTGGCGTGGTGGCGGTGTGGGCTTACCACTGGCCATTTAAATTGGGTATTTTGGCGGCGGTGATTGCCGGCATGCTGGTTGCGATGGCGGTTCAGGAGTGGACGCAGCGAGGCCGACATGACTGATCTTGAGGTTTGGGTGACGATTCTTTTATTGTCACTGGCAACCGCCTTGACGCGCACCACGTTTATTTTGCTCGGCCACCGGATTGTGATACCGCCCCGGATTCAAGAAGCTTTGCGCTTCGCTCCCGCCTGCGCCCTGGCGGCAATTATTGTGCCGGATTTGCTGATGATGCACACTGCCACCTTGAATATTGATGAGGTGCAATTAAATTTC
>JBKJLF010000585.1:0-3041 GCA_046597185.1 Burkholderiaceae bacterium | reverse complement strand
AAAATAGTCTTTCCTTATGCCCAGCAGAAAAATATCTGGTATTCAGTTTGATGGCAGGTGCCAAGCTCAGTCCCTTCCAATGGTCAGAGCTTACCAAAACATTTGAGGATGAGTTGCTTGCATTCAAAAAACTAGAACCGACAGAAGGCAGCAGTATCAAACAACTCCGTGAATTGCATGCTATTGGCAAGCTTTACCCACTAAGTCACAGCTTCCATGATTGTGCAGAGAACGTATTAAATAGCAAATCCTACTTTAAAGAGATGCCCTTGGGCTATGCCATCAATTGGGCGGCAAGCGCGGCTTTGGGCTGGCACAAGGCTAATCAAGCAGAATATGTGGGCCAAGCACTGGGCCTATTCGTTGCGGCAAGTTGGAAAAGTCTCGACACCGAATACGCGCCACAAGCATTATTGGCGGCACTGGAAAGGCTAGCGCCCTTGGGAGCCATCTTGCAACCAGAACAGCAAAGGGTAACCTTAGCACTCAAAGGCATTGCACTTGAGCAGCTCGACCAGCCAGAAGCCGCCTACCAAGCGCATCTGCAAGCACGCCAAATCGCACTTGATGCGGCCCCAACCCAAGCAAGCCGCACAGCCACTTGGCATTTAGAGAAGATGGCATGGAACTGCGGTGCCATGGGGGATATCCCACAGGCAATACAACACCACCGCATGGCGGCACAAGAGTATTTGAACCAAAACCTACCTGCGTATACGGCTTGGAACTACGGCCAAATAGCGCGTTGGCGCATTCCAGCAGTAGGTGACGCTGCCGCTTGGGCCGAATTAGAAGCCGCATTGCCCGCCGATGTGCCGCCCGCGATTGATGCAATTAAGCAATTAGGCGATGCCGTAGCGGACGCCACCACCAAGGAAGGGCAAGCCCAAGGCTTCTTTGTTGGGCAAGCCCTCTTGCAAGAACTGGCACACCGCCCACAATATTCACCAGAAAAAGCGTTACGTGTGCTGTGGCTTAATATGATTGAAATGAATGTACCATTTGCAACATTGCGCGACTTGTTGGCCGAATGGCCCAGCCTATGGCCCGAAGCCGAACACGCCGACCTACACCAACTGAACAAAGTTTTAGTCGAGTGGCTGGACGATTTGGCAGCCCCACCCGAAACCCTAGCAGCGCGGCGCAAGCTACTAGACCCCGACCTCGCCACCGCTTTAACCGCGCTGGAACAAGCATTAACGCCCCAGACACGGCACAGGCTAGGCCGCATTCCGGCCACCGATTAACCGTTTTCACTTCCCACCCGCCCCCACAATGTATCAATTAAGCCGTGAAGGCGATTTCGCCAAATTTCATGCTAAATTCCAGCATGATCATGCTAAAATTTAGCACATGATCGCCCACGCCCTTTTCTCTGCCTCGCTTCAAAAAATTCTCGCCCTGCTTTTTGTGCGGGTTGATGAAGCTTTTTATCTGAATGAAATCATTCGGCTGACCGGGCTTGCCAGCGCCTCGGCGCAGCGCGAATTGAAGCGCTTGGAGCTTGCCGGATTGATCAATGCCGAGCGAATAGGCAATATGCGGCGCTTTCAGGCGAATCAAGCCAATCCAGTCTATGCCGAATTGCATGGAATGATTCAAAAAACCTTCGGACTAACGGGCGTGCTGCGTGATGCGCTGGCCCCGCTGATACCCAACGTACAGTTAGCGTTTATTTATGGCTCCATCGCCAAAGGCACCGCAACCGCAGACAGCGATATTGATCTGTTATTAGTGGGCGACAAGCTGACATATGGTACGCTACTGTCTGCGCTGGCACCTGCGCAAGACCTGCTCGGGCGGAAAATCAATCCGACACCGTACAGCACGGCAGACTATCTGAAGCGGCATCGGGAACAACAACATTTCCTGATGCGCGTATTGGCGCAACCCAAGTTATTTTTGATCGGAAACGAAGATGAACTCCAACGCCTTGGCGAACTTGGTCAAAATCCGCAAGCTTAAGTTGGAACCATCCAGCCTGCGGGAGTTTGATGGCTTGGTACACGCTGCGCTTGAGCGTACTGTGGATGCGCAGAATCAGGCTTTATCCCTGTCCAGCCGCTTCATTCTGGCCTATGATGCTTCGCACGCACTGGCATTGGCCGCGATGCGCGCGCATGGCTATCGCAGCGAAGACCGCTATATGGTATTTCAATGTTTGACACATACTTTAAACTGGCCGCCTGATCAATGGCTAATCCTCGATCATTGCCACAAAAAGCGCAACCTGTCGGAATATGAAGGCCATTTGGATGTCGATGATGCATTAGTGGCAGAACTCATTGCCGCAGTAAAAATCTTGCACCTACAAGTGCCTAGCTTACGGGATCGGTTGCTTTAATTAGACACGGACACTGCCGACGCTAACAGCACTGAAAGGCTGGCCCCTGCGGATCGCGCACGAGGGCGGTGATAATATTAGTATCAAGCAGATAGCCGCTGCCGGGCAAGATTCCAGACATCAAAAAATTGCTTCGCCGGCCGTTGTCGCAAATCAGGCAGAAAATTACTGGCAGTGGGGACCGTCGCTTGAATCGATTTGCTGACCTCCACAAATCGGGCCTTTTTAAAAATTTCCTTGCTCTTCAACTTGGAATAATCAAACTGCCGCCAGCCTCGGCATACACTACAACTTGCGTCACCAAAATAATAAAATACTACTTCGCGCTTGGATGCTGCAAGTAGCTTGACAAACACCGTTCACAACAAAATCATGTAGTTGTCCTAAATGCTGAACAAACAAAATTTATCCCTGTATAAAGGGTAAATGGAAATCAATTTAAAACAACTGTCTGTTCGTCCGGTCGAGGAAAGCGAAGCGCCACGCTAGCGCGAACTGATGCATAAACACCACTATCTTGGCGACTTGGCAAAGATAGGGCATACGCTTTGGTACGTTGCGACCTACGAACAGGAATGGGTGGCAAAACCATCAGTGCCGATGCCTTACTCACGCAACGAAAATTAGCCACTTACGTGGTTGCGCGCGAGGCAAACTATCATTTTACGGTCAAAGGCAACCAGCCAACGCTGGCTGC
>JBKJLF010000554.1:0-9450 GCA_046597185.1 Burkholderiaceae bacterium | reverse complement strand
TGCCCGTGCCCGCCTCACCGCGCACCAGCAGCGGGCGACCGGTGGCTTGTGCGGCACGCAGGGCGAGAATGTGGTCTGGCTCGAACTGGTGTGCGCTCTCGGGCCAGGAGGCCATTTTTTGAATGATTTGTGGGCTGGTTGGGTAGTCGAAAATTGGCATGTTCATGCGGCAGCTCTATTGGTAGGTTCAAGCGGTTGAAGTGTTTTATACAGGGTAGCCAGTTTTGCCCGCCATGTGCCTTCGGATAGGTCAAACACACCTTGCTTGGTGGAAATTTTGATCAACCTGACATGCATTTGCTGATTTAGCCATGTGACAAACTCGCGTGATAATTCGCCGTGTTGCGGCTCCATAATCACCAGCAAATGCTTTTTGCTATCCTCCAGTTCGCGCAGCTCACCTTGAAGAATATCAAATTGCGTACTGGAATACGGTGCCTCGCCCGGAAACAGCTTATTCCAGACGACTTTGCATACTTGGGTTTCCGCGCCTTGGCGGTCGGCTTTGGTCATCGTGGACAAGTCTTTGCGTGCCGCTGCCGCTGCTTCACTGGTTCCCAGTTCGATTTCATCAAACAAATTGACGTGATGTTTGTCTTGAAACACGGTCAGTTTTCCAGGTGGAAAATCGGCACGCACATGTTCGGCAAGCTCGTCTCTAGTGAGCACGCTGACACTCAACCATAAGTTCACATCCAGCGCTTGCGCCGAATTGGCATGGTCAGCAGCTTGAAGCCGGACGGCCTTCAATTTATCTTCATGCGCAGCCAGCAGAATTGCCTGTTGCATAGCATTGATGAAGGCAGCGCGCAGCGCGACCCTGGTGTCGGCACTGATTGTGCTGGCGGTATCGGGCAATTTTTGCAACTGCGCCATACACACTTTTGCCAATTGCGAGATAGCGACCAAGCATTGATCAGCAACGCTGGCACGGGTACTGGCTGGCGTTACGGCGTTAAAGATATCGGCCAGTAATTGCGGCATGCCTTCGTCATCAAACGTCAGATCAAGAGCAGTAGGAAATTTATCCTGGCGCAGCCAGGCAAAAATCACTTTCCTGGTTTGTGTTATGCGCTGGGCTGCATTATCTTCCGGCAATTTGGGCGATTGAGTTATCGCGTCACCACTGGCAGGCTGATTGGGTATTGCGTGATCCTGCGCCGCTTGGGTAGTGTTGCCAACATGCCCTACTACGCTTGAACCTGCCCCGGATTCATGTACGCCATCGACATACAATCCCCCGTCGCCCAAGGCGGCTTTTACCACAAGCGCCGCATTTTTAGCCGCATGCTTTTGCCATTCGGCTTTCTTGGCATGCCCCTTGTCGTGCCCCCAGTCACAAATGGCTTTAACGATAATCCAATCCACGTTTTTAGCGCTGGCACTGGCATAGACGCCGCTGCCTTCCATTTCGCCGCCAATTGCCTCGGGAAACAACTTTTTCAGGCTTTCCCGGTAATCCAGATTATCCACCAACTTTTGCCCACACAACAGCAGGCCAAGGCGCACTTTGGGCCAGTCCTTGCCACGCCCTCTGGCGATATTCAACTGGCGCAAGCGATTGCGCAATTTATCCGCACTACCCGGCTTATCGCCTCGCGGCGTCAAAGTGCCATCGTTGTTCAAGCGCCCCAGTTCATAGTCCTGAATCTGGGTTGACACCAGCACGTCACCAATCGCTTGTTTGGTTTCATCAATTCCAAAGGCAATGCCCACGGCAATGATGGCTTTGGGTTGCCAATGATCAATCGCATCCCGTGTTCTTTGTTGTGAAGCACCGATACCGCCCGCACCCATTTCACAGACAGTATGCAAAATCCGGTGACCACCCTGGAGGCCCAAATCAAAATAGGTGACGCCGTTTTTGGTCACCTGTGGCGGAACTTGCGCTTCGCCCAAAAAGGCATCCAGCACAGCGGCGGTTTCATGGTCGTTGACGGTTACTAAAACGATGATTGGCGCGGCATTGTGCAGGATTGCCGTGTTACCTTTCTTTGAAACTGGCAGTGCCACACTTTGCACCGGGGCGAGGCTCAGGAAAACATCAAATTGCCCATCTTGCGCAACATTGGCCATGCTTGCCCCAAGAGTGGGCGTGGGGCCAGCAGCAGGCAACGCGGCTGCCGAGGTGTAGTTCACATTGCCCACGCCCGGCAAAACAGCGGGGGGATTAGCCTGTTTCACCGCTGCTGTGGCGGTTACTTTGGCATATTTGATCGACCGCACCGCCAACGGCGCATCTTCACTCGGGCAAATCAACCATGCATTGCCAGCGGTTTTATAGGCAAACAAAGACACCTTACCCGAGCCTGCCGCCAAATCCAATTGCACCAGATTAATCCCGAATTCATCATCGCTATGCGCATTCACCGCCCCGGCACAAATGACGATTTCACGATCCGTCGGCACCACCCAGGCGTCATGCTCATGCCCGTGTAACCAAAATTGAAACCCGGCCCGTATCCGTTTTTTGGCCAGACTTTCCTCTTGCACCGTCAACCACGAAACCGGGTGATGCATCAAGCCGATGCAAAGGTCAGTCTTGCCATCAAACGCCGTGTCAGCCGCATTAAACTGCCATTCCCCCGCCAGCCACAACTGGCTTTTATCGGCATCGTCATAACAAGTCCAGGCCGAATTAAAGCCAGCAATGCCAATGCGCATGCCGTTGATATGCACCACCTTGGCGTAACACTGCCGCCCTTGGTCATCAAGCTGATGCGGCAGATATTTTTTTACAAACTGGCCATATTCATCCAGCCGTTTAATCGCATCCCGATATTCAACCGTCTGCCCTGCCCAATCTTTCTTGATTTCGTTCAAGCTCGCCTGCCGCAGCCCTTTTTGCAAAAGGCGCGATACCACGCTGCGATTCACATCATGATTGCCCGGCACCACAAACAAAGCCGTGCGCGGCAAACCACACACCGCCAGCACCTGATCAAAAAACGCCTGGGCCGACTCATATTGCAGCGCCAGTTCATTGGGTGCGGTTTCACCCATGGCAATATCCCCGGTGCAAAACACCAGATTGGGCCGCGCCAATGTGCCGTTTTCAAACCCGGCTTTCAGGAAGGCGATTAATTTACGCCGCGCGGTATCGTCACGCCAATCGTTTTTGCGCCAGAAATGGATATCCGACAAATGCAACCAACACAATTTCCCGATTGCGGCATCAAGGCTTTTTTCTGGCATAGGGCAACACCTCTTTTATGTTTTACTGGTAGCAGTATAAACCCAAGCCGTAAAGGCCTTACCAACCCACACAATTATTTTTGCGCAACACTATTCCGGCATAGTATCGCCGCTAACCCATTTTCCGAACGGCAATATTTCCAGCGCTAAAACGTAAATGCAACTTTGCTGGCCGTGCGGGATGCCGTGCTGTTTCATGAAAATCTATTGCAAAGCGAAACGCTGAAGGAGCGCCATGAATATGAAGAACACTATGCACAACTCACGCAGTTTCTGGAGTTCGTGAAAGACGAATACCGCACCACGGTAGAAGCAAAAGGCGGCATGCCTTTGGCGAAATTTATGCCGGCTGCGCCAACTGAATCAAATGTAGTGCCAATTAAAACGCCAAATTCAGGTTAATGGGCGAGCGCTGTACAAGTGCTATATCGGCAATTACGGCACGCCATCGTCATACAAACCGCCATCGTGCAAAGCGGCTTTTACCACCAGCGCAGCGCTTTTGGCGGCTTGTTTTTGCCATTCGTCTTTCGTCATGAGTTCCCCTCAAGCCGCACTCTCCACAAACCGATTCCGCCCACCGCGCTTGGCCTGATACAACATCATATCCGCCTCATGAATCAACTCTTCCGCGCTTTGCCCTTCGCCCTGATAAAATGCCAGGCCCACACTGGCCGATACCTGCACCTCCAGCAGCACCGAGACATCCCCGCCCGAGGCTTCCAGTTCAAATAGCGGCTGCATCGCCGCCACCACCTTGGCCGCCAGGTTTTTGGCGTCGTCCCGGCTTTGCAGGTTTTCCATGATCACGGTAAATTCATCACCGCCCAGCCGCGCTACCGTGTCACTGGCGCGAAACACTTGCAATAGGCGCTGCGAAAAGGCTTGCAACAAGGCGTCCCCCACCTTATGCCCATGGGTGTCATTCACGGGCTTGAAGTGATCCACATCCAAATATAAAATCGCCAACAGGCTGTGATTATGGCGGCTGCGCTGCATCGCATCCTGCAGGCGCAGTTGAAACCCGGCGCGGTTGCATAAGCCGGTCAGCACATCGACTTGCGCCAGTTGCTGCAAACGCATTTCTTCCAGCTTTTTACTGGTAATGTCTTGCCGCATCACGTGAAAACCCAACACCTGCTGGCTATCCGCCGCAAACTGCGGAATATAATGACTCTCCAAACAACGATACACGCCATCAACCTCACTCTCTTGCTGATATTCCAGCGCTTCGCCCGCCAAAGCGCGCAAGATATACGGTTTAAAAAACCGATAACGCTCTTCGCCCACCACGTCCAACACCGTTTTGCCCAGCGCTGCTTCACTGTCGGGGCCAATATAACGGGCATACGCGACATTGTGAAAACGGTGACGCTGTTCGGCGTCAATATAGGCCACCATGGCCGGGATATTGTCGGCTATCGTGTGCAGGCGCGCTTCGCTCTCGCGCACCTGACTGATCGCCACCTTCAAACGCCGACTTTGCCGCATCAACAGCGCAATAAACGATAAAATCAACAGGGTGATGATGGCAGCTCCAATCTGGTAGCGCCTTTCATGGCGCAGGTATTGGTGCAGCGCCTGCTCTTCGGTTAAACCCACCAAACCCACCAAACCAAATTCTGCCAGCGGGCGCACCGCGTAAAGGCGCTCTACCGCATCAAACGGCTGCTGCAAAAAGCGCTGCTCCACCGTCGCATTCATGGCTTTGCGCAAACTGCTGCTGTTCACGTCATCATCCGTTTTGCTACCCGGCGCAGGCTGCTCGCCAAACACCATGGCGTCACTGGCCACTAGCTCTTCACCAATACGGCGCAAACTCAACTTTTCTGTCGGGGCAAATAACACCACCGCGCCTTGCTGGCCCATATCGATACTGTCAAAATGATCGACAAACTGTGATGGGTCCAGCTCCACCACCAGCACGCCAACAAACTTGCCCTGATCCACAAACAGGCTGCGCGAGATTCTGATCAACCAGGGCTTGCCACGCTTTTGGTTTGTCACAGTCAAGGGCCGGGTAATCACCACACTGCCACTGGGTCGATTCACATGCTCCAAAAACCAGGCGTCCTTGGCCACATTCACCGGATCATACGGTAAGGTGCTTTCAATTTTGTTGCCCTTGGCATCGTAGAGCGACAATACCAGGTCGGTGTCGGTTGGTAATTCGGTGTTGTAAGCGCCGTCACTGCGCATAAAATTGACCAGCGTGAGCTTGCCGCCGGATTCTTCATAGCGGATTTTGAAGAGCAAAGAGGCATGCTCAACCTGTTGTAAAATGCGCAAACTGGTTTCGGCGAAGGTGTGCGCCAAGGACTGACTTTTGGCCAGCGTGGCATGACGCGCCAGTTGCCGCTCTTCGTGCAACTGGTGCCACACCGCTATCCATAAGCCGCCCAGCAAGATAATGGCAAAGGCGGGCAAGAGGAAAAAGGGGTCAAATTTGGCAAATTTGCTGATGCGCTTGGAAGCTGCCTGCATAGTATCAATCATCCCACCACGAACCGAATTATTACCAGTGTGCACCACATTGGCCCGGCTGGCGAATACATTTGCAAAAAAATTTACGCTTATTTTTTTACTTCAATCACCATTTTCATTTGCGGGTGTACCGCACATTCCACTTCCACCGTCCCGGCTTTGTCAAAACTCACGGTTTTGCTCTTGCCCTTGGATGCGCCGCCCAGGTCAAAGGTATTGGCGTCGCTCAAGGAAAAAACATTGTGCACAATATTGTCTTCATTCAAAAAAGTAACGCTGTCGCCCACCTTAATGCTGAGTTTTTGGACGCTAAACGCCAGGTTTTTTTGAGATACCGGATGGTCTGCCGCCATGGCATTGGCCGCCAGTAGCAGGCACAGCGCCGCCAGCATGCCGCTTTTTAAAGAGAGAGAAAATGCGGGGGAAAGTGCGTTATTCATCATAAAAATCCTGAAAAAGTTAAATATTTTCTGCCATTTCTGCAATAGATTGGGCAGATCCACTAAGGCCATCCGACACACCTTGCAAGGCGGAGATGTGTTCAATTGTTAAACCAATGGCTTGCTCTACGTCGTTAAGCTGGGTGTGAATCAAGGCCACCGAATCGCGTTGCGCATCCATGAAATGGTTGACTTCATCCATCATTTTTTGCGCCCCACCCACCTGTTCGGCCGCTTCATTTGACGTTTGAATCACGGTAGCCAAGCGTTTCGAATACTGGGTGGCGTTTTTGACCGAGGTATTGAGTGCTACCACCACCGCATCCACTTCGGTTTTAATATTGTGGGCAATTTCATCGATTTTCAAGGTGGCGTCGCTGGTTCTGCCCGCCAGCGAACGCACCTCCCCCGCCACCACCGCAAAGCCACGCCCTGCCACACCCGCCCGTGCCGCTTCGATGGAGGCATTCAACGACAGCAAGCGGGTTTGCATCGACACTTCGTTGATGGTAAACACAATATCGGCGATGGTTTTTACCGAATGTTGTAGCAATTCGGTTTTTTGAATGGTGCTGATAATTTCATTTTTCATTACGTCAAAGTCGCGTGCGATCTCGGACACATTTTCTGCATTGTCACTCACCACCTGCGCCACGTTTTTAATGTAGTCCGAGGCTTGCAAGACTTCGGTTTCAGTCTGGTTGCTGGAATCGGAAACCATTTTGGCACCGGATTTGATGCGCGCCACCGATTCTTCCATTTTCGATTCGCAGGCCGCGATGTCGATGGCGATGTCGCTCACATTGCGCGCATGGGCAGTGAGGGTGGATTGGCCGCTGCCATGCACGCCGCCGATTTTACCCTGAATCTCGCGGATCGAATCGATCAACTGGTGTACAAACACATAGCTGGTGATGGAGGCAATCAACACCGTTACCAACACCACGCCCGCCAACAGCATAATGGTGCGCTGGCTGATGGTTTTGTCGGCCAGGCTGGCGCTCAGGCGGCTTTGTTCCTGTGCATAGATTTGCTGCGACAATTCTTCAATGCGCTGGATTTTGGCGGTGATTTTTTGCATATTGTCATGCGCTTTGGGCAAGTCTTGCGCGCGCACCGCCTTGATGATGACCAAGCGGGTGGACGCCACGGCCCGGTTTAACTCGGTCAATTCCTTCACGTCCGGGTTGTCCTTGAGCTTGTCTTCCAGCACCGCCAGCGCTTCGTCCAGATAGGTGGCGGCGCGAATCGCGGCCACCGATTCGCGTTTGGCTTCATCGGGCGATTGCGCCGCAATCATGCGCGCCTGGGCACGGTCGATGCCAATGACCGAAAGCCGGGCATTGCTGGCCACCTCGGTACGCGCGCGCGCCGTGCCGATCACTTCTTGCATGCTGGCTTGAAAATACACCAGCGCGACGCCGCCCACCACCCCAACCAAGACCGCAAACAAGGTCAAGATGATGGCGAGCAGATAGATTTTATCGCGTAAGTTAAGACGCTTGAATCGACGTGTCAGTCCTGGTATGGCCATACAATCGGTAATTCCTGGTGATTGGTACGTTTAAACAAATCAGGGCAAATCAGGGCAAATCAGGGCAAAATTACGGCAAGGTCGGGGCGCTCATCTGTTGCTGTGGCCCACTGAGTGCCTGCAAAAATGCCACCAAATCTTCTTTTTCGGCTTGTGATAAATTCAGCGGTTTGATCAGTGGCGAAACCGTGCCTGTGCCGGGCGTGTCACCGCCCTTGTTGTAGTGTTCCACCACGTCCATCAGGGTTTTTAACGATCCGTCGTGCATATACGGCGCTTTGTAGGCGACATCGCGCAGTTGCGGGGTTTTGAAGGCCCCCAGCAAAATCGGCAGCGGTTTGACTTTGTTGCGGCCAATGTCTTTGGACGCCATGCCGATATTATGAAAACCATTGTCGGTGAAGAAAGGCGGCAGGTGGCATACCGCACAGGCGGCTTTGCCGGTGAACAGAGTCAGGCCGCGCAGTTGCGGTGGCGTCATGGCTTTGCCGTCCAGCCATTGGTCGAACTTGCTGTCGCGGCTGATGATGGTGCGCTCAAAATTGGCCAGCGCTTTGGCCACGGTGGCCATGTCGATGGCTTCGCCGGGGTAGGCTTTGTCAAATTTGGCTTTGTAGGCCGGGGTTTCATTCAGTGTTTTGAGTAATTTGGGGATGTCGGTGGCCATGATGTCCGGGTTAGCGAAGGGGCCGCTGACTTGGTCTTCCAGATTTTTCTTTTGCCCGGCCCACATGGTTGGCCCGGTGTTGTAAGCGGCGTTGATTAAACTGGGGCTGTTGCGCGCCATCGGCTTGCCATTCATGCCAATCGACACATTTTTGCGGTCGCTCCAACCCAGTTCCGGCATATGGCAGCTGAAACAGGACAGGCTGCCGTTGCCGGACAGGCGTGGGTCGAAAAACAGGGTTTTACCCAGATCAATGCGATCCGGGTTGGGTTGGTTGTCAGCGGGATGGGGTACATTGGCGGGTAAGCGCCAAGGTTGAAAATCTGCGGGACTTTGCGCTTGACAAGCTGGAGCAAACCAGGTTACAGCACCAAGCAAAATAATCCGCAGTGAAAGGGATAAACTTTTTACCATATTACCTCCAGCCATGACTGTTAGCGTTCAAGGATTGCCTGCAAAAAATTATGGTACACCATCCAAACGGGAATTAGATCAAAGGTCAAACCAGCTTGCAAAAGTATTGATCAATTTGTGCGGTCTTGTCCACAGAACAACGACAGGGGCAACAAGTTTTAAACTTACATAGATAAACGGGAACATCCCTGGGAGAGAAAGCTGCCGTGATTCGGCAGTGGAACATCCCCGACTGCGAGGCTGTCGCAAAAGACCGCCCAGCGCTTACTATCGCGGAACGCCGCCCGACGACGGTAAAATTGATTGCAACGTCGCACTTATGCCGACAAATATCGTGCTACGGGCGTGCCAGTCAGCCTGATCGGGGTAGAATTTTCCCGCGAGGCGAGAAATGTGGTGGGGTTTGAGGTGGAAGCAGCACTAGATAGCCCAAAGCAAGCAGGTAGCGGCCAGCAAGGCAGCGATGCTGGTCAGCACAGCGAGTGTGCGCACCGTGTGCAATTGCGTCCACAGTAATCCCGACTTCCGCACTTTTCACGTCAAAAAAATTTATTTTTCACTTAAAAACAACGAACTAAGTCAATCCGGGCACTACATTATGTAAATATTCGGTGAACCCAGCCGGACGATGTGACTTTTTATGATGCCGCCGATAAAATCAGCGAGCATGGGTTGTTTTTGTGTCCGTGGCGACACGCGGATTGGTACTGTGATGT
>JBKJLF010000536.1:0-8615 GCA_046597185.1 Burkholderiaceae bacterium | reverse complement strand
GCTTATCGCAATACTTGCGCGATCCGAATGAGTCTTTGTTTTATCAAGTCTGGCATTACCATCCCAGGGCGATTCGAGATTAAAAAAGGGCCATACAAAGGAAAAAGAGTCGAACCTGGTCAAGGTAAATTGTCGAATATACTCACCGCACCCAACCTGTTGGGTAAGCCGCAAAAATTCAAGTTTGCCGAGCGCGAAAAATTTCTTCGCGATAAGCAAGGCATCGTTTCATTTATGCGGATTCCGACTTATGTTGTAGATGGTGCGTTGGGTGGGCATATTGACCTAGTGCGGCATGGGCGCTTTTTATTTTTCTGGGATACTTACGTGTGTAAAAGTGGTTGCCATTGGGATTCAGCAGAATTTTGGTTTTGGCCGCTTCAATAAGGTAATCATGATCAAATTATTTTGCTATTTAGCGTTATTATTGTTTTGGCAATCAGCCTATGCTAGTGAGGCGATTGTCATTGATAAGCACGACGACCCCGCTTACCACACGGTTGAATATATCGCCCATGGCGAGGGCTGCGCCATCGTGTGGACTGTGCGTCATGTAAAGGAACCAACAATAGGCTTTGGTTTTTCGGAAAGTTCCAAGTGCAACATCAATTTGAGTGAGCAAAAGCCCTACCGCAGCATGCTATTAGCACGATTGCTGAGCGACACCAATGCACTCGAAGGCGTGCATGGCTTTGGTTGGGGCGGTTTGCAGCGCGGTGATGCGACAGATGAATATTCAAAACGTCTAAGTGCGGCTATGGCGAATTCAAAACACTGGAACCGTGCCAAAGGGCGGCCAAACAATCCAAAAGCCAACGCATATCAAGTGGTTGAAAGTGTGCTCAAGCAAGGCAACGTGTTTTCTGAAATTGTAGAAGTATTCGCCGCGCAACATTGGCGGCTTGAGGTGCGGGATATTGAAGCATTACAGATAAAGAATGGTTTGCCATTCAATTGCCTCGTGTTTTTTAAACTCAAGCCTGCCACCGCGGGTCAATAACCGTTTTTGCTGTAGCTAGGGTGAAGAACAGCAATGATGGCTACTATGTCCTAAGTAATAAGCAGCAAGCTGCAACAAAGCGGCGGCCGAGGGTTGACCACCACCCCGTTCTCAAGTGAATTAATTAACTAATGTGTATCAAGGATTGTTTTATGGCAAGCAAACCAAATGCGGCACGAAAAATAATGTATGTGAATAAAGTCGCTACGGATGGTTGGCTGACTGTGCTATTGCGCGATACCAACACTACTACCTCCATCGTTGAATATACCAAAATTGAGATACTTGAAGTGAAGGGCGGGCGAACTTATTTCCTCATTAAGGATGGCAGGGCGAAAGACAAGGTTGCTAGTTTGAAAGATGCTAACGCCAGCGAATTTCTGGGTAGTACAGCACCACTACAGACTGGGGTTTCCGTTTTAGTGAGGTACGGTGCCGTCAAGGAGGTGTATTCCGTCACCAAGGCGGTGAAACTTGTGCAGCAAACCGCAACGCTGAGCGTTAATGGCATTCAGGCAACGGTCACGCTGAATACTAAGTTGGCACCGCCGTTCCATACCTTTACGCCACTGCCGCCCGGTGTGTATCGTATAGGCACGCCCAAAGCACCGCACGACAGGCGAATGACGATGCCGTATATCCAAACCGAACCCGCGCTCGCGCATGATGCGATATGGTTCCCGATCGAGTATGGAAATAACTCCCGATTCATTCATATCGGAAATATATCTGAAGGTTGCGTCACGGTGATGGATTTAAAAAAGTGGAATGCAATTTATCGGGTATTGATTAGTCACCGGGTTGCTGGCAGTGAGTATGTCGGGCAGTTAGCCATTGCAAGATAAAGAGGCGAAGCGAATGAAACTGATTTTTTTATTGGTATTTTTGGGTACTTTGCTCGACGCTGGCGCTGCGGGTGCGGGTGCGCAACCAGATTGCACGGCATACAACTCGCCCGCACCGCGTGCAATTTGCATCAAGAGGCAGCATGACGGCTTGTTGAAAATTAACCCGCAAGCGCGACAATGGGGTAGTGAGTTAATAGTTGAGGGTGACATGGCTTTTAAGAATAAAGACTACAACAAGGCGTATAAGGCATACGATCAGGCGAGTGTTAATTTTCCGAATGCCTATGCTTTGCTGCGCACTGGCGATGCCATTTTTATGGGCCTAGCCACAGAAACGGTGTTTCGCGATGAGAACGCCACACCGACTGGCGCATGCTTGGTACCGCAGGAGTTTGTGCGGGCGGTTGATGGTGTGATTGAAAATAATTATCAAACTGGTATTGCGCTGGCAAAAATTCTCAAAGCGGGGCCGCCAGTGCACCCAACCACGTTGGCCGAAGTTGCGCGCAAATCGGCGTGTATGCACGCTTTGGCCGCCCAGTATCGCACGGCAAAAAGTGGCTGCGTTAGTTTGGCCCTAGTGCAAGCATGTGTGTTGGGGGCGACGCATCGCCCCCAGCCGAATTGAACGATTTTTAAAGTAAATTGATAAGGGTAACCGTCATGGCTCCATTTTCCTCATCTCATCCCGTGCTGCGCGCTTGGCTTTGGCTGGCACTACTGCCGTTGTTTTCCAATCTGGCCCAAGCCCAAGAAACCGTCTGCGCTAAAGTCAAAATCGAGATCAAGCAAGAACTTACCCTCGAACGGCAAGCCTTCGACGCCACCATGAAAATCAACAACACCACCGACACCAGCGTTATCGATAACGTCGGTATCGTGGTCAAGGTCACCGACGAAAACGGCACGCCCGTCACCATCAGTGACAACCCGAACGATCTGTCGGCCAAGTTCTTCATCCGCCTCACCAGCAAACAAGCCATCGACGACATCGCTGGCAACGGCAAGGTCAACCCAAAAACCAGCGCTATTATCGATTGGCTGCTCATCCCAGCCCCCGGTTCGGCCGGCACCAGCCCGCTCGGCAAAAAATACCTGATCGGCGCCACCCTCAATTACCGCTATGCCGGTGAAAACGTGGTACTCAACGTCTCGCCCGATGTTATCACCGTGAAACCGCTGCCGCTGCTCACGCTCGACTACTTCCTGCCGCAAGAAGTGCAGGCAGACGACCCGATTACCCCAGAAATAGAACCCATCGTGCCGTTTACGCTCGGGGTGCGGGTTAAAAACACCGGTTTTGCCGCCGCCAAAAACCTAAAAATTGATTCCGCCCAACCCAAAATTATTGAAAACCGTCAAGGCTTGTTGATCGGCTTCAAGCTCACTGGCAGCTTCCTCAACGACGCCCCAGCGCAAAACACCTTGTTGCTGCCGTTTGGCGACGTGCTAGCCAATTCCAGCAAAATGGGGCGCTGGATCATGGAAACCACCTTGTCTGGCCGCTTCACCGAATTTACCGCCAAATTTACCCACTCGGACGAACTCGGCGGCGCGCTCACCTCGCTGCTGCAAGCGGTCAACGCCCACGCGCTGATCCGCGACGTGCGGGTAGACCTGCCGGGGCGCGACAACGTGCGCGACTTTCTGGCAAAAGACGGCGACGTGCTGCGGGTCTATGAATCCGACAGCGCCGACACCGAAGTGCTAGACCGCAGCAGCGTCGCCAACTATAGCGCCGACGGCAGCAACGGCTACCGCCTGAGCTTCCCCGCTACCGCCGGTTTTGCCTACGTGAAACTGCCCGACCCGTTCAACGGCGCCCGCGCGCTGGCCCGCGTGCTGCGCTCGGACGCCAAACAGCTCAGCCCAGAAAACGCCTGGCTCTCGCAAAGCCGTAACGCCAACACCAAAAAGTTGGAATATTTCGTCAACTTTTTTGATGTCAATACCAGCGGTATCTACAGCAGCGAGTTTAAACCACCTTCCACCGACCCGAAACCGCCAGTCTGGCAATTTATTCCAGATCGGGTGGTCAAAGAAGCCAAACCAGTCTCCTTCATCGTCGAAGTGACTAGCCCAGACGGCAAGCCACTCACGCTCAACGCCACACCGCTGCCGCTGGGGGCCACCTTTGCGCAACAAGCGGTTGACCCGCAAACGCCGAATATCGTGCGCGCCGTGTTCGATTGGACCCCCGCAGTCGGCAAGGCCGGGCTGTACCCCATCACCTACAGCGCCAGCGACGGCAACCTGTCCGCAGCCATCAGCGCCAGCATCAAAGTGGAAGCCAACACGCCACCACCCGGCCCCGGCACACCGAGCATCGACTCGCCCGCCCCTGGCGCGCAAGTCGCCAGCCTGAAACCGGCCTTGGCAGTGCAGACTTCTAGCAACGAGCAAGACCCTACCACCAAGGTCGAGTTTGAACTCTACAGCGACGAAGCCATGACCGCCTTGGTGGATAGCAGCGTGCAAAACAAGATCAGTGGTGCCGCCACCGTCTGGAACGTCAGTAAAACCCTGAACGATAACACTCGCTACTGGTGGCGCGCCCGCGCTACCGATGGCACGGTCTTCAGCGCATGGGCCAATGGCCGCTTCTTCGTGAATCTGTTCAACGACCCGCCCAACAGCTTCAATTTAACCAGCCCGGCCCCCAACGCCGCGGTGGACAGCCTGACGCCGCAACTGAGTTGGACCAACAGCGTCGATAAAGACGGCGACATCATCACCTATAGCGTCTTGCTGTACAAAGACATCGGGCTGACCCAACTGGTAACGCAGGTTGCCGATCTGCCCGAAAATAGCAGCGGTAGCACTGCTTGGACGGTGAATCTGCCCCTCGTGAATCACGCCAAATACTATTGGCGCGTGGTCGCCAAAGACGCCTTGGGCGCGCAAACGCCGACCCCCGCGCGGCCTTTTGTGGTGAATGCTGGCAACAGCGCACCCGGCACACCCGTCATCCGAAGCCCACTGGCGGGCAGCCAAAGCACCAGCGCCAATACCGCGCTGACGATACAAAATAGCACCGATGCCAATAACGACACCCTGCGCTATGTGTTTGAAATCGATACCGTCAATACCTTCGATTCCAGCGACAAGCGCAGTTCCGGCCCGGTACCGCAAACCAATGGCGAAACCACAAGCTGGTTGGCAAGCAATCTGGTAGAAAACAAACACTACTGGTGGCGTGTGAAAGCGCAGGACGGAAGCGCCGAATCGGCCTGGGTTGGCGCTGACTTTGTCTTGAACGCAGTCAACGAGGCACCGCCTGCGCCAACCGTGCGCAACCCCGGCAATGGCGCATGGAGCGCGACCTTACAGCCCACGCTGGAAGCCAATCCGGTGCAAGACCCGGACGGCGACACCGTGCATTACCAGTTCCAAGTGTTCAGCGATGCCGCCTTGACCAAGCTGGTGCAGTCGGGCAGCACTGTCAACAATGGCACCAGTTGGCAAGTGGCACAACCCTTGGCCGACAAAACCACTTATTATTGGCGCGTGCGGGCGCTGGATGCGCTGGAATTGGCAAGCGACTGGAGCAATGCGGCGCAGTTGCATGTCAGCACCGGTGCCTACCAAGACCCGACTATCGCATTCATGCTGCCGTCCAAGGTTGCTGCGCCGGTCATCAGCACCGATTCTGGCGGCACCCACAAGTTGGTACGCATCGAATGGGAAGGCACCGACCCAAATATCGAAGCCAATATCGCGCTCTACTACAGCACCAGCAAAACCGGGTTCGACGGCACCTTGATTATTGATGGCCTGAGCCAAAGCGCTGGTACCGTAAAGGGTGCCTATATGTGGGATGCGGCCTTGGTGCCTCCCGGTGCCTATTATGTGTACGGCGTCATTTCCGACGGCAGAGGCAGCGGCAAGGCGTATGCTGCGGGTGCGGTGGTGATTCCGACGGCGCAGCAATTGGGCCGCATCGTGGCCGATGCCAGCGGCGTTCTCACCACGGCGGAAACGGGCAAGAGCGCCAGCTTCAATCTGCGGCTGGGCAGTGCGCCTAGCGCCGATGTGGTGATTCCGCTTGCCAGCAGCAACGTGCGCGAGGGCGTAGTCACCCCCGCCAGCGTGACCTTCACGCCGCAAAACTGGTCAGCCAATCAACTGGTCACGGTGAAAGGCCAAAACGACTGCGCCCCAGACGGTGACCAAGCCTACCAAGTGCTGTCGGGCAAAGCCACCTCGCTCGACCCCAACTATATCGATGCCAGCGGCACGGCGGTGAACTTGGTGAATCAAGATAATGGCGATCTGACGGGTACCACCAATAACCAAAACCTGCACATTTGTGGCATGGTGATTGTCAGCGTCAGCCAAGTCGATGCCACCACCTACGACTATGTGTTGCGGCCAGAACTGACCAATACCGGGCCAACCGTGGCAGGGGTGGAGGCGCGCCTGACAACGGTGCCTGCGGGCGTGTCGCTGATCCAAAATAGCGTTAATTTCGGCGCGCTGGCGCAAGGCGAACATGCCAAGACCAACGGCACGGTAACCCTGCGTGCAGGCGGCAATTTGTCCAGAGGCTTCTTCCTCTTGGGTAGCAACTTTAAATGGACGGTGGTGGCGCGATGATCTCTACTCCTTGGATGGGCCGCTGTAGCCTACTTGGCTGGTTATTGATCAGCGTCCCGCTGTGGGCGCAAACCGATGGCAAGCAAAGTACTGCTTCTGCTACGGCCACGGCCACGGCCACTATTGCAACCTGCCCGCGTAACGAGGCGGCACCAAACGTGCTGCCGGCCTTGCCGGAACTGCTGCCAGATGCCCGTTGCGCGCTGGCGGCCAAAGACCTGGGCGCGCTACTGAGCAAACCCGATCTGGCGTTGATGGATCTGCGCAGCAATGCCGAATTTCAAGCGTTTCATATCGCCAACGCGATCAACCTTACCCCGGCTGAATTGCACGCCAAACCGTATTGGCGCAACAAAAAGGTGGTGCTGATCGGCAACGGCAAAGGCGAGCGCGAGCTGTACGGCGAATGCACCCGCCTCAAGCAAGCCGGTTACAGCCAAGTGCGGGTGCTGCTGGGCGGCATGCCGCACTGGTTGGCGCAGCAGCAGGCAGTGGCGGGGCGGCCACCGTCAGTGGCGCAATTGAGCCGTATTTCCGCAGGCGAGCTATGGCTGGAGGGCCACAACGCCGATACGCTGATATTGCTCAGCCAGGAACACGCCGCCATGCAAAAGGAGTTGGCGCATTCGGTCATTCTGCCGAAAACTGCGCCGCAAGCGATGCCGCAAGCCATCAAGGCAGTGATCGAGCGCCGCCGCAAGGAAACCAAAAATGCGCCACTACTGGCAGTGGTGCTGGCGGCCGGTAGCAGCAGCGACGAGCAGATTGCGCGTTGGCAGCAGGCCTTGCTGCCGCTGCCACTGCTGGTATATGCCGACAATGCCGACCTGTTCAAACGCCACATGGTGCAGCAGAAATTGACTTGGCTGGCGCACGCGCGTGGCCCTAAGCAGCCAGTTTGTGGTAACCCATGAGCGCCCGCCCATGAACCGGCGCGACTGCTTGCGCACGCTGCTGCCGGGTGCACTGTTGCCCATGTTGATGCCGGCACCGTTGCATGCAACAGGTTTGACGCTGTTGCGGCGCTTGCGCTTTACCGTTACCTTCAGCAACCCACATCAGCGCAGTTTGCCGAATCAGCGCTTTTGGTGCTATTTGCCCGCCAACTTGCCGCAGCAACAACTGCGCCAAGTGCAGGTCTCGATGCCGCATCAGATCGAGAGCGACCCCTTGGGCCACCGTATTTTGGCGCTGGTATTCGATGAGGTGGCCCCGCTGGCGCAGAAAGTGGTCAGCGTTACGGTCGAACTGGCAGTTGACCCGGCGGTGGCGCAGTCAGCTTTGCCCGACCCGGCAGCGTGGTTGCACGCCGAGCGCTTTATTGAAGTGGGCGATGCCCGCATAGCGGCGCAGGCTGCCGCCTTGCAACGCGCGCATCAGAACGAGGGCGCGCGGGCGATCTTTGACTGGGTGCAAAACCACATCCGGTATGCTGGTTATGTGGCCGATGATTTGGGGGCATTGCACGCGCTCACCCAAGGGCGCGGCGATTGCACCGAATATGCCGATCTGGTGGTGGCGCTGGCGCGCGCCAACCGCATCCCGGCGCGCATGGTGGGCGGCTACGTGGTCAACGGCGACGCCACGCCACGCCCGCAGGACTACCACAATTGGGCTGAACTGTATCTGGATGGCAGATGGCGGGTACTGGATGCGCAAAAAGGCGAATGGTTGCCAGATCCGGGGCGCTATCTGGCGTTTCGCATCTATCGCGATGTGCCGATTAACCACGTTGGCTTGGCCCACCGCTATTACATGCAGGGCGAATTAGAAGTCAAATGGTAACTGGCGGCTGCCTGATGTCATTTCTAAGCGAAAGGCAAATTTTGCTCGCAATGCTTTTGTTGCTCTCGGAAGGGTCAGCCATTATTTTTTCGAGTACGCGTAGCGCCGACGAGTTGAGTTCCCATAAATCTGCCGGGTTGATGCTGCCCCATTCCGGGGGTAAGCTTTTTTCACCGGCCAGCACGATTTCAATCGCGGGTAACAGGCCATTGGCACTGTGAATCTTATCCACAAAGGCACGAATGCCGCCCCGTAGGCACAACTTGGGGGCTGCGCCTGTGCAATGTGCTGACATCACAATTACCGGGGTGCCACTTTTTTTAAGTGCGGGTAATAAGTTCAGGCCTTGCAGCACGCCACTTTTATCCAATTTTAAATCCAACAGC
>JBKJLF010000326.1:0-2707 GCA_046597185.1 Burkholderiaceae bacterium | reverse complement strand
ATTAAAGTTCTTGCCGGTGGCTTGACGCAAACCATCCACAAAAATACCAGTGTTGGATTGACGAATGGCTCCACCATTCAACCAGACCTTGCCAGCTACCGCTTGAACAGCAACTCTGGGCATAGTGACTCTCAAGCTCCATGCTGCTGGACGTGAATAGCCGGGAGTTTTGCTATCGTTCACAGCCAGCTTGTTTTTGTAAGTAACAGAGAGTGGATTGTTGTTGATGCCAAAATTTCTGACTATTCTGAGGTAATAAGTGCCCGGCGTAGCTGCATAATATTTGCCGTCAGCAGGGTTCGCATCGCTGGTTGAAGCAAATGCATAAGAACCATCAGGCTTATATAAATACCAATCGAGATCCCTGGAACTTGAATGCGACAGGCTGACTGAAATCATCCCGGCACTTTCCACCTCGAATTTCATCCAGTCAATATCATTGACGGAACTCAGATTGCCAGTAACGGAAATATCGGTACATAAAGGATAATTCGCTGTCGAATCGAAGTTATTGTTTTCGGTTTCCGAAGTCACGCATGCTGCGGCCATTGGCAGGCATAGAAAAGGGGCTACAAAAAATACAACGGCTTTAAAATGGCTCATGTTCATGGGTAAATCCGACCACGTGCAATCGTGGTTAAAGGGATTAGAGTGCCGGGATCTAATAACAACACGTCGGCATCGGCACCGACTTCAATGCGGCCTTTATGTTTCAAGCCCCAACTATTGGCGGGGCTTTTGGTAATGCTCGACAGTGCCGTTTCTAAGGCAATGCCATGTTGCTGCACCGCTTCGCGCAAGGATTCACTCAGTGTGGATAGGGACGCAACACCAGAACTCATTAATTGTCCTTGCGCATCAAATAAAGGCAGGCTGGCTTGACCATCGGAGCTCATGCTGATGCGCTCAATGCTCACCCCAGCGGCTAATAATTCGGCCAAGGCCAGTGATGCAGGCACTTCACCGGCATCAATAAAATCCGGAGTGGTACTCGTGGTGAGATCGACATTGCCTCCGCGTAAGCCCCATTGAATACCTTGAGCCAATAATTTTTCTTGTCGATTGATATGCGTCGGTAACCATTGTTGAATGTTTATGCGATGTCTACTGCAGGCTTCATCGAGTAAGGACAAACCTTCATCGTCATCACCCATATGAATGAGCACGGTGCCGCGTTTGCCAGACAGCATGCCGCCCACATGGGCATCGGCGGCAATACGTGCGAGCTCATCAACACTCGGCCTTGAACTGCGATGGTCGGCAACAGCGACTTCACCCACACCAATAATGTCGGGAATTAATACCAGGTCATCACGCACGCTACCGGTGATGGTGCGAACGGGTACGCGATACGAACCGGTCAAGGCATAGGCACTTAATCCACTGGCTGATAATGCGCGAGCGCAGGCCAATAAATCTTGCAGGCTGCGAGTAATGTCATCGGTGCCCAAAGCGCCGATCAGAGTGGTAACGCCAGCCGCAATGGCTTGCTCGGCTTTCAATGCCGTGGTGCGTGAGGCAAAACCGCCTTCACCACCACCGCCACTGATATGCACCAGAGAATCGACAAAGCCCGGAGTAAGTAATAGACCTTTGCCATCGATTTCATGGCAACTTAATTGCGGATTCGGATGTAAATCATGACCGATCGCAGCAATTTTTTCGCCCGCCAGAAGTACATCGCAAATGCCTAGCGGCGCGGGTGCGAACACCTGCGCATTTCGAATTAAAGTAAACATCAGGCGTATCCGGTGAGTACGGCGTAGGTGACAAACAAGGAAGCCAGCACCACTAGGCCTAGTTCAAATTTCCAAATGGCGCGAAGCCACTGTGTCCAGGTTAATCCGGCAACACCAATAGCCCCCATTAAAACGGCGGACGTTGGCACGATTAAATTAGTGACCCCATCACCCAGTTGGAATGCCAATACGCTCACTTGTTTTGTAACACCCACCAGCTCACCCAAGCCTGCCATCAAAGGCATGGTGATGGCCGCTTGTGCCGAGCCGGAGGTCACAAAAAAATTAAAACCTGCCTGGGTAAAAAACATGCCGAGCGCAGATACCAATTCGGGCAAACCATTCAAGCTGCTGCCCAAACCATAGAGCAATGTATTGAGCACCGATGCCTTGTGTGGGTCGGCGCCGCCGAGCAACCACAACATGCCTTTTGCGCAGGCAATAGCGAGTGCCACCGGCACCATTTGGCCAACGCCCGTGGTAAAGGTTTCCGCAACCGCATTTAAATTCATCCGCTTGTCGATAACCGCAATCGCACCCACGACTAAACCTAAAGTAAAAAATTGGGTGGCGATTTGCGGAATGTAATAACCCGAGGTGGTCACGCCCCAAATAATCCAGACCACATTGCACAATACGGCAAACATGATGGCGCGATCGGCCCAGTTCATCGGAGCAGTAATTTCTTCATCTTCATAGGTCTTTACAACAACGCGGCGATGTTTTGCGGCATAGCGCAAAGTAAAAACAATGCCAAACAATGTGAAACACGCCCACATCACCACGCGTAAACTCGCGCCCGATAATATCGGCAAACCGACAATACCCTGTGCACCGACCACACTAAAGGGATTCATCCACGAAGTGCCAAATCCGATTTGGCTTGCCATGTAGGTACACATAACGGCACTTGCGCGCGGCAAACCCAGTCGGTCTACCAAGGGCAATAACAAGGCAAGAAAAGCAAT
>JBKJLF010000324.1:0-11493 GCA_046597185.1 Burkholderiaceae bacterium | reverse complement strand
CGGCACCGTTGGCACCCGCTTCAAAAATATAATCGACCTGCGGCAAAATCGTATCCAGTTGGGTAAAGCCTGCTGCGCTGCCGGGTGCGCATAACACCACGCCGCTGGCGCGCAGATGATCCAGTTCGGCGGCTTGCCAGGCGCGCGGCGTGTTTTTGTTGGCATAAATAACGCCGATGCCGAACTCGGCCTGATAGCGCTGTAGCAGATTGATCAGCGTGCTGCCGATATTGCCCAGACCATTGACCAATATTTGCATAGGATTGCGCTTTCTATGGTTTAAGAAGATGTGAACGAAGCGGGTTTGAAGCAAGCTGGTTTGAACCAGCCATCATGAGCGGTTGGCGTAAAACCAATGGCTAACCTTCTGTTTGCCCACCAGTAGCACCGCCGCCGTTGCCAACAGAATTTTAAGATCCATCACAAAGCTGCGGCAATCGAGATATTTTTTATCCAGCGCCCAACTGACTTTTTTATGGCAAATCGGGGTCAGTTGGGCCAGACCGGCAATGCCGGGCCGCACCTGCCAGCGCTGCGCATGCCAGCCATCATCCCAGCCCAGGCGCGCAACATCGGCCTGGGTGAGTGGGCGTGGCCCGACAAAACTCATGTGCAGGAAAATAATATTCAGCAATTGCGGTAGTTCATCGATCCCGGTTTTACGTAAGATACGGCCCAGGGTGGTAACTTGGGCGTGTTTCATGGTGCGCAGTTTGATGATGACGAAGGTTTTTTTGCTCAAGCCCAAACGCGGCTGCAAAAACAGTGGATTGTGCTGATCCATGCACAGAATCAACAGCATACACAGCAGCAACGCAGGCAGTGCCAGCAGCAGGGCGAAAAGTGCCAGTAACACATCAAACACTGGCTTGATTAATGACTGGCTCACAGTTTTGTTCTTTCAATGGAATGGCATGGCGTAATTGTATGCTATTTTGCGCCATTCCCGCCTAGCCTCGTCAAGCCGCTGCCAGTGCAGGGGTAGTGCGCTGTTGTTGCAGCCAACTCGTGACGATGGGCCAAAGGGTTTTTTCTTGCGCTTTTTTGAAAAAACCGAAATGGCCAATGCGCTTCAAACCAAATTGTTCGGGCTTTAACAGCCGATACTCCACCTGCGCCTGGCTCAAGGCCTGGTGCAACATGTGCGAGCCAGATTCAAGCAGCAATTCATCGTCGCTCAAGCTCAAGCCCAATACCGGCCAATTGGCGCGGGCATACGCTTCGCGCGCACCCGGTTCGCCCGAGAGCAAATAATCCGGTGTCAAGCACCAACGCCGCCATTGAAACAGGGCGTGGGTTGGAATGTCGCCGATCACGCCAATTTTGGAACCGGGAAAATAGCCAAACAAAGGGCAAAAAATCGGGGCAAACACATACCATAAAAACGGCGCTTTGCGGCGCAAATCCGGCACATTATGGCGCAAAGCGCCACTGCCCACGGCAATATTAATCGCACCGGAAAAATTGCGGATGGTGGCCAAAGCGGGCAGTAAGGGCATGGTTTGGCCACCCAGGCTATGGCCCAAAATAAACAGGGGCAGGTCTTGCATTTGTGCGCTGGCATACTGCACCACGGCGTCGTAATCGCGCAAGACCCAGTCTGAAATATCGGCTTTGCAAGTGCGCATTGAGCCTTGCCAGGATTCACCCATGCCGCGATAATCAAAGGTCCATACGCGGTAGCCCTGGCTGGCCAAATAGTGGGCAAAATCGGCGTAAAACGATTGCGGCACCGCCATGGCCGGGCCGATTACCACACCCGCCTGTGGTGCTGGTAGCGCTTGGGTTGGTTCGTAGCAATACGCGCCCAAGCTATGGCCGTCGTGTGCCAACAGGCCAATGCGGGTGGCAGTGGTGGCGCTATGTGGTTTGCTCATTATGGTTTCCTTTGGTATGGTTTTGAAAGATGGGGCTGGCTGCATGAACTGCTGTATAAAGTGCTGCATTAGCTGTTGTATTAGCTGCTGCGCCCGGGGTCGTTTGCCATACTGCGCCAGGCAGCGGCACTCAATTCCTGGATGGCGATTTCTGGGGCGAGCGTGGTGCGCCCACTTAACCATTGGCGCGCATATTCCTGGGCTGGCCCCACCAGCAAAGGCGCATATAAATCGGGTGGCATACGGCGTAAAATGCCTGAGGCAAACCAGGGCTTCATCAGTGCGAACAGATTTTTAAAGTGCTCGCCACTGCGCTCACGGATGCTTTGGTCGTGGGCAGCACTCACTGCCTGGCGGCGCGCAAACAAAAAGCGCGCCAGCTCGGGCTGCGCCATAATCCAGCCAATATGCGCCGTGAGCATGGCATGAATCGCGCGCTCGGCATTGGGCGCGGCTTGCACGCTGCTGATGAGTTGGCCCCAATAATCATCCAGGCCATGCGTAAATAAGGCCGCCGCAATCCCTTCTTTGGTGCCGAAATGGTGGTAGATACTGCCCACCGAAGCCTGGCTGCGCACCCGGATATCGTCAATGGTGGTGTCGGCCACGCCTTTTTCGGTAAATACCGCCAGTGCGGCCTGTAAGATGGCCGTTTTGCGATCACTGGCGGGGGCGCTGGTGCCGGCTTCGGGCGGATTATTCGGGGTGCTTGTGCTCATGCTTGCCTCATTTGGATGCCGACTTGAAAGATTCTGCTAGAATCGCATTCTAGAATTGTATTCTAGAGCGTTATTTTGGTCAAGCGATATTTTGCCAAATTAATTGGATGGAAGAAAATTGACCGCCGCCATTAATCCATGGGATACTTCCAAACCGGGTAATTTCCACCCGCTTATTGACTTACTCATTCAACCACTCACTCATGGATGCCCCATCGTATGCAAGCACGTATGCAAGCCAGCCCCAATCCTTCGGTCCTGCCCTTGGCGGCGGGCACGCTGCCCGTCAAGCGCTCAACATTTGTCAGTATCATCGCCTGGGTGTTGATTGTACTGAGCGCCTTTGGCATGCTTGGCTTCAGTCAAGCTGGCACTTAAATCAATGACCGTGGAGCAATTTCGAAACGGGCAACTTACTTACGATGATCTATGGGTTAATCATTTTGCCTCGGCGCTGGTTTTTCTGATCCCGTTTGGGGTGGTGATTTTTACCTTGTTGAGCGCCAAGGTGAAACCGGAGTTTGTGGCCGAGGTGGTGGCTGGTTAGCGGAAAGCTCGTATCGCTAACCAGCCATGGCAACAGGCGTGCCAAGGTCTCTGGCTGTACCCTGTCGTATCAGTTTGAGAACAGGCATTGTCGGACATGAACCCCGATGCCAATAGCAGTCGCAATAGGATTCCGGCCAATGGCCTGTTTTGATCTGCAAGGGCGCGGCGCGGACAGGGCTTAACCCAACATGCGACGGTAGTAGTCCACTTCGGCCTTCATGCGCGCCAGTTCGGCCTGGTCACCGCGTGCGACGGCGTCCTGGATGCTCACGGCGTACAGCGCGGTGATTGGGCCGCCTTTGCCAGTGATGGCGCTGTCCAGGGCGGGCAGCAAGCGCTCAACCTCGGCAACCGATGCCAGAAAGGCGAAGACCTCGGTGCGGACGGCAGTCATTTTGGCAACGTCGCCGCTGGCGATGGCTTCGTGGATGGGAACCGCGTAAAGCGGTCTTGGTTGGCTACCAACAGGTTTTGAGTTAGGCATATACAGACTCCTTCCAGGTTGTGCATGCGGCGGAATTGCCGTCATGCGGTGGTACATCAACACAACAACAACATCTGGCGGTAGATTGTGCTACCGCCCCGGATTTTATGCAGCGCCGGTTATGCTGCGTAGCCGACTTAGCACGCCTTGCAGTTCGTACATCAAGGCGTGCCGTTTGGCTTCGGCAATCGCATAGTCGCTGGCGGCCTTGGCAATATTGGCCTGGCAATGTGGGCAAGTCGTTTCGTCGGGCCAAATGTATTCATGGCAGGCGCGGCATAAATCGAGCTGCGGCAATGGCTCGCTTGGGGTGCGCACGGCAATGCGTGGCTCGGGTGCGGCTTGCTCCGGCAGTATTTCGCGACCGGGAATGGCTTCTTCATACAGTTCAAAGCGGCCGATGGCAAACGGCTTGTCGGGCGCTTCGGCTATCTTGCGGATTTTTTCATGGATGCCGCGTTTTTCCAGCTTCAGGGCGCGGTAGTGGCAATACGGGTTATTGCCCGGTTTGCCAAACAAGGAATCGGAAGTCCAGGTGCAGCCGCCGCGACAGACATCGGCGTAATAACAGGTGCGGCAATGACCCCAGAGCGAATCAATACTGCGCATGCGGCCAAAATGCAGCGCTTCGGAAGTGTTCCATAGTTCTGCCACCGAATTGTCGCGTACATTGCCGCCGCCATAGGTTTCGGTGGCGAGCGAAGGGCAGCCTTTGATGGTGCCGTCGGCTTCCAGACCAATCACGTTTTGGCCCGCCGCGCAGCCGCTCCAATGCAGGGTTTCGTCGCCAAAACCGCGCCAGTGGTGTTCATAGGGGCCGTAATAGCCCAGGTTGTTGCCAAAGGTGAGCAGCAAGCCGCGCTGTTGGCCTTCGTGGTACAGGCGGTTGAGTAACGGCATCAATTCCAGCACGCGGTGTGGTTGCAGCAGCAAATGGTCGTTTTCCACCGCGTTGCCCATGGCCACGGTTATTTGCAACTGCCAATGAGTGGCTCCGGCGGCAATGATGCGGTTAAACAACGGTTCCAGCTCGGGTATGGTTTCCGCGCCAATCTGGGTATTGCAACTGACACCCAGGCCCATGGCCTTGGCGTTTTCGATGGCGCGGATGGCGTCATGCCAGGAGCCGATGACGCCGCGCACCCGGTCATGCAATTCTTTCATGCCATCAATTGAGACGCCGATACCAAACAAGCCGGCGCGTTTGCCCGCTTCCAGGCGGGCCTGGTTTAAGGCACGTCCACCGGTTTGCATACCAACCCGTATCCCGTGCCCGGCGATACGTTCCACCAGTTGCAGCCAATCCTTGCGCAAAAAAGCTTCGCCGCCAATCAGGGTGATTTCACGCGTGCCCAGCGCTGCCAATTGGTCGATGACCGAGAAGGCTTCTTCGGTGGAGAGTTCGCCAACCCGCCGTTTTCCGGCACGGGAGCCACAGTGGTTGCATTTTAAATTGCAGGCGAGGGTGATTTCCCACACCACATGCACGGGGGTATGGCCGTTTAAGTCCGACAGGGTGCGTGCCCGTGCGGGTTGGGTGACAAGCGTTTGTTCCATAGTTGACTCCGGTGGCAGATGCCAGCAGGCTGGTATCCGTAAAGATAGCGGCGCTGCTGGTGGTTGGGACGATTGATCAGCGCTATGGGATACCTTATTTGGTCGCGTTAAGTTGCGCCAGCAAGCCTTCGGCCACAGCGGTGAGGCGTTTCACTTCGGCGTCGTCGCCGCGTGCCTTGGCGTCCTGAATCGCGACACCATAAGGGGTTACGGGCGGGTGGGTGGCGTTTCCGTTGCCAATGGCCACGGGGTTGCTGGTCGCAAGCAGGCTGGCATAGGCATCGAGTTCTCCCTTGATACTGGCCAATTCTGCCGTATCACCGCGTGCCTTGGCATCCTGAATCGTGACGCCATACAGTGGGCGAATAATACCGCCCTTGGCTTGAATCGCTTTTTCCAGTTCAGGCAGCAGCTGGGCAACCTCGGCGGCCGACGCCATATAGGCAAAGGCATCATTGCGTGCGGCCGCCATTTTGGCGGCATCGCCACTGGCAATGGCTTCGCTCATCGCAACGGCGTACATCGGGATAATCGGTGGGTGGTGTTTTTTGGTAGTCATTGTGCGCTCCTGGTTGGCTTGCATGCGATAAAAGTGTCGGCGAAATCGATAACGATGCTCACTGGCAATAATGCAAGCATCGTTACTGGTACTTTCAAACGAAAGCTAATGGTAGTGCGCTTTTTTTCACGGGGCAAGTAACAATTTGAGAAAACACAATGAATTATTGGTATTAATAAAATTGGAGCGATAGCGAGAAAAAGGATGGAGTCTTACTTTATTGCCTGTTGTTACCATCCCGGAAATGCCGGGTTCACGGTATCGCCGCCCAATTTTGATCTCGCCGTGGCAAAAAAGGCGGGTGTGGCACTCATCGCTTCGACCGGTGCAATCGCTTGCATCTGGCCCCAGGGTGAAGCGGAGGATTGCACAAAGCCAGCTACTTCGGCGCTACTCAGTTCGCTGGCATGCTCATGCAAGCCGCAGCGCCCCATGTTTTGCAGATATTGCCCGGTTTGCGCCAGTGACAGGCGGATATGGTAGCTGCCACCCTCGCGCGCGCGCCGCGCCAGTGCCAGCATGGTGGCATACGCAATCAAATAACCGGTGGCATGATCGAGCGCCTGAAACGGCAGTTTGCCGGGCTCGGCCAAGTTGGCCGCCACGCCTTCTTCATGGGCAATGCCGCTGGCCGATTGCACCAGACTATCAAATCCGCGCCGCTGCGCCCACGGGCCGAGGTGGCCCCAGGCCGATAAACTGACGTAAATTAATCCGGGGTGGCGCTGGCACAGTTCTTCGGCGGAAAAACCATGCAGGTTCAGTGCTCCGGGGCGGTAAGCTTGCAAAAACACATCGGCACCCGCCACCAGTTGCTGCAAATTCTGGCGGCCTTCAGTACTGCGCAAATCCAGGTGGGCCGAGCGCTTGCCGCGTCCGGTATCCATCACCAGCGATTCAATATTGGGCAAATGCGCGGCGCTGATGGCCAGCACATCGGCCCCGTGTTGCGCCAGCGTGCGCGCACCTACGGGCGCGGCGATCACGCGTGAGAGGTCTAGCACACGCACGCCATCCAGCGGGCGGGGCGAGGTGCCGGCCGTGCTTTGGTGTGCATTCACCGACATGGCGGGGTCATCGCCAATGCGTTCAATTTCAAACAGGGGCAAGTGTGCAATCGCCTGCGCTTGCGGGTGGGCGCGCCATTCGTCCTGGGTGCGTATCATGGCGGCACACATATTGGCATCGGCCAGGGCGTTTTCCAGTTCTGCTGCATTCCATGCTCGAATGGCTTGGGCCACCTGGGCTTTATCATCGGCACATTGCAAGATGGCCAGCACCCCATCGCGATGATGATCGAAATTGGTGTGCAGTTGTATCCAGCGCCCGTCACCCGCCTGATAGTAGCCTGCAATCTTACTCCATGGGTCGGCGGCAGCCTGGCCATTGATGGTGAGGTAGCGGTCGCTGCGAAACATGGCCAGCGCATGACGATGATTAATTTTAATGGTTTGGTGCTGGCCGCCGCGCAACAGCGCAATTTCCGCCGCCGCCAAGGCTTGCGCGGCGATACTGGCCGACGCCAGTTGCCCGATGTGAAAGGTGGAAGGCAGTTGTTGCGTGTTGCCAGTGAAGGCGACTTGCGCCAGTGCAGACGGCGCGCCCGCGCCGATTTGCCACAAGGATTGTAAGATTTTTTCGGTGGACATGATTTTCTCCTGTGATTGCTGTCAAAATGGCTTGCTGAATCAGGCGCTGAACCGGGCACCGAACCAAGCACTTCCAGGCTTGGCTGTATTCCAGGCGGTGCAGGTGCCGAGTGAGCACGCGCGGGGCAAAAAAAAGCCCACCAGGTGGGTGGGCTTGAAATCTATTTCCTTGGAGGAGAATAGAGGAGACAGGCAGCATTATGCCCATGCACCCAATATTCTCCTCCAAGGAAATAGAGGAGACAGGCAGCATTATGCCCATGCACCCAATATTCGTCCAATTTTTAATTCAGATGTCAGATATTTCCATCGTGAATATCTTTCTTTTCAAAAACTTTTCTTGGCGACTTTTTGATGCCCTTCCGGCACCAGCATCAAGGCGGCGGAGCCATAAAATTTGTGGTATTCGGCGATCATTTCACCTTTTGTGATGACGGGATCAGCAGCCATCAGTTTTTTTGCTTCCTCCATATCGGTGGTGGCCAAAACAAACAGCCCGCGCCAGCCATCGACCCCATCCAGCGGGCCAGCCACGGCCAATTTGCCTTCATCCGCCATGCGTTTGATATTGGCGAAATGGCCTTTAAACATCTCATCGCGTTCCGGCCCTGCCGGCATTTTATTTGGGCCGGTTTTCAGGAGAACAAAAATATAGGCTTTCATGCCGATTTCATCCGCCCCCACGGTTTTGGCCAGTTCGGCATCAAATTTCGATTTGGCCGGTGGGGCGGTGCTGCTTGATGTGCTGCTTTGTGCGCTGCTTTGTGCGCTGCTTTGTGCATCTGCCAGATTCGTAAAACATGAAAACAGCATGGCTGTGGTGAATAAAGTGGACTTGAATTTCATGGCATGGCTCTTTGAATGAATGTCGTGGGAAATTCTAACATGCGCTGGCGCAGTCTGATATCTTTGATCGGTGTTGTTTTTTTGCCTTATCCGGCAAAAATAAAATCTGGCGCGGTATCTTTTCCACAATGAAATATTTCCTTAATGTATTTTAAATTACCTTGTGGAATGATGATATAAGGCAATTTTGATATGATTTTGCTGAAGCAGGCTATTGCTCGGCAAATACACCGATTGATAAGACGGGAGCCTAAAAGTGACTCGCCGTGCGGTGTGCAGCTTGGGGTGTTATGCGGTGTTATGGCATGTCATTATCTGTGTTAGAAACACCCCTGCAGACCTATTATTGTGTATCCATGGCAAGGCAAATTGATGCGTGGCAGCGAGTGAAAACAGCAAATCCACCGCACATTTGCGGCAATGAGATAAAAAAAAGAGGAAGCGATCATGTTTATTGCCCTGAAGAAAATTATTCAAATCGGTTTTGTCGTCAGTATTTTAACGGCCGCCAGCGCGCCTTGGGCGCTGCAAAACCAGTTGAAAGATGCTGCGCAAAATTTGACCAAAGCACAAATCGAAGCACGGATTCAAGCCTTGGAAGCGGAGCGGATGCAACGTCTGGCCTTGATGCAGTCTGAAAAAATTGATCCCACGGTGTCGGGTGGGCAGACCCAGCCCCAGACCCAGCCGGCACCAGACTGGTTGCCAAAAATTGCCTTGTTGCTGGGTATTGGGGTGGCGGCGATTCCACTTTTGATGCTGCCACGTTGGCGCAAGAAGAAAGTCGAAGAAGTCACGGTGTTTGATTGGGAACGTTCCATCACCTTGCTACCGACGCCGGATTCGGTGCTGGCTGTTCCCAAAACGCTGCCCAAAACCTTGCCTAAAACGCTGGCCAAAACGCTGGGTGCGCAAGGCGAACCGTACCCCCGCAATTTTGGCGCAGCCTTCCCGGCCGCCTTTGATACGATTGAATACGAAGTGGTAGTGGTTGAGTCACCCGTGGAGGATGAATACTTGGCCAATGAACCGGTCAATCAGGAGGGGATGGAATTGATCGAACAAAATTCAGCTCTGGCGCAAGCCAAATTTTGGTTGGAGTTGGATAAACCCGAAGTGGCAATCAGTATTTTGGCCGCAGCGCTGGATCAGGAAAAAACCCCGCAATGCTGGTTGTTGCTATTCGATTTATATGGCAAAGCGAATTTGCGTGCCGAATATGAGGCAACCCGGCTGCGCTTCAAAACCATTTTTAATGGCAAAATCCCGGCTTTTGATGAGCGCGAAGTGGCACAGGCCGCACCGCGCTTAAAAGATATGCCGGAATTAACCCGGCGCATCAACCGCCTGTTACCCACCAATGGCATTTACGCCTTTTTGCGAGGTTTGTTGATTGATGACCGCAAAGGCGCACGCCAGGGGTTTGAATACAGCGTCTACTGTGATTTGGTCAAGCTCAATGAAGCTTTGTGCGAGGGTGATGAAATTAGCTGTTGCGAAGCGATTTGTGCCTGATTTACTTGCCCTTCACGGCGACACTGCCAACCTGAAAATACGGCCACTCGACCTTTTGTTCCGGCGCGACACTGGCCCACTTGGCATGGTTGCCTGTGGTTTCTGCCAGCTTCGTCATTTTGGTTGATGTAGGCAGCGGTCACGATGGAACCGCCCCATGCGCCCACGGTTCTACCCCGGAAATCACTCACGGTACGAAAGACGCTGGTTTTGGCACCGATGCCAAACACACCGCCTTCTTTTTTACCGCGTTTGCTGGCCAGAAAATGCACCTCGGCGTCATATAGTGGAAACACAATCCGCAAGCTGTTGACCCGCTCATCCGAGTGGGCGCGAGCGCGCATCACATCCATTTGCGAAAACGCGATATTGGCCCGGTTATTGATCAAATTATCCAGATTCAACACCGAACCGTTGGATACCTTACCTTCCGCGCTACGCCATTCGGTCAACACCAGCTTATAGTCGGCCGCACATTCGCTGTTGAGTTCGCGAAACAAGGCACCATACGTGCCCTCCGGTGTCCCGGTCGATACGATCAGTTGTGCCTGCGCTGCGGCAGTGACAAAACATGCTGCGAGGGTGAAGTGGATAGAGAATTCCATGATGGCTCCTAATCTGCTTTGATGGGGTTGTCCGATCTGGGTTCTGTCTTCAACCAAGGCTAAGCATATTTCTAAAAAAGATCAAAAAGCGGCCCACACGCGCAGGACGTGCGGCATCAGCTACGTGTTCCCGCCAATCGGTGCAAAAAAGGAGTGACTGTGCCATGCAACACATATTAGTCAATTCTGATTCTTTGTCCTGGGGCCTTATCCCAACGACACGAAAGCGCCTGCATTTCGAACAACGCTGGCCGGGCGGAATGGGCTTGTCGGGTTGGCTCAGAGAATCGAAATTCACTCACCACTTGCGCTGGTTGTTCTTATGCTCGGAACCAACGACTTTCAGTCTATGCACGAGCACAACGCATGGCACGCATCTCAAGGCATTAGTGCGCTCGTCGCTGCCATCCGCACTGCGCCTGTTGAGCCTGGTATGCCCGTACCACAAATATTGGTGGTTGCACCGCCGGCCATTCAAGCACCGAAAGGGCCTATTGCGCCAAAATTCGAGGGCGGCGACGTGAAGTGCGTTGGCTTGGCCGTCGCCTACCGGGTTGTGTGCGAAGAAGCCAGTTGCCATTTCTTCGATGCTGGCAGCGTCGTCACATCAAGCAACGTGGATGGCGTGCATCTTGACCTTGAGCAGCATTTGGTTTTTGGTAAGGCAATGGCCGAAGTTGTCAGGCCGCTGCTTTTGAAGACCGGCTGCAATACCGCAGCGTCATAAATCAATTGCCATCCATTATGATTAGCAGTTCCTACGTGCAGATAAAGGCCTGGTTGGTTAAGTCGAAATGAAAACGCCACCTACCCTACCATTTTTAAAGGGAACAATATGATCGAAGTACTCATTCTTGCGGTTGCACTCAGCATGGACGCTTTTGCAGTTTCCATCGGATTGGGGGCGAAGAAAAATACGTCCCACCTGGCATTAAGAGCAGGGCTTTTCTTTGGAATATTTCAAGCCTTGATGCCCTTCATCGGTTATTTGGGTGGCAAGAGCGTTTTAGGTTGGATAGAGGCCTACACCCATTGGGTCGCTTTTGGGTTATTGACGCTGATTGGCGCAAAAATGATTTACGAAAGCCGCCAGGAAGGCGTGGAAGAAGATATTTCGGACATCAGCATCATTT
>JBKJLF010000144.1:0-16965 GCA_046597185.1 Burkholderiaceae bacterium | reverse complement strand
GTTCACTGGTTAGTAGTATGACTTCACAGGAGTTGACGATGAGCACGACGCAAAATACCCGGACAAACGCAAACAGCGACAATGATTTGCCCCAAGCTAATGGGGGCAGCAACCGCGCTCAAGCGGAATTGAAGGCTATTCATGAAGCCATTGCCCGGGTGGAAGCCGAAGCCAAAGCCAGTTTCGCAGCAGAAAACCGTGCCCACGCCGAAGCCAGAGCGCGTGAATTAGCCGAAGCCAAGGCAAAAACCGATGCCGCCGCCGCCGCTGCCGCCTTGCAAAATGCAAAAGCGGCCCAGGAAGCGATTGAAGCCAGCCGGGCACGACTGGAAGCAGATCGTCAAGCCTACGCTGCCAGCGAAGCCAAGACCTTGGCGGTCAATAAAGAGATTACTGAAATCCGCGCTCGCATCGAAGCCGATACCCATTTGCGTCAGGCAGCCGAGGCTCGTGCCAAGGCAGAAAGCGAAGCCCGCCTGCGCGCCACCGAACAAATTACGGTTGATTCGGAATCGGCCATTCGCGCCAGTGCGGTGGCGGAAGAAATGATCCAACGTACGGCGCAAGCGAAAATGGAAGCGCATGAACGCATTCACGCCATGCATACCGCCAAACAAGCCATTGCCATTCGGGCAGAAACCGATGCCCGCCTGACCTCTTTGGCCAGAGAGCGCGAGCAAGCTGAAACCAGCGCCCAACAACAGGCTGAGAAATTAGCTTCTATTACCCATGACGCCGTCGTCATCACCAAACAGCGGCAAAATGACGATGTCACGGCCCTCAAATCGGAATTGGATCGCACTGCTGCGGAAATTCGCGCGCGTGAAGAAGCACGTGCCAGAAGCACGATTGAACGTGAAAATGAAGCGGCCGCCCAATCGCGTGCGGAATCAGACCGTTTGGCATCGGAAGCCCTGTCTTTGCGCTTGAAATCAGAAGCAGAATTACAAGAAGCGGCTGATCAAAGGCATCGTTCAGAAAGCATTGCTGCCCTCACGGCGCAAGCCCGGCGCGAAGCGGATGAAAGAATTCGCGGCGCAACCGAAGCACGCATTCAAATCGAACGCCAATTACAAAGCGCAAGTTTGGCCCGGATTGAAGCCGAGCACTATGCCGATCAACAAGCCAAACAGCGCATGCAGGCAGAAAACCGCGCCGCCACCGAGGCACAACAGCGTCAGGAAGCTGAACGTGCGGCCGCCCAATTAGCCGAACAACGGGCTTTGGAAGAGCAACGCGCCAAGCAAATGGCAGAACAGCGCGTCATTCAAGAACGTAATTTGGTCAATTTGACGCAAAACCGCAACAAAGCCGAGCAAGAAGCCCTCGCCGCCTTGGCCGAAAAAACCGAATTGCAAAATAAGGCGGCTGCCGCTGCCGCCTTAAAAGCGCTGCAAGCGCAAGAATTGGCCAATGCAGAACGCGAACACGCCAATGCCGATTTGCAAGCTCTGGCTGCAATGAAAGAAAGGATTCAATCCGAACGGGCTGCGGCAAAGCAAGCGCAACAACGCATCAATGCCGAACGCGAAGAAGCCGAGTATTTGCGCCAACAGCAAGAGGCCGATCAACGCGCCCTGTTGGCACAAGAAACAGAAACCGCCGCCAGCAAACTGGCGAGTGATCATGCCCAATTGCAGGCGGAATTCAAATCCAAAGCAGCTCAGGCGGCGGTTTTGAAAGCACGCGAATCGGTAGAATTAGCACGGGTACAGCGGCAACGGGTACAAGATGAACAAGCGGCTTTGGCGGCAGTACAAGCCCAATTGCAAGCAGAAAAACAACACGCGGATGCCGCCAAACAGGCTTTGCAAGCAGCCCAGGCTAAACTCGCGGCCGAACAAACCGCTTGCAAAGAAGCCGAAGCCCGTGCCCGTGCCGATCAAGAGTATGCCGACTTATTGACAGCTCGGGAAGCTGCGAACCTGCAAGCGCGCAAAGCGATTCAAGCCAAGGCCAATGCGGAAAAATTGGCGCTGCAACAGAGCCAAACCCAAGCCGAGTTGCAACGCAAGAGCGCCCAAGTGGCCCTGCTCACAGCGCGTAATGCTATTGAACTAACCAAAACTGAGCGCGATAAACTGGATGCCGAGAAAGCTGCCCTGGCCCAATTGCAGTTAAAGTTGGAACAAGAGAATCTGGCCCGTTCCGAAGCCGAAAAACGCATAAATGCAGAGCAGGCACAAGCGACCATTTTGCAAGCCAATACACAAGTCGAACGTGAAGCACGCTTGGCATTGGAAGCCAAAGTGGCGGCAGAACAACAACATTTTGCGCAATTGAGTAATCAGGCACAGTTTCAAAAGCAAGCTGCAGCGGCAGCCGAGTTGGCAGCAAGCCAGGCGCTTGAGTTGGCACGTGCTGAAAAACAACGTCTGATTAATTTACAACAGGCGCAACGCGCGCTGGAAGAGAAAATCGCCGCTGAAAAACAAGCTGGTGCCGAAGCCCTTGCCCGCAGCCAGGCCGAGCAACAACAGGTAGCCAGCGCCCGCTTGCGCGCCTTGGCAGAACAAGAGGCACGCGAAGCGGCTGAAAAACAACAGCAAATAGAACAACAATTGGCTGCCCGTGCCCAGTTGCAAACGCAAGCCAGCCGCGCCGCAGCCGAAGCGGTACAGAAAAAACTGGAGCAAGCCCGTCTTTTGGCAAGTGCCGAAATGGCGCGCGCGGCAACCGAAGAAGAAGCGCAAGCAGTGTTGCATGCCAAAGTCAATCTGGAACAACAACGTCAACAAGCCGAGCAAGCCGCCTTGGACGCTGTGCGGCAACAATTACAAGCGGAGCAAAACGCCTGTGCCGAAGCACAAGCACGGGCGCAAGCTGAACAAGAACGTACCGAAACCATTTTGGCGCGCGAGCAAGCCGAACGTGCCGCCCGCGCAGCAAAAGAAGCGGAATCCACCGCCGAAAAACATAGTTTGGCGCAATGCCAGGCGCGTGCGGAATTACAACGCCAGGCGGCACAACTGGCATTGCAAAAATCACGTGAAGATTTGGCCTTGACCAAGGCTGAGAAAAATCGCATCACCTTGGAACAACAAGCCTTGGCAGCAATTCGTGCCAAATTGGAATTGGAACAGCAACGTGCAGAAATGGAGCAACAAACCTTGCAAGCCATTCAATCACAACTCCATTCAGAACAAGCTGCTTGCAAAGAAGCACAACAACGCGCAACGCTTGAGCAAGCCAATGCCGAATTGGCACGCCAACGCCAGGATGCCCAAGCGCAAGCCCGGCTTGCTGCTGACGCCCGCATTGCAGCCGAGCAACGCGCTTTAGCCGCCGCACAAGAACAAGCGCAACAAGATGCACGCCAAACTGAACTGAGCCTGGCCCTGCAAGCGCAAATTGAAGAGCATAAAAAGCAAGCCGAAACGGTTGCACAAGAATTAATCCAACGTATGCAATATGCAGGCCAAAAAGCATTCGATTGGCAACATCGCGCTTCCATGGTATTAGCCGAAGCCCCGACACCCAGCCTCGGTCAGCGTGCGGCAAAAACCAGTAAAACCTTTGGCATGGCCGTATTAACCAGTTTGGTGTTGTTAATTAGCGCAATAGGGACATTTTTTATGGGTATGCCTGAGCAATCGGCGCAGGTATTGGCGGCCCTGCATTTATCACCCCAACCGATTGTTGTCGTCAAGGCAGCACCAGTCGCGCCTGCTGCGGCCCCCGCCCCTTCGCAATTGCAAATGTCGTTTCAACTCATGTCATTAAATGAACAGGCCGCCAAACCGGAGCAAAAAAAGGCCAGTGTTAGCAAAACCCAACTGAAAACCGTTGAAAAGAGCAAGCCAACTGAAAACCAGGACAAACTGCTCGAAAAAGAAGAGCCACGTCATGTAGCCAAATTATAACGATAAAAATAATGGGGAGATGCTGAAATAGTGGCCAGCGATCTTAATAGAGACTCCCCATTAATTTGGACGTTTCACCGAAACAGGAATTACTCAACCTGAAAATCTCCTCGGGCGAATCAAGATCCCGTTGCATTTTTTCAACCTTGCGCAATTCTTCACGAATCAAAGGGCGCCACCGATTATCGATCTCTTGCTCCAACAATTCTTTGGTTTGCCCAATTGGACCGTAGAATTTTTGATCCCGAAAACGTATCGACAACGCGTGTTCTACCTTTTCAAGGACCAATGGAAATTGATCTTGATAAATTTGCACATGATACATTTCATGTTCAACCATGACACGGTAGGGACAGGAGCCTTCCGGCAACTCCCGCGCAATATAGACTTGCAATGGTTCGTAGCGCAAAAACACCTCAATTCGCGGCGACAAACATTCTTGATTTTGTTTGGTATCTTGCAAGACGGCTCCATCAAATTCAATTTCAAGAACTGATTTATTTTCAATCATGCCCAAGAGCGATTCACTTGAATGCGTATACGTCCCACGTTGCGACAAACGCCGTGTTGAGATATTGCTATATACCTTATAAGTGATCGGTGCCGTATGAAAAACCAAATTTGCTTTTGGCAATTCATTGTTACAGCGATGTTCAAAAGACGGCATCCCGAATGCAGCTCCGCTCACGCCGCATATCAATGCCATGAAAAAACTGAGCTTGTGCATAATAACCCCTTCCCGTCAAATTTACCCGGCAAAAAACTGGCGCTGCTGTTTAAGTATACACATGCCATCTGAATATTTCAAACTGATAAATACCAATCGAATAATCGCTTTTTCTGATCACAAAAATATAGATTAAACCTGTATCCCTATGATTCAGCCTCGCCGCCCAGTGGAGATGGCAATGTCAGTGTGTCAAGCTACGCCACGCTCTGCGTAACGCCCAGCCAGCTTGCATCCTGATTGACCTGAACCATTACTATCACCATTTGCCGTTTGTTCATAAAAATCTGCGATAATCTGCAACAGCGGCGCATTCAATTTAACGGCCAGCGCAGCCCTTATCCATCAGCTTGCTTAAAAATTTCCCATGAGACAACGCCATGCAGTTTGAAGTTCGTGCCCTTTCCGATGATCAGATAATGACTTCGCTAACCATCGAGGCGCGCGACGAACACGATGCTCGGCGACAAATTGAAGAACGCGGCCTGTTTGCCGCGCAAATTTCACCCATCAAGGCAAGCCTGCTGGATCGCTTACGCACCACTGGCGGCACCCGCATACAACTGGTCTTATTCAGTCAGGAATTATTAGCCTTGCTCACGGCAGGTTTAAGTATTGTCGAGTGTCTGGAAGCGCTGTTGGAAAAAGAAGCCAATCCCGTCACCCGTTCAGTGTTAAGTGGTTTGCTCGACGGTTTGCGCGAAGGCAAACGCTTTTCAGCGGTGCTAGCCGATCAGTGTGATATTTTCCCGCCTTTATATGTTGGTATTGTGCGCGCGTCCGAAGGCACCAGCGACTTGCCGCGTTCACTCACACGCTACATCGATTATCAACAGCGGATTGATATCGTACGCAACAAAGTCATCAGTTCAGCAATTTACCCGATGATTTTGATGTTGGTCGGTGGTGGCGTTTCCTTCTTCTTAATTGGCTATGTGGTGCCCCGCTTTGCCGAAGTGTATCGCGGGGCGGGACGGGATTTGCCGTTTTTGTCCGGCCTGTTGCTGGAATGGGGGCAATATGTCGGGCAACATACCACCGCTGTTTTGATTGGCTTTGCGCTACTGGTGAGTTTTTTGTTTTTTGCCGTGCGCTATATGATGGCACACGGTGGCTGGCAACGCTGGCTGGGGCGCTTACCCGGTATTGGCGAACGGATTCGTTTATATGAATTGTCGCGTTTATATCTGACCATGGGTATGTTATTGGAAGGCGGCATTCCCATTGTGGCTGCAATGGAAACGGTTCAAAACATGGTATCCTCTGGCATCAAACAGAATTTGCAGGCAGCCAGCGCGATGATTCAATCCGGCGCGCAATTATCATTAGCATTTGAAAAATACCAACTGACGACGCCCATTTCGCTACGTATGCTCAGGGTGGGTGAGCGTTCCGGTGAAATGGGGCAAATGCTGACCCAATCGGCCGCATTTTATGACGGTGAAATTAGCCGCTGGATTGATCGCTTCACACGTAGCTTTGAACCCTTATTAATGGGTGCCATCGGTTTAGTGGTCGGGGCCATCGTGGTCTTGCTGTATATGCCGATTTTCGACCTTGCTGGAAACCTATCATGAATGCCATCGTGGATATCGCTTTATTACAACAGGCCCGTAGCCAAGCCTTGCAATTTAAACGCCCGGTAATGGTCGAACTCGAACAACTGACGGGTTTACCACCGCGCCAGCTATTGCAGGATTTGGCCCAACCGTTTGGTTTGACGCTCATCAGTACCGCTGAAATGCTGCAACTGCCTCCGGCCTTTCATTTGCTGCCGCTGTCAAAGGCCATGCAAAAAACCTGCGCCCTGTTACATGGCACCGAGGGTGAGTTAATTGCGGTGGTATCCGACCCCTTCGATATCGATTTACAAACCTGGATCGACAGCCATGCCAGGGCCGAAGTCCATTATCGCCTCGCACTGCAAGCCGACATTCACGCCTATTTGACCAAGCAGGAAGAAACCGTGAAAGCGGTAGATAATCTGGTGGCAGGAGTCGGCGACGCCCGGCGCGACAGTAAGACTGCCGCAGTGCTTTCTTTCACCTCGGTCAGTGAAGCCGCCAGTCCGGCGGTCAAGGTGGTTAATTCCACCCTCTACGATGCACTCAAGGCGGGCGCATCGGACATCCATCTGGAAAGCACACCCCAGGGTTTGGCGGTCAAGTACCGGATCGACGGCGTACTCGACCATGCGACCTCGGTCAATGGCACCGATGTGGCCGAACAAGTAGTATCGCGCATCAAAGTGTTGGCGGAACTGGATATCGCCGAGCGGCGCGTGCCGCAAGACGGCAGTTTCCGGGTCGAGGCGGCCGGCCGCGAAATTGATTTACGGGTCTCGATCATGCCCAGTATTCATGGCGAAGATGCGGTGATTCGTATTCTGGACAAGCGTGCGATGATTGAAGCCTATGGCGCGCTCACCCTGGAAGCCTTGGGATTTGATCAAAAATCCCTGGTCACGCTACGCAATCTGGCCGAAGAACCGTATGGCATGTTACTGGTGACCGGCCCCACCGGTTCGGGCAAAACCACGACGCTGTATGCCGCATTAACAGAAATCCACAATGGGCGCGATAAAATCATTACGATTGAAGATCCGGTCGAATACCAATTGCCCGGCATTTTGCAAATCCCCGTAAATGAGAAAAAGGGCTTGACCTTTGCCAAAGGTTTGCGCTCGATCTTGCGGCATGACCCGGATAAAATCATGGTGGGTGAAATTCGTGACCGCGAAACGGCGGAAATCGCGGTGCAATCCGCGCTCACAGGCCATTTGGTGTTGACCACCGTGCATGCCAATAATGTATTTGATGTCTTTGGCCGCTTCACTCATATGGGTATCGACCCGTATGCTTTCGTTTCAGCCTTGAACGGGATCTGGGCGCAACGCCTGATTCGGCTCACCTGTCCGCACTGCGCCGTCCCCACCACGCCCAGTGCCGCCAGCCTGGCACGGGTCAATTTAAGCCCGGACGATGTTCATGAATACCAATTCAAAGAAGGCAAAGGCTGTGGTGATTGCCACGGTACTGGCTATAAAGGACGACGTGCGATTGCGGAGATATTAACCTTGACTGATGAAATTCGAGAGCTTGTGATCGAAAAACGCCCGATCCGCCAAATTAAAGAAGCCGCTCGCGCCAATGGTACGCGTAGTTTGCGCGAAGCCGCTTTGGAATTGGTGAAACGCGGCGAAACCACCCTGGACGAAATCAAACGGGTGACTTTGCATGCCTAATTCAGCCCCAATGACGCATCCTGCCCATTCTGAAAATCCTGGCAGCCTCTCCCAATCGATGGCAGCAGCAGGTTGGAGTTCGAGCTTGTGTATCGGCTTGTCGGAAACCGGCTTCACGCTGTTGCGGGGTGATGGCTTTTGGAAAACCCGCTATCAGGTACTGGCGCAATATCAACTTGACGAAGGCAAGTTCAACCACGAATCGCTCACCATTGCCTTAACCCAACAATTGGAACTCGTAAGAGCGCAAAAACTGCCGCTCACCGTTATTTTGGCCGATGACTGGGTACGCTACTTTTTGGTGGCTCCGCCTAAAAACATTAACAGCCTGGGCGATTGTCAGGCTGCGGCTAATTTGCGCTTTGCCAGCTTATATGGTGAAGCTGCGATTGATTGGCAAATCAATGCCCACTGGCATACCCAACAAACATTTTTAGCCTGCGCCGTACCCCACACGCTGTTAAACCTCATCAAACAAGTGGCGTCCAAGCAAAAATCAGCCCTAATTGGCATTACCCCCCAATTTATTGCCAATTGGAATCAATGGGCCAAGCTTTTGAATGGCAATGCCTGGTATGCACAAGTACATGGCAAACAAATAACCTTGGCGGCACTGGAAAAAGGCCGCCTGTGCGCCCTGCGCCATAGCCATTTCAACCCGGACCAATGGGAAGACGCAAACTGGTTACCCGAGTATTTACAACGTGAAGCCCTGCGCCTGGGGCTTTTCATGCCCACCCAATTACAGCTTTGCGGCGATATCCCCGTCAATTGGGCCAAACACAGTATGGGACAACTTGAATGCTGGCGGCTCGATGCCGGACAAACCCATTTGCAACAACTGGCGCAAGAAACCGGGCATCGGCTTATTACCGACGAACTGCGTCTGGCCGCCCTGGGAGCACGCTTATGAAACCAATGCAAATTGATTTTGCCCCCAACTCATGGCAACGCAGCCTGCGCCAAAGCCACCCGCTGACCTGGGTCGTATTGGCATTAGCGCTGACATTATGTAGCTCGGTCTTTTTTAGTGCGCAAAAACTTCATCTTTTACAGCAAGAACAACAGCAATTATTGGAACGTAAACAAAGCCAGCTCACGCAACGCTCGCCCGCCAAGCTGGTCGCACCACGCGCGCCGACACCGGAAGCACAGATACAGGCGGTAAATCAGGCAATTTTGCAATTGAATTTACCATGGCGCGATCTACTCAATGGACTGGAAGCGGGCACGCCCAAGACCATCGCCCTGTTGGCGCTGGAGCCGGATGCGAAAAAATTCAGCCTGAAAGGTCTGGCCGAAGCCCGTGATAGTGATGCGATGATTGAATTTATCAGTCAAATGAAAAAACAGGCTATTTTTGACGACGTGTTATTGAGCAAACACGAAATCAATGAACAAGACCCCAACAAACCCTTACGTTTTCAGTTTGAAGCGCGCTGGACAGGAGTTCAGCCATGAGCACGCTGTTACCCGTCCTGTTACGCCTGCAATTGGCATTACAACGCTTTAGCCTGCTCAATCTGTTGGCGCTGGTGTTGCTGGTGCTGGGCGCAGGCGCATGGCTGATTTGGCTGCCCCATCTACGGCAACAAAATCAGACCATTCAAACCACCCTTGGCCGGGTCGAGCAAGCTTTACGCACCCCGCCAGCCCTGTTGCCAGCGCCCAAAGAAGAACCGCAGAGCGATGACAAAAACCTTGATCGTTTTTATGGCACCCTGGGCGAGCAAGAATATGTCGAACAGCAAGTCGGACAACTGTTTGCGCTGGCCAAAAAAGTGGGCTTGACCTTGCAGCAAGGCGAGTACAAAGCCAGCTTTGAACGCCAGGGCCGCTTCCACAAATACCAAATTGTGCTCCCTGTGAAAGGCTCGTATGGCTTGATTCGGCAATTTGGCGAAAGCGTGTTAAAGACCATCCCCTTCGCTTCGCTGGACGAATTGAATTTCAAACGTGACAACATCAGCAATCGGGTGCTGGAAGCCAAATTGCGCTTCACCTTGTACTTGACGAGTGAGACTTCGAAGCCGGAGAAAGCATCATGAATCGCCGTTCCATTATTCTCACGCTCGGTTTGCTGATCGCCCTCTATTTGGTGATTTTCGGCGAAAAACCGCAATCCGAAGTCAGTGAGCCCGTGGTGCGTGCCAAAGCAGGCAATCGTGTCGGCACGGTGCGCAGCAGCAGCGCTGGCAGCGCCAGCGTGGTTACCAGCAAAACCTTCAATCCCGACGGCGACAGTGCTACGTCGGCCAACGTAGCGGGCAGCACATCAAGCAACACAGCGAGCAACTCAGCGGACCGGCCCTTGAGTAAATCAGAGAGCAAATCAGCCAACAAAAAGGCCATCGCCACCACCCATGTGTTAAGCCTGCTGCCGCGTGACACGTTAATCGACAAAGCACCGAAAGCACAGGCCAAACCTGCCAAGCCGACCAAGGTTGGTGCTGCCATTGCCGGCTTGCAGCCCAATGACAACATCCCGCACGAAGCCTTGTTTGACAGCCAAACCTGGGACCGACCACCACCGCCGCCACCCAAACCTGGCCCACCGCCGCCACCCGTTGCACCACCGCTACCTTATGTCGTGATTGGCAAAAAGCTGGAAGACCAGGCTTGGGAAGTGTATTTAACCCGTGGCGAGCAAACCTTTATTGCACGGGAAAAATTAGTTATTGAAGGCCAGTATCGGGTGGATTCGATCAAACCACCGACCATGACGCTGACCTATTTGCCCTTGAATCAAACCCAAACGCTTACCATTGGAGGTAATGACTGATGCAAAGTCGCCCCGCAACCCAGCATGCCTCACGCCCTGCGCGTTTTGGCCGACTATTTTCCTGCCTTGCCGTGGCACTCCTGTTATTTGGCTGCGCCGCGCAAACTGCTTTCCGTGAAGGTAAGGCCTTGCTCGGACAAGACCAAATCGAACCCGGCTTGAAAAAAATCCAGGAAGCCAGCTTACTCGACCCCAGTCATGCCGAGTACCGCAACGCTTACTTGCAAACGCGTGACCGCGTGATTCAAACCTGGCTGGGACAAGCCGACCAATTGCTGGTAAAAGGGCAATTGGATGATGCGGAAAAGCTGTATCAACGGATACTCAATCTGGTGACCGGCAATGACCGCGCGATAGCGGGCAAGCAAGCCATCGCGACCGAACAACGGCACCGCACCCAACTCAAGGAAGTCAATGCCTTGATGGAGAAAAAAGACAATCCGGCTGCGCTGGCCAAACTGCGCGTCATTTTGTCAGAAAACCCGCATCAGGCCGAAGCCCTTGCTCTCAGACAAACCCTGGAGCAAAAACCAACGACCGCACCGCTGGAATCGCAATTGGCAGCGGCCTATAAAAAGCCGATTACCATCGAATTTAAAGATGTGCCGCTCAAGCAAATCTTTGATGTGATCGCGCGCAGCTCCGGTTTAAATTTTATTTTTGATCGCGATATTCGTCTCGATCAAAAATCCTCACTCTACTTGAAAAATAGCAGCATCGAGTCCGCCGTGTATTTCACGCTGCTCAGCAATCAATTGGAACAACAAATCCTGGATGCCAACACGATTTTAATTTTCCCCAATACGCCCGCCAAGCAAAAAGACTATCAGGAAGTGCTGGTCAAAACCTTTTTTCTCGCCAATGCGGAAGCCAAGGCGGTGGCCAATACCATCAAAACCATCCTGAAAACACGGGATGTGGTGATTGATGAAAAACTCAATATGCTGGTCATGCGCGATAATGCCGAAGTGATCAAACAGGCTGAAAAACTGATCGCACTACACGATGTACCCGAACCCGAAGTGATGTTGGAAGTGGAAATCCTGGAAGTCAAACGGGCACGGCTTTTGAATTTGGGCATTGCCTGGCCGGATAGCTTGGTACTCACCCCGATTCCTGCCGTAACCGGTGGCACCCTCACCCTGAATGATTTACGCAATAATTTAAGTGGCCGCACCATTAGCGCACCACTCGGGGCGGCCACCATTAACCTCAAGAAAACCGATGGCGACAGCAATCTTTTGGCCAACCCACGGATTCGCGCACGCAACCATGAAAAAGCCAAAATCATGATTGGTGATCGGGTGCCCAATATTAGCAGTACCGCCACCAATGGTTTTATCTCGGAGCAGATCACTTATGTTGATGTTGGTTTGAAGCTGGAAGTCGAACCCTCGGTTTATCTGGACAATGATGTTGCCATCAAAGTGGGATTGGAAGTATCCACCCTGGTCAGCCAATTGCGTACCAATTCCGGCTCGGTGGCCTACCAGATCGGTTCGCGCAGTGCCAATACGGTATTGCGTTTAAAAGATGGCGAAACCCAGGTGTTGGCGGGTTTGATTAACGATGAAGATCGGCGCAACGCCAAGAAAGTGCCGGCTTTTGGCGAACTGCCCGTGGTCGGGCGTTTATTCGGCAGCCAGGAAGACAATGTTGAAAAATCGGAAATCGTGTTGTCAATTACGCCACGCATTATTCGCAATATCCAACGCCCTGACGCATCGATTACCGAATTCAGAGCGGGCACCGACAGCAGCAGCCGGCAGCGGCCTGATACCAATTTTGCTTCCGTGGTCGGGCGCGGCAATACCGCACCGGCAGGCTTCACGCCTCAGGGCCCAGGAGGAGTGAATAATCCGAATAATCCCAACAATCCCAATAATTCGAATAATCCGAATACCCCCAATACAGGTATCGGTGGCAACAACCTGAATAATCCAGGCACTGATCCGAATATCAAACCCAACACGGGTGCCGGCACTGGCACCACCGACCAACCCGTCGTTACCAATATCGGCGGCAATCCGATCAATAATAATCAAACCAATCAATTGCGTTTCCAAGGGCAAAATAGGGTCAGCGTGGGCGATACCTTTTTGGTGCAACTGACCTTATCTTCCGATCAACCGATCAGCAGCTTGCCGCTGGCAGTGGGTTTTGACAGTAAAGTTTTGCAAGTTGTTGGCATTACCGAAGGCAGCTTTTTGAAGCAAGGTGGTGCGCAAACCAATTTCACCAGCAGGATTGATCCGAATGGGCAAATCTTAATTAGCGGCACGCGTTCCGGCCTAAATGGTGCCACCACCCCGGCTGATGTGGTGTCGGTCACGTTCCGCGCCTTGGCAGCCTCCACCAGCACACCCGTCCAGGTTCTGACCGCCGCGCCGATTGCGACGGGTGGACGGGCGATTACCGTGCAATTGCCGCCCTCTCATTTGGTGAATGTGGTGCCATGATTCAAATTGATGATCGAAACAGGGGGAATTAAGAACTATGCGCCGTATGAAGTACGCCGGCTTTACGCTGATTGAGTTATTGGTGACCTTGGCCATCCTGGGCTTGCTTGCAAGCCTGGTGGTGCCGACGGCGCAAATTTCCGTTCAGCGCACCAAAGAAACCGAGTTGCGGCGCGCTTTACGGGAAATTCGCCAGGGAATAGACGAATATAAACGGGCGACGGACGACGGGCGCATTCCCAAACCACTGGGCACCAACGGCTACCCCAAAACCCTGGAGCTGTTGGTTGAAGGTATCCCGAATCAACGCGACCCCAAACGCAACAAAATTTTCTTTTTGCGCCGCATTCCGCCCGACCCTTTTTCCGACAAACCCGACGATCCTGCCGCCACTTGGGGCAAACGCAGTTACGCCAGCGAAGCGGCTGATCCGCAAGAAGGCGATGATATTTATGATGTGTATTCGAACTCGCCCAAAGTTGGCTTGAACGGTGTCCCTTACAAAAAATGGTGAGTCATGCAAACGCAAACCTTTGAATCCAAGCCTGACACCCAATCCGGGGCCTTATCGCGGCGCAAAGGCTTTACCTTGATTGAATTATTGGTGGTCTTGACCATTGTCGCCCTGCTGGCGACCTTGGCCCTGCCGCGCTATTTTCAAAGCGTGGATACGGCCAAAGAAACCATTTTGGCCGACAATTTGCGCATTACCCGCGAGACCATCGATAAATTTTATGGAGATACCGGACGCTACCCGGAATCCTTGGAAGAATTGGTCGAAAAGAAATACCTGCGCGCCGTACCGCTCGACCCGGTGCAGGACAGTAACAACGGCTGGCAGATCATTGCCCCGCCCGAAGGGACGCCTGGCAATGTGTACGACTTAAAAAGCAAGGCCCCCGGTAGCACCCGCGACGGCAAACCTTTTGCAGAATTGTAAAGCCGCATTGATGCTGCCAGCGGCCACTATTCACACTATTCACACTATTCACACTATTCACACTATCCATTAACACTATCTTTTACCACTACCGTCGCGTGGCACAGGATTTAATTCCCAGCCCAATTCGCGCCGTATTTGTTTGATGTCGGGTGGTGGCAAATGTTCTGCCTGCCGCCTTTGCATATAACGGCGAACCTCTTCTTTGGTTGGTGCATGGCTATACGAATTCATGGCGCTACTCCTTCAAACAATGTCTCTGCCCAGGGACACTTTCACTGTAGTCCATGAACAGCAGGCTTGATGCCGCAAGTAACGAGGTCTTTCCCCTCTATTTCATGCCGCAAGCCAATAATTCAACTCCCTGCCCCGTTAACGGCTGAAACACAACAAGGTCTGATGCTTGGTCGGCCAAAACAGGCGAAAATGCGGTTAATTTGTGTAACAAATCTATCAGAGTATTGCCGCGAGGCAGCTTTGCACCTCAGGGTAGCGCAAGCGCACGCGTAACTCGCGTTTCATGCGTTCATTGCACAGACGGCGCGATTCGGACATAAACGACCACAGCATCGGCGAGACCGCCTGTTGTAAATCGGCACGCGCCATGCGTGGTGGGCGCGGCAGCGCAAAATGATCAGCCACCAAATCAAAATAATCGGCCATTTTGAGTTGGCTGTCATCCACCGCATGCACCACGCGGTTGGGTTTGCCATACCACAAGGCTTGCACGATGATGCGCGCCAAATCATCGGCATGGATATGGTTAGTCCAAACATCATCAAAGGCGGTCAAGGCGGGGGTTTGTTTATGCAAGCGCTCGATGGGCAAACGATTATCGGCATAGATGCCAGGCACCCGCAAAATCGCCAAATGCGCCTGGCTGCGTTTGGCCCAGGCACGTAACACTTGCTCCGCATCCACCCGCCTTTGCGCGCGCGGGTTACGCGGCGCGACCGTGCGCGTCTCACTGACCCACGCGCCCGCGCAATCGCCATACACACCGCTGGTACTGACGTAAACCAAACGCGCCCGATGAGGTAGAATAGCGAGTAGATTTCGGGTACGCTGATCAAGTTCTCCAACACTGGCAGGTGGTGCCAAATGCACAATAAACTTGGCCAAACCACGCCAACGGCGCAATGTGGCGAATTCATCAAGATCCGCTTGCAAGGGGATGGCACCCATTGCGCGAATGGCTTCTCTGTCGCCAGGCTTGGCATAGCGCGCCAAGGCAAATACCCGGAACACAGGCGTCAATAAAGGCAATAAACGCATGCCCACATCACCGCAGCCAATAATCAAAAGGCGCGGTTTTTTATTAGTCGATTTATTTTTCATGATCCGTAATTGTATGACATTCCAAATCACAGTTCAGCCGAGCGGGCGGCAATTTTCCTGCGAATCCGATGAAACCATCTTGAATGCCGCCATGCGCCAGGGCGTAGGCTTACCCTACGGCTGTAAAAACGGTGCCTGTGGTTCTTGCAAGGGGAAATTGCTGGAGGGGCAATTGCGCCACGCCAGCCATCAGGAAAAAGCCTTGTCGTCCGAGGAAGAATCCAAGGGCCACGCCTTATTTTGCTGCGCCACACCCCACAGCGATGCGGTGATTGAAGCGCGCGAAGTGATGGGTGTGGGCGACTTCCCGGTACGCAAAATGCCTTCCCGCGTGGCCAAAATGGAACGTGTCGCACCGGATGTGATTGTGGTGTCCTTGCAACTACCCGCCAACGAGCGTTTGCAATACAAAGCGGGGCAATACCTCGAATTTATGCTCAAAGATGGCAAACGCCGTAGCTACAGCATGGCCAATGCCCCGCATTTGGATCAACTGTTAACGCTGCATATTCGCCATATGCCCGGTGGCGTGTTCACCGATCAAGTATTTGGCAGCCTGAAGGAGCGCGATATTTTGCGCTTTGAAGCGCCATTGGGTAGTTTTTTCTTGCGTGAAGACAGTGATAAGCCGATTATTTTGCTCGCTTCCGGCACGGGCTTTGCGCCGATTAAAGCCTTGATCGAACACCTGCAATATTTACAATCGCCGCGCCCGGTGCATTTGTACTGGGGTGGCCGCAGACCGCAAGATTTATATTTCCATGATATGTGCGAAAAATGGGCGCAATCGTCAACTCAGTTGCCAACTCAGTTGCCAACTCAGTCAGCGGATAAACCCCTGGCACAATTTCAATATACGCCCGTGGTTTCGGATGCGCTACCCGAAGATCAATGGCATGGACGCACTGGCTTTGTACATCAGGCGGTGATGGCCGACTACCCGAATTTGGCAGAACACCAGGTTTATGCCTGTGGCGCGCCGATCGTGATTGATTCGGCAAAACGCGATTTTACCGCGCAATGCCAATTACCACCGGAAGAGTTTTACGCCGATTCGTTTGTTTCTGAAGCGGATTTGGCGCGCCAAGGCTCTTGACCCGCGCAACTTTAAGCGGCCAGTGCTTGTTCGGTATCGTCCGCGTGGGCCAACATTTCACGTAAATCACGAATACTCAATTCGCTGATTTCATGCATACGAATTAAGATGGTTGCGCCGATCGGCAAGGTGTGATGACGAATTTTGCTGATCACCGGTGGTGCAACTTCCAGCAAACGAGCTAATGCTGCATCGTTTTTCAAATTCAATCGTTTTATCAGTTCATCCAACAAGTAGTTGGGATTATAAACAGCTTGGTCAGAGATTCGTATATTAGCCATGCCAGTCAGGTAAAAAGTTAAGAAAATGCCTAGGCCGTACACTAACACAAGATACTTAATTAATCACCAATTTCTTGAGTTTTTGCACACATTTTTTTGTTGCCGTAGTATATTTACATCATTGCACCGGATTGGTGCATAATTTAGTGATATTTTGCAAGTAAACCAAGCCTTGTACGGCTCGGCTGCCATACCAGGACAACATCTCACCATCAACCAATTGCACGGGCCTTTG
>JBKJLF010000215.1:0-7342 GCA_046597185.1 Burkholderiaceae bacterium | reverse complement strand
GGCCCGTGCTAGCGCGGGGTAAATTGACCGGTGAAAAGCGTAAAGTCTGCCAAAACGGCAGCGCCACTTGGACGCCCGGCGATGTGAAATTGGCGCGTGAAGTGGGTGGCTTGGCGGCAGTGGCATCGACCAAAGAATATATGTGGCAAATGCCCGCCACCATCATCGGCAACAAGCAATGGATGGCGCAAAACCCTGAGTATGTGAAAAATCTGCTGGCAGCCAGTTTTGAAGCGACCGATTTAATGCGCGGCAATCAAACCGAATTGTTGAAAGCCACCAGCGTGGTGGCCAAGGTGGCGAAAGAGCAAACACCGGAATGGTGGTTGAAGTATTACAACGGTGTGGTGGAAAAAGACAAAAAAGGTTTGGATGTGAGTCTGGGCGGGTCTACCTCCAGCAATTTGGCCGATAACCTGTTTTTATTCGGTTTGAATGGTAACGATAATTTGTATAAACGGGTGTATAACGTGTTCGGCGGCATTGCCAAACAATATTATCCGGCTGAAATGCCGGAACTGGTGGCCTATGACAAGGTAGTCAATACCCAGTACTTGCAAGCGCTGGCGGGCAGTGCCAAGAATCAAAGCGCCAAGGCAGACCTGCCCAGCTTTAGTAGCAGTACCCCTGTTGTGGCGACCTTTGCCAAACGCGAATGGGCGCTTGAGTTTGAGAGCGGTAAAGCCAGTTTTAAAGTGGAAGCGAGTGGGCAATTGGATGAATTATTGAATCAAATGGCGATTTCGGGTTTGGCGATTCAAATCAACGGCCATACCGATAATATCGGCGATGCCGCCAGCAATTTGCAATTGGCCAAAAAACGTGCGCAAGCGGTGCGCTCATGGTTGGAAACCAATGCCGCATCCGAGTTTCCCGCAGGGCGGATTCGGGTACGCGCCTTTGGTGATACGCAACCGGTGGCGGATAACCATAGTGCCGAAGGGCGCAGCAAAAACCGCCGGGTAGAAGTGGCCTTAATCAAAACCAATTGAGTGGATTGGTGGGCAAACAGCAAGAGAGCCAAATCATGAATGCCGCCTTAAAAAACGTATTTTTACCTTACACCCCAACCTCCGGCGGCAGAATGCGCATGCTGCTGGTGCTGCAAGCGGGGATTGCGCTCACATTCTGGTTTGCCAGCAACTCCAAAACCCTGCCATCGCCGCAAGAGGTGGCATCCGGCTGGTGGTTACTGGTACAAAGCCAGGGCATGCTGCTGGAGATGTGGCAGAGCATTAAAGTGCTGTTGATGGCGCTCTTCATCGCCAGCGTCATCAGCCTGAGCTTAAGCGCCGCCGCCACCGCCCCGATATTTGCCGGTCTGGCCCAATTCAGTTCGATTCTGCGCTTCCTCGGTTTTGCCGGCCTGAGCTATGTATTTATGCTGATGACCAACGATAGCTATCAACTCAAGCTGGCCTTGTTGGTGTTTGGCATTAGCGTGATGATGGTCACCGCGATGCAAGCCGAAGTGAAAGCCATACCGCAGCAAGCGATTGACCATTGCAAAACTTTGGGGCTAAAAAATTGGCGCATCACTTGGGAACTGGTCATTTTAGGCAAAGCCGATGTGTTCCTGGATTTGGTACGGCAAAACGCCGCCATCGGCTGGACTTTGCTGACCATGGTGGAAGGTTTAACCCGCTCGCAAGGCGGCATTGGTGCCATGCTGTTGAATCAAAATCGCTATTTTCAGTTGAGCGGCGTGTTTGCGATTCAAATTACCATCTTGCTGTATGGGCTGCTGCAAGACTATGTGTTTGGCCAAATCAAAGCGGTATTATGCCCTTATGCGGCCTATGGAAAACTGGAGTCTTGATATGAATGCCCCCTTAGCGAACGCCCCCTTACCCTATCATCTGGCGCAACCCCTGGTGACGATAGAAAATCTGTCTGTCAATTTCGACAAGCCGATTTTGAGCGGTGTCAGCGCAGCGATTAACAACATCCAGCGCGAAGGCATGCAACAAGGGCAGGTCGTGTGCTTGTTGGGGCCATCCGGCATCGGCAAAACCCAGTTATTCCGTTGCATCGCCGGCTTGCAAACGCCCGCTTGTGGTGGCGTGTACCTGAACGGCAAACGCACCCCGGTCACGCCGGGTGAAGTGGGTGTGGTAGCGCAAAATTACCCTCTGCTGGCGCACCGCACCGTGTTGGGCAACCTGATGGTGGTGGCCAAGCGCAAAATACCGGACGCGCAACAGGCAAAGGCACGTGTGATGGCTTTGCTGGAAGAATTTGGCCTGGCCGAGCGCGCCCTGGCTTACCCGGCAGCGCTCTCCGGCGGCCAACGCCAGCGGGTAGCCATCGCCCAGCAATTGCTGTGCAGTTCGCACTTTTTATTGATGGATGAACCGTTTTCCGGCCTCGACCCGGCGGCCAAGGCCAATGTTTGTGAAGCCATTCTGAAGATTTCGACCGTGGATGAATTGAACACCACCATCGTCATTACCCATGATATCGAATCCTCGATTTGCATTGCCGATACGCTGTGGTTATTGGGGCGCGATTTGGATGCCAACGGCCAGCCAACGGGCGGTGCGCACATCAAATATCAATATGATTTGATTGAGCGCGGCCTGGCCTGGCATCAAAATATTGACCAAACGGCGGCGTTTTTTGAATTGAGTAAAGAGATCAAGCAGCGCTTTGCGCAGTTGTGAAGTGCAAGTATGGGTTTGGGTGCCTTAGCTGCCATATTGTGAATCAGCGTGTGAATTGGTAAGGACTCGTAAGGACTGATAAGGACTGATTTTTCAGTGTTAATGAGCAGTATGTGGCGCATTAGGGCTAGCTTTGTGTCAGCGGTAAATCGGGCGATGCTTTGGGGAGATTGTTGCCGCGATTTTGTGCGGATTTAATCCTGCGCTTTGGAAAATGTTCCGTTGTCGTGTTTAAATTTGTACTTGGATCGTGGGCTTGAGGTAGAATACCTCGGGCAGGTGGTTTAGGTGGCTTGAATTTTCCATCTATCATGATAAAATGCAAAAAAGTTATTGCCGGAGAAACTGGCAATGACCACCTAATGACTTGGAGAAGGTGACATAAGATTAATTGTTTTGCAAGGCAATTTTTTTGAATTGGTGAGATTAAACGGAGAGAGTTTTATGTCGAATTTATTGCAGAATGCCGTTGAAACAAGCGATGTCGGGAATAATAAAGGCGAATCCCAAACCCAAGATAGAGCAATGAGCGGAAGTTATAACAACGAAGAAATAGCCATTGTTGGTATCGGTTGCCGTTTTCCAGGTGGCGCTGCTAATCCCGAAAAATTTTGGGAATTGCTCATTGGTGGTCGGGATGGGATTGTGGATGTTCCCGAAGGACGTTGGGATGCCAAACGCTTCTGTGATTCGGATGCCAGTCAAATTGGTCGGCTTTATGTTAATCGGGGCGGCTTTTTGCAGCATGACATTCGCGAATTCGATCCCATGTTTTTTGGCATTTCCCCGCGTGAGGCCGACTTTCTTGATCCTCAGCAACGGCTCCTGTTGGAAGTCGCGTGGGAATCGATTGAAAACGCAGGCCTGGATGCCGATCAGTTGATTGGTTCGAATACAGGGGTTTTTGTGGGTGGGTTCATGATGGACTCCATGATTACACAGTTAAGCCCACTCAACCGCGACTCCATTGGTTCACATACTGCGGTCGGGTTTACGTTGGCGATGTTGGCTAATCGTCTTTCTCACTCATTTGATTTACGTGGTCCGAGCATATCTTTAGACACAGCATGCTCGGGTTCTCTGGTTGCGACACACCTGGCTTGCAATGGAATATGGAATGGCGATTGTGATATTGCGCTGGTAGGCGGTGTTAATGTCATGCATCGTCCCGAAGTGATGATGGCCATGTGCAAAGGGAAGTTTTTGGCCAAGGATGGGCGCAGCAAGAGTTTTGATGCGGAAGGCGATGGTTATGGGCGGGGCGAAGGCGCGGGCATGGTGGTTCTTAAGCGCAAATCGGCGGCCATCGCCGCTGGCGACAGGATTTATGCCACCATCCGTGCTACTGGTTGTAATCAAGATGGCCGTACTGACGGCATCACCGTACCTAACCCTGCTTCTCAGGCGGCCTTGATTAGGCAGGTTTGCGCCAGAGCCGGCGCTGTGGCGTCGGATATCCGTGTGTTCGAGGCTCACGGTACGGGCACAGCAGTGGGCGACCCACTGGAAGCGAGTGCCTTGGGGCAGGCGGTGGGTAAAGATAGAGCCGAAGGGGATGCTTGTGTTGTTAGCTCGGTGAAAGCCAATATTGGCCATCTGGAAGCTGCGGCCGGCATTGCTGCGGTAATCAAAATGGCACTCACTTTGCACCACGGTGTGATTCCTCCGCTGGCGAATTTGAAGACCCCCAATCCTGCGATACCATTTGATCAACTCGGACTTCGCCTGCCTTTGTGCGCAGAAACCATACCGGATGATGGCAGGCCTTTCCTCGCGGGGGTAAACTCCTTTGGCTACGGTGGCACGAATGCGCATGTGTTGATGCAGGGCTTTCGCAATGCAAGTACCTCATCCTCCGGCGACCTTGCTAATCAATATTTAATGGTCGCCTCGGCACGTGACGCAGATGCGCTGAAAGCCTATGTTGCTGCATTGCGGATCACCATTGCCGGGCATGATGCCTCGAACTTTCCCGATTTGGTGTATTCCTCTGCACGCCGTCGGACTCATCACTCACATCGCCTGACACTGGTTACCAGTGGTCGGGAGCATGCTTTGGAACACCTCGATGCCTGGCTCGCCCAGGGCTTCGATGATGCGGTGAGTGATGGGCAAGCGCCTACTCATATGGCCGTTGCGCCTGTGTTTGTATTTACCGGTATGGGGCCGCAGTGGTGGCGCATGGGGCGCGATCTTTACCGTGACGAGCCCGTTTTCCGGGATTTTGTGGATCAATGCGATCAAATTTTCAGAGAAGTGGCAGGCTGGTCCATCCTCGAAAAAATGCAGGCTGACGAGGCCAGCTCCACCATGTCAGACACGCAAGTCGCCCAGCCCGCTAACTTCGTCATTCAGGCTGCGCTGACTGAGTTGTGGAAGTCGAAAGGTGTTTATCCTGCGGCCATCGTCGGGCACAGTGTTGGCGAGGTTACGGCAGCATATGTCGCTGGTTGCTATGGGCTTCGTGATGCGCTCAAGATCAGCTTTCACCGTAGTCGTATCCAAAAACAGGCGGCCGGTAAAGGTAGTATGTTGGCCTTGGGTTGCAGCGAGCAGGACGCGATGAAGGTGCTCGCTCCGTACTCGGATGTGGTTTCTGTTGCGGCAATTAACAGCCCAGGCTCGGTGACCTTGGCGGGTGATTCTGATGCGCTCGCACGTATTGCTGAACAGGTGACGACGTTGGGATGGTTCAATAAAGCACTACAAGTGGAGGTTCCCTACCATAGTCCGGCCATGGAGCCACTCAAGCCAGAGACGCGAGAAAGTCTGGCTGATTTGCAAATTTTCCCGCCACAGATTCCGCTTTACTCCACTGTGCGCGGTGAAAGAGTTGAGGTCGCTTTGCATGATGCCGAATATTGGTGTGACAATATTCGTGAGCCAGTTTTGTTTGCAAAAGCCATCGCGGCGCTGGTGGAAGATGGTCACAAATTATTCCTTGAGGTGGGCCCCCACCCTGTGTTATCCACTTCAATGAAGCAGATTTTTTCCGCGCGAGGAATCGAAGCCAAACTCGTGGCATCGATGCGTCGTGGCGAAGATGAATCGAATGTCTTTGCAAAGGCAATGGGCGATCTGTACTGCGCAGGTTATAAAATGAACTGGGCGGCGATTTACCCGAACGGTAACTTCCTTGAGTTGCCTGCTTACCCTTGGCAGCGCGCGATTCACTGGAATGAAACCGAGGCGGGGCGGTTGGATCGCCTGGGCACCGTGATTCATCCTCTTTTGCAGCGTTTGGTCGATGCGCCCGGTCATGTCTGGGAAAGCAGTTTGAATCCACGGTTTCTCCCATTCCTGATGGATCATCAGGTGCAAGGCCTGGTTTTGTTGCCCGGTGCGGCGTATGTTGAGACTGCGTTGGCGGTGTATCAGGAATGTTTTGCGAGTGGCCCGTGTTTGCTCGAAGATATGGCATTTCGCCGCGCTTTGGTTGTGGACCCCGCCGATGAATCGGAGCTGCGTGTTGAAACCAGTGACAGTGGCGTATTTAAAATTTATAGCCGCAGGCGTAATAATAAGGCACCGTGGGATTTAAATTCGGAGGGTCGAATTTCGACGCAAGTGCCTAAAAATGCCACATCGTTTGATCATGAATTAGCCCTGGCAAGCTGTACCCAAAGTAAGGCCAAGGCTGATCACTATGAAGAAATGGCGCAAAAAGGACTTTATTATGGGCCGGCCTTTCAGGGCGTTTCAGAGCTACGTTGGGGCGATGGTGTCGTCATGGCGCGCGTGCTTGAAACCGAACCAGATGGCGATACTTGGCTTAATCCCACGAAACTGGACGCTTGTTTCCAAGCGTTACTGACCATTATGCCCGCTGGCAGTGGCACATTCCTGCCCACAGGGATTCGCAAGGTGATTTATCGTCGCCAGCCTGGCAGCGATTTCTGGTGCCATGGACGCATCGTGCATATGGCATCGGATTGGTTGGAGGCGGATCTTCGCTTGTATGACGAGCAAGGCGCGATTGCTGAAATTATTGGACTGCGTTGCCAGGCACTACCCGACACCTTGTCCCAACAAGGCGATATTACCCGCGACTGGACATACAGCCAAGTATGGGAGAGCGTGGAAGCGCCCAAGCGTACACTGGATCAGGCCCGTTTCCTCGTCGCTGGATTGGGCAATGACTTTGCACCCTTGGTTAGTGCATTGGAAAAAGCGCCCGGTATTGGCGTTACTTCGCTGTGCTTTGGCAAAAATGTGTGTACTGCCGAGCAAAGGGCAGACTATCTTCTTGCTGAACTGGGCCGATCAGTACGGTCGAGTATTGAAGAAAAAACGGCTTATCAGGGCATTGTGTTTGATCTGGGAGCAAGCGCTGACTGGCATCAGGTGGAAACGGAACCGGTCATTTTGCTGTTGCGTGTCATTCAGTCCTTGGTGGGATGGGTGCAGGGCGCGGCGACATGTCCTCGAATTTATGTGCTCACGCGTGATGCGCAAGCCGTCGTTGCTGGCGATGGCCCTACGCCGGCATGGGGCGCGCTGATCGGCTTAATGCGGGTTGCCGGTACAGAATATCCTATGTTGCAGCCTTGTGTTATCGACCTTGGTGTCGATGACGACGTGCAAGCCGTGGCCCTGGAACTGCTTGCTGATACCGAAGAGGATGCGGCTGCCTGGCGTGCTGGCGTGCGTTATGCGCATCCTCCAGTAACAGATGTGTC
>JBKJLF010000659.1:0-36157 GCA_046597185.1 Burkholderiaceae bacterium | reverse complement strand
GCATGTTTTAGCAACTGCGCCTCAGTTGGCCCCGTTGGAGCGTTGGGCGGCACTGGTGCGATATATTGTGATTGGAATTTTTATTGCAGATGCCAAAAAACGGGCTAAAACAACTGCGGGACCCGCCTTGGCTACGGGGTAACTGGGGAATTTAGGGTTATAAAATGCATTCACGGTTTGTGGCGTAATAAACCATTCTTCGCGATCCACCGGTTTGCCCAATTTGGCCAGGTTAATTTGCCGCGCAAACTGGTTCGAGCGCATCACATTGCCGACCAAATCACCATTCTTGACGGCAAGGGCAGAATAATCGCGCCATTTATTCGGGTAGCCGATTTTGGGGGTAAATTTGGCCAGCTTGGCTTGTGCTTCTTTCTTGGTGTCAAGGCTCATCCAATCCAGGGTGTCAATGCTTTGTTTGAACGCCAGCATCAGGTTTTGCACCAGTTGCTCCATGCGTGCTTTTCGTTCTGCGGGGAAATGTTGAGTCACAAATTGCTGCCCCAGCGCTTCGCCCAACGCACTATCGACCAGGCTGGAGCCACGTTTCCAGCGCGGCCGCATTTCAGTCACCCCGGTTAAGGTAGTGCCGTAAAATGCGAAGTGGGCTTCGACAAAATCTTTGGACAAATATTCCGAATAACTGCGCAACAACTGCCATTCAAAATATGCCTTCCAAGTGGCCAAATCGGTTTTGGCGATCAGTTGATTCAAGCCCGTCACATAGCTTGGCTGGTTGACGATGAGAGAATCAATTTTATCGGCAATGCCGACCGCCTTGAGTGCGCCAGTCCAGTCAAAACCCGGTGCCAGGGCATCGAGTTTGCTGAGTTCAAATTTGTTGTAGCGTTTTTGCGGGTCGCGGTTGGATGCTTTATCCCACTGGATTTCTGCCATCGCCGTTTCCAGCGCAACAATCGCTTTGGCGCTGGCGGCGGCATCTTTTTCTCCCGCCAGCGTTAACACTTTTTCGATATACAGCGTATATTTGGCGACAATCTCCGCGAATTTGGCATCGTCTTTTTTCAGATAGTAATCGCGATCCGGCAAACCCAGGCCGCTTTGGCCCAAGTAGGCGACGTATTTGGTCGAATCTTTGTAATCTTGTCCGACGCCAATGCCGTAGGGGGCGGGCACACCGATATCATTGAAATGCGCGATCAACAGCGGCAGTGCTTTTTTATCTTGCAAGGCTTTGATGCGTTCGATTTCTGCTTTCAAGGGTTGGTAGCCCAGTGTTTCGAGCTTTTTTTCATCCATAAAGCTGGCGTAAAAATCGCCGATTTTCTTTTCGTTGGGCTTAGCCCCTGCGGCCGTGGCATTTTTTTGCGCCGCTTCAATCAAGGCCAGCAATTGGGGTTGCACATCATCACGCAATTTGGCGAAGGTACCACAACTGGATTTATCTGCGGGAATGTCGGTGGTTTTCAGCCATTGGCCGTTTAAATGATGAAAAAAATCATCCTGAGCGCGCACGCTGGCATCGATGTATTGCTGCTCGATGCCGGAAGTGGGAGGGGCGCTGGTGGGTGCGCTATCGCTGGCGTGCGCCAGATTGGCCAATAAACTGAGGGTGCAAAGTAGAGTCGGTTTCACTTATAATGTCCTTTTTTGGTATTTTGTGTAATTATTTGAGCACAAGGGTGCCGCAGATCAAATGCTGGCGTTTTTAGTGCGATTTTGGTGGAATTGGTTCATTTTTTTTGACGGCAATAATAAGGGCAGTAAGGGCAGGGTCTAAGGGCAGGGTCAGTCCTTGCCTTTTGCCTCGCACGTGCCCCCAAACGCTAGGGGCGCAAACTCGGCCTTATGCCGGGTTGGGCGGGCAATTCACCCCAAGCTACCTGTTGAGCAAATACCACAAATCACGCCTTGCGCCACCGCCTTGACAATTGCTTTAAGAAATACTGATATTTGCAGGCGCAATTCCCCATCTACTGTTATACAATCCCCTGTGTGCCGCCGAAGCAGGCGGTTAAGTTTAACCCGGTTTTTCTTATGCGACTGCTGCACGGCTCGCTTTTGCGTTTGTGGGGCGGCAGATAAACGCTATTCGTTAGCCCTTTCCATATGAGCCTCTACCTATGCGGTTCCGGTACGCCGGATGAGGTTGTCGAGCGAATTGCTAACGACCTTGGCCTCTCGGATGAAATTCAAAACGACCTTCTACCGTCCGGCCAGCCTCGGTATCGAAATCAGGTTGCATGGGCGAGGTTCTACCTCGTTCGCGAAGGGCTTCTCGACTCATTCGAGGTGGTTACTGCTACGAAGTTAATGGTCTTTTTGCGATGGCTCTTGAGGCACTCGGAATTCATTACCAATTCGTATCAGCTCGCCCTATGTTCTACCCGATCAAGAGACCAAAAACGCACATGGCTATTGTGGTGAGTCTGCATGGTGAAAAATGGCTATGCGATTTGGGCTTTGGCAGTTATGGCATTAGAGCACCAATATGTTTAAACACACTTGACATGGTGATAAAGCAGGACTTCGATTCATTTTTGCTGAGCAAAACTATTGCCAATGAATATCTATTGAAAGCACTTGTTGACGGCGAGTGGTTGAATCAATACGCATTCGATCTTTCACCACAAGATTGGATTGATTTTGTACCTGCCAATTACCTCAATTCAACGCATCCCGACGCAATTTTCGTGCAAAAGCTACTTATTGTTTTGCATGATCAAATGGGCAGAAGAATTCTTGTTGGTGATACTTTAAAAACAGTGAAAAATGGCCATGTCAGCAAGGAAATTATTGCCAAAAAAGATTTAGTTTCAATATTGCACGACCAATTCGGTCTTGCTTATGCCACATGATTTCTAACCCACCCATGAACACTGACTGGCGCGATGAAGCCGCGCCAGTCGGTTATGTCAGACGTTGGGCCTCACAAGCTGCACCTCACACGAAAATGAACCACAGACTATGAAGCCGCCCCTTGGAACGATCATCATCTACGCCCGCGATATGCAAAAGACCGCTGCTTTCTACGCCAAGCACTTCGGCTTCAAAACATCGGGCGAGGTTCTTGAGGGGCTCATCGAACTGAGCGCGTCGAATGGTGGTGCCAGCATCCTGATTCATCAGGCCGCGAAATCAATCAAACTCGGACAGGTCGGAGTCAAGCTTTCGTTCCACGTCGAAGACTTGCCGGCCTTCATCGCACAGGCCGAAGTTAACGGACTCAAGTTCGGCGCTGTGCACGAGGCAAACGGCTATTCATTTGCAAATGCGAAAGACCCGGATAAGAATTCCATCAGCATTTCAAGTAGGAGTTTTCGCAAACCAGGCGCAAATGAGGCTTAACACGCTTCACGGTTTGTGGCGCGGATTGTTGCGCTCCGGGCGATGTGATGAATCCATTTCTTCATGGGAAGCGCTTGGTTGCACTGGTCGCGCCACACCGTGGCTATTACATGGTTGAGTTTGCTTGCGCTGCGCTGCGGCCCGCACCCAACGCGCCCGCAGCGGGGCTGCCAAAAAATGCGGCAATACCTTGCAATTGGCACAGATGCTGGAAAGAGACAAAGAGAACTTACAAGGACAGCCATACCTTCGGCCACTTTAAGCTGGCTGTCATTTGCAGGCGCTTGCGCCATCGACTGTTATACAATCCCCTGTGTACCGCCGCTTGCCGTCGGTTAAGTTCAATCGGGTTTATCTGGCGCGACTGCTGCGCGGCGCGCTTTTGCGTTTGCGGGGCGACAGATAAACGCTTTTCGTTAGCCATCAAGAGGCACACCTGAAGGCCGGATATTACATGAAGACTTTAATCAATACTCGTAGTCTCGCCTTGATAGCGTCATTGGCATGGCAGATGTCTGCGGCAGCAAACACGATGACATTTGATGCCGCACTCAACACACATCTCGTCGCCATTGAAAAAAGAGACTGGGCTGCGTTTGAATCAACCTTGACGGAGTCGGCTGCTTTGACCTTCATCTTGCCCAATGGGCGTTTTTCAAAGTCAAGCGCCGAATTCAAGAAGTCAACTCAAGCTTGGCTGGCAGATCGAGATTGGTCGTGGTCATATCAAATATTGAGCAAGACGGCCAATGCCAGTACCGGCGTCGCCGTCCTTGACGTCAAATACGCAGACAAGAACGAGGCTGGCGTCGAGTACAAGATGCACTACTTACTCAGCTTGGTCTTCAGCAAGGAGCATGGCGGCTGGAAATTGATTCATGATCAAAATACGCTGGTATCAAATTAGCCGCGCGCGGCCCGTGATGGCTAACGAATAAGGTTATATAATCCCCTTGGTTGCCACCGCTTGCCGTCGGTTCAGTTCAACCCGGCTGTATGCACCAGTGAGAATTACCCAAAGAAGTTGGCCGTGCAATGCCGATGAGTTGGAAAGCAAAGAACAATAGGGCGCTCTGTGCGGTAACGCATAGATCGACAGCGCACTTCTGTCCAGAATCGACAGCGTTTGCACCGTACCCGCGTGCTATCCTTGCGCCAGAGTAGTTCAGCCCAATCATAAGAGGTTATCACGATGCATTCATATCCCCACAACAGCCCCGAAGCCGCCGCACGTATCGCCGCGCTTGTCCTCATCTCCGACTGCAATATTGGCAGCGCCGAGTTTGACGCGATGAATCAGCCAGGCACCGTGGGTGAGCCAGATTCACACCGCGCTTGCAGTGTGGCCGAATAATTGGCGAATAATTCGACAGGAAACCATCATCATGAACACACTGGATCAACGTCCGCTTGTCCTCATCACCGGTGCCACCGGCAACCTCGGGCAGACACTGGCACGGTCGCTGAGCGAGCACTACCGTATTGTCGGCCTGGACCTCAAGGCACAGGAATCCACCTTCCCGGTCCTGGCGGCAGATTTTTCTTCCGCCGCCTCGATCGAGCTGGCCCTACACAAACTCCGCGCGGCCTACGGCGCGCACATCGCCAGTGTGGTTCATCTCGTAGCCTACTTCGATTTCACCAATGCCGATGACCCGCGCTACCGCAGCGTTAACATCGAAGGCACACGGCATCTGTTGCGCGCGCTGCAAGCCTTTGAGGTCGAGCAGTTCATCTATGCCAGCACGATGTTGGTGCACGCGCCCTGCCGTCCAGGCGAACGCATTGACGAAAGCCAACCGATCGACCCGCGCTGGGCCTACCCACGATCCAAGGCTGCCGCCGAAGACGTGGTGCGGCAGGAGCACGGCCACATTGCCTACGTCAACCTGCGCTTGGCCGGTGTCTATGATGAGCAGACGATGGTGCCGACAATGGCACAGCAATTCGCGCGCATCTACGAGTGCGACATTCAGAGCCACTTCTACTCGGGCAATACGCTGGTCGGCCAAGCCATGCTGCACCGGGACGACATGCTCAACGCCTTCCGGCGCACGATTGACCGCCGTGCCACGCTACCGCCTGAAACGGCGATACTCGTCGGTGAAGCCGACGCCCTGAGCTACGACGCGCTACAGGATCGCCTTGGTGCGTTGCTTCATGGCACCGACGATTGGCCGACCGTGCAGGTGCCCAAAGCCGTCGCTGCGGCTGGACTCTGGGTGCAATCCCGCCTGGAGCCGCTCATTCCCGACGCCATCGACAAGGGCCAGCCACCGTTCGTGCGACCCTTCATGGCCGAGATGGCCGACGACCACTACGCACTGAACACGACTCTTGCGCGTCAGTTGCTGGGTTGGGAGCCGCAACACAGTTTCAAGGACGAATTGCCGCGCCTGGTACAGGCTCTGAAGGACGATCCGCCCGCCTGGTATCGCCGCAACGGTGTGACGCCACCACACTGGGTCAGTGAGGCCAGCGCAGCAGGTGTTGACCCTGAGGCCTTGCGCCAGCGCCACCAACAGCGGTTCGCCGCTGAGCTGGGCGACCACCGCTGGCCACACTTCATCAACATCGCGCTGGGCAGTTGGCTGTTCACCCAACCGCTACTCATCAACGTGCAGGAGCCCGCGCTACGCTGGAGTGAATGGGTGCTGGGTATCCTGCTGATGGTGTTTGCCACCACGGCGGCTTTGTCGCAGCGCGGCACGCTCGCGCGCTGGGTATGTGCCGGCATTGGCGCGCTGGTGATGGCGATACCGTTTCTCTTCAACACGGGCAACGCGGCGGCTTTTCTGTCAGACACACTGGTGGGCGCACTAATCTTCGGCTTTGCCGTTTGCACCAAGCCCGAACCCGGGCCTTCAGCGCTGGCCGCGCTCACCGGCCCGGACATTCCACCGGGCTGGAGTTACAACCCTTCAGCGTGGACGCAACGCCTGCCCATCATCGCCACTGCGCTGATCGGGCTGTTCGTTGCGCGCTATCTTGCCGCCTACCAACTCGGCCACATTCCTCACGTGTGGGACCCGTTTTTCGACGGCTCGGCGAGTGATCCGCAAAACGGCACCGAGGAGATCATTACTTCGTGGGTGTCCGAGGCCTGGCCGGTGTCGGATGCCGCAGTTGGCGGCTACACCTACCTGTTAGAGATACTCACCGGTCTGGTGGGGGCGCGCGCGCGTTGGCGCACCATGCCCTGGCTGGTGGTGCTGTTCGGCCTGATGATCGCCCCGCTAGGCATCACCTCGATTTTCTTCGTTATCATCCAACCCATCGCAATCGGCACCTGGAGTAGCGTGGCGTTGATCGGCGCGGCGGCGATTCTGATCCAGATTCCGTACTCGTTGGACGAACTCATCGCAACGCTTCAGTTCATGCGCCGCCGCGTGCGCGCAGGCAGCAACGGGCTTACGGTGTTCTTCCGAGGTGACACCGATACGATGCCAACAGGCTCCAGCGGCAAGGGCACTGGCACCGCAGTTGACGAGTTCGCTCAAGCGCCGGGCGTGGTGCTGCACCACATGCTGGCCGGTGGCGTGAACCTTCCATGGAACCTGGGGTTGGCCGCGTTGATTGGACTTGCGCTGTTATTCACGCGCCTGTGGCTTGGCGTCGAGGGCAATTTGGCCCATGCCCACCATGTTATCGGGGCGCTGGTACTCACGGTGGTGTCGATTGCTGCAGCCGAAGTCGCGCGCCCTGCACGCTGGTTGAACTTGCCGCTGGGCGTAGGCTTGATGGCTTCTCCGTTCGTGTTCGCAGGCGACACCGTAGCTGTGCTGGTAAGCATGGCCGCTGGTGCGGCGCTGATTGCATTGTCGATCCGCCGAGGGGCGGTCCGTGAGCGATATGGTTCATGGGATAAGGTAATCGGCACGAGTTAAGCGTCCACCCGGTTTCGTCAGGAAAGTCTCGTTATGAAAATAAGGTTCATCGGCCTCGTACTCCTGGTGTTTATTTCGGCGCTCACAACCAGAGGCTATGCTCAGTGCATAAATGCCAGTAGCGCCAGTTGCGCCAGTAGCGCCAGTTGCAATGTATATCAATCTTGTTTTGCCAGGCTTTGTCCGTGTCAGGACTCTGAATATGAGTATTTCATTAGCTATGGAAAGAAGTACTGTGAAGTGTTTCTCGATTTGCCTGGCTTATCGCCCCAAGGTGTTCAATGGAGAAATAGTACCCTGAAGTGTCTTCAAGAAGAAATGCTGCCTGGTAGATCAAAAGAGACGAAAGCAGATTGTCGAGGTTGCATTGAAATGCGGCCCTACTGTAGCGAGGCGGGTAAAGACATATATTGATGCCATAATAAACATGCTGGAACGGAACCAGCACTAACTGGCCTGAATGCGCTTGGTCATCAGGCGTGAAGGCCCCCAGTGTAAGACGGGGCATTTCCATGTCACGGCAGCGATTGTGCCAAAACGCAGCCACGCAACTCAAACCAATCCACACCACGTTCGATGCGTTTTCGTTGAAGAACGACAAGCCCGATCCCTCACGCAAGGGCAATGGCAACTTTAAACGCAACATCGGCGGGGTACCGCTCGGCTTAAAGATTGCCGAAGACATCTTTGCAGCCGGGGAGGTAAAGCACCATGCAAACCGTGCGGCGCGCGCCTGCCGTGGCTCACGCGCATTGCAATTTGAATAATTAAATGTTCCAGTTGATGCTGGACCCGTATAGGCAGTATTGCTGCGCCTACTGGGCCAATGCCCAATCGCTGGCGCAGGCACAGATTGCAAAAATGGATATGATTTGCCGCAAGCTGCAAATTGGCCCCGGCGACAGTGTGCTTGAAATCGGCTTCGGCTGGGGCGGCTTTGCCAAATACGCCACCAACCATTATGGTTGTCAGGTGACGGGCTACAATATCTCCAGCGCCCAGGTCGAATTTTCACGCGAATTTTGCAAGGGCCTGCCAGTCAGCATCATTGAAAAAGATTACCGTGACATCACTGGCAACTTTGATAAAGTCGTGTCAATCGGCATGTTTGAAGCGGTGGGGCCAAAAAATTATGATGTTTTCATGCACACCGTGGCACGCGTCATGAAAGACGACGGTTTGTTCCTGTTGCATACCATCGGGGCCAATTTTTTTCGGCCCCATGCCAATCGTTGGATACTTAAATATATCTTTCCTAATGGCTATATACCCACGGCTGCCCAAATCAACCAAGCGATGGAAGGGCGCTTTGTGCTGGAAGACTGGCATAATATCGGCCCCGATTACCACAAAACCCTGATGGCCTGGGCTGAACAGTTTACCCGGCATTGACCCGAAATCGGCCAGCTCGACCGCAAGCTTGAGGAACAGTTTTACCGTATGTGGCATTACTACAGCGGGTTTTGTTGAACATTGGGATAAGCTGGCCGGGTATAACCGCATCCCGTTTTTGGTGCGCTTACTGCATGCCGAAATTTTGGCGCAAAAAAAGAGCGCCGTGCGCATGGCTTCACTGGCCTGTGGCCCTGGGCAGGAACTGGTGGACCTGTTCGAAAAACCTTTGAAGCCGGGCCAAACGCTATCGGTCAGTTTGCTTGATCAGGATGTGGCTGCGCTCGATTTTTGTACTCGTCGCCATCAGCAATTGCGCGCAGAAGGGCGCTTGCCGGATGCGGTCACGCTGGATTATTTCAATGTGGCGGTGAAATTGATTTTGAAAGAAACCGCCAATTTGCAGCAGCAGATCGGTAGTTACGATATTTTTTATGCCGTCGGCCTGTTTGACTACTTGCCGCATGATGTTGGCAGCAAACTGGTAACAGCTTTACTGTTACTGTTGAACCCAGGCGGTTTATTGGTAGTGGGCAATTTTACCCACCATGACGCCATGACGATGATGGATCACCTGGCCGATTGGCCCCTGCGCTATCGAACCGGGGAAGAGTTATTGGCACTGGCTGGCCCGGCATTGCGCCACGATCCCAAACACTATGAGGCACAAATCGTGACCGAAGAAATCGGCTTGATGTTGTTTTTGACGGTGCGTAAGGCTGCCGAATAATCGCCCGGGCGCAGACCCGGCAGCAATGCAGCACCAATGTCGCAGCGTATCAGTGTGGGCACCAGCGGCGTGCCCACCAAGCTGTCACGATCCTGGTTTTCTTGCTAGGCAGCATCCCAATCACAAAACTTGATCCTGCCATAACAAGCGGCGACCATAAGCCGTTGTTGGCATTGGTAGAGCTTGTTACCTGCATGGGACCACGGGTCTTGTCACGCAATCGTCATATCGGCATGTTACCCTATGGATATTAAAAATGTTCCCCAAGGGAATTATTTTGTAATGTGATGCTACACCCCGTGGCGACACCCGTCGGCCAGCAATCAAAAAGATCGGAGTTTTTTAATACCTATTTTAAAAAATATGGGCCGGAACTTTTTGGTAGTTTGCCAGTGAGCGCCATGATGGATGAAAAGCCGCTGGTGGTTGATCATCAGGCATTGATCAACGATATTAGCCTGTGGATTTCAAAGAATCGGCCCGAACTGTTCCACCGAGGTTTTGCGGTTTCGCACGATCAGCGCTATCTGGGCATGGTCAGCGGTTTGGCACTGGTTCAGGCGGCCACAGGCAGTTCGTTTTGTGGATTGCATAAAATACATGGGAACCAGCGACGCGTTTGGCGGTATGTGCAGGTAGCTGGGTTTTATGTTATCGTCAGGATCGCTTTCAATTACCTCGCCTATTGATTAAAGTATTTATAAAAGGAATGCCAAAATGACGGATGAACTCGCTTACCTACCACCCAAAGTCTGGCAATGGGATGCAGAAAACGGCGGCGCATTTGCCAAAATCAATCGCCCGATTGCCGGCCCCACGCATGAGAAAGTTTTGCCACGTGGTAAGCACCCGCTGCAACTGTACTCGATGGCTACGCCCAACGGCGTAAAAATCACCGTCATGCTGGAAGAATTGCTGGCACTGGGGCACAGCGGCGCGGAATATGACGCGTATTTGATCAAAATTAACGATGGCGACCAATTTGGCAGCGGTTTTGTCGAAGTCAACCCCAATTCCAAAATCCCGGCACTGGTCGATTACAGCGGTGCCAGCCCGATCCGGCTGTTTGAATCCGGCTCGATGTTGTTATACCTGGCTGAAAAGTTCGACGCACTGATCCCGCATGACCCGGCCGAGCGCGCGCAATGCCTGAACTGGCTATTCTGGCAAATGGGTAGCGCGCCTTATTTGGGCGGTGGGTTTGGTCATTTCTATGCTTATGCCCCGGTCAAAATCAAATATTGCATCGACCGCTTTGCCATGGAAGTCAAACGCCAACTGGACGTGCTCGACCGTCATCTGGCCAATCATACCTATATGTGCGGTGATGACTACACCATCGCCGATATTGCGATTTGGCCATGGTATGGTGCGGTGGTGGCCAACACCGTGTACGAAGCGGCAGAATTTCTGGATGCGGCGTCTTATACCCACGTCAATCGCTGGGCCAAAGAGATTGCCCAACGGGCGGCGGTAAAACGCGGTCGCATGGTCAACCGCGCCTGGGGGCCACCTGAGAGTCAACTGCGCGAACGACATGAGGCCAGTGACTTCGACACCAAAACCCAGGACAAGCTGGATGCGGTGGCCAAGCCGTCCTGAATACACTCTTGTGTCGTCATTCCAAAATAAAAAAGATAGCTGATTTGAAATTTGTGTCTGTTTTTGCTGACAAACTGGCTTGACTTTGATTTCCATGCCACGTATAGTCAATTTCGGCTGTTTTTCCTTCCAGAATCATATGTGATCGCGTCCCGGCTCCTGACGCCATTTTCCCATTTTCAAATCAAACCACACTGAGGCGCAATGTTATGTTGAATAATGTAACGGTGAAATCACTGATCATCCTGACTTTGTCCTTACTGATTGGCTTGTTGGTGCTCAGTCTGGTGCGCCCCGGCGAGCAAGATCCGCAGCAGCGCCTGTGGCAAGCGCTGGATACCGCCGCTGCCGCGTATGACGCACCTGCTGACGTGCGTGCATTCGCCCACGTGTGATCGCCATTGCGGGGGATGTCGAGCAAGCGCTGTGCGGTGTTGATCTGGCACAATTGCCAGCGTTGAACTATCGCACCTTCTGGCACAGTGCCGCCTCGCTGCGTTTTGAAGACCGCCATGCCGAACAAATCTTTCGCTCCAGCACACCGAACAAGTGTTTGTGGTGGGCACCGGGCGTTGTGGTTCGACCCTGTTGTTGAATATGCTGCGGCTGCACCCGCATATTCTCAGTTTGTCTGAACTGTTTTCGTTTATCAGCGATCTCGGTTGCCAGGTGGCCGTGGCTTTCCCGCAGGGCATGATTGAAGGTGAGCCAATGTGGGCTTTGCTGGCGGCGCAATTGCCAAGGCAAAATCTGATGTTGCGCCATGATGTGGCCATGCCCGAAGTGCTTTACCCATGGCGTGCCCCGGCCAGTCGTTTTAATGCACGCACGGGGGTGCCCGCCATCAGCCAGGTCTGTTTGCCGCATTTGAGTGATACGCCCTTTAGTGGGGTAAAATCGCAATGACTTTGAAGTAAAACTTCATAATCGATTTGACTTGGCCACAATGTCAGACAAGGAGCAAAGGAATGGAACACTACAAACGGATGGCGATTTTTGCCGAGGTGGTGGCCTGCGGTTCGCTCAGCGGCGCGGCGCGCCAATTGGGGATGACGCCTTCCGCTGTGAGCCAGCATTTGCGGCATTCCGTGACTATTTCGGGTAGAAAACCCGGCATGAAATGCAAACTTTCCTTTGCATCTCCCGCTTTTGTTGATGCAGGTAGCGGCTTCATGCAGCTACCTGCTAACTTGTAGCAAATTAAAGCCCCAGCGCCTCAGCCATTGCACCAGCCAGCTTGGCCGCGTGCGGTAATTCGACAATGGTTTGATGGGTGCCGCCAATTTCGATAATTTTCAGTTGATCACCGCTGACTGCACCCCACCCAAGCGTATGGTCGCTGCTTGTGATATCGGCGGCGGTAAATAAGCAGACCGGGGCGCGCGCAGGCGGTGGCGAATAATAGGTGGCGGCAAGCCGTATGCTGTGATACACGGCCAGATGCCGTTGCAAAATCGTGCGGCTGATTTCTGGTGGCGTGGTATTGAGTTGTAGAAAATAATCCCGCATGGCTTCGACCTTCGCTTGTGTAACATGCCCATGCGTGCCATTGGCCGGCTTACCATTCGCTGCCCCACCATTCGCCAGCGCCGCCAAAGCCTCGATTTCCTTGGCTTGCATATCCGGCAGTGCGGCCAGCATGGCCAACAGACTGCCAGCTTCATCAAGGCCAAACGCTTGCTCAAAGGCATGATAGGCAGCATCATCGGGGTTACGCATCAAACTGTTGTGGTTGTAGGCGTCGATGAGTCCGACCAAGGCCACGTGCTCCCCTTCATCGATCAATTGATGCGCAATTTCCCACGCGATGGCACCGCCAGCAGACCACCCGGCTACATGCCAGGGGCCGGTTTTTTGAACCTGGCGCATGGCTTGAATGTATAACGCGGCCATTTCCGGCACGCTGTGCAAGGGTAATGTGTTCTCTGCCAAACCTTGCGCAGCCAAACCGTAAATGGGACAATCCGGCGTAAAGCAGGACGCCAGTACCTTTGCGTAACCGACATCGCCGCCCCCCGGGTGAATCAAAAATAGCGGTGGCAAACTGCCTTCAGTGCGGATCGGCACCAAATTGGCCGGGCCGCCATGTGCGCTCAGTGCATCCACGGCGGCCGCAAAGCGATACACGGTTGGATGCATGAATAGCTCGCGTACCGCCACCTGTTGCTTGAGGCGCTGACTCAAACGGGCCGTCATTTGCAGCGCCAGAATGGAATGGCCGCCCAGTTCAAAAAAATGGTCGTACCGTCCGATTTTGTCATAGCCTAACAGGGTTTGCCAAATTTCAGCAATCGCAAATTCGGTCGCGCTTTGTAAGGGAATAAAGCGTCTGTCGCCGCGTGCCAGCTCGGGTTTGGGCAAGGCTTTGCGATTGATTTTGCCGTTGGCTGTGAGCGGGAATTGATCCAGCGTGATGAAATAGGCTGGCACCATATAGTCCGGTAGCGAGCGCGCCAATGCTGCGCGCAATAGTGCGGTGTCCAATCTCTGCTTGCTTGTTTGGTAGCTTGTTTGGTTGGCGGCTTGTTCAGACGATTCCTGGTTCGCAATGATATACGCCACTAACCGTCTTTCATTGGATGAAGCCGCGTCGCCCGCGATATCATCGCGCGCCAGCACAATCGCTTCGCGTACCTGCGGCAGCGCGGCCAGCGCGGCTTCAATCTCGCCCAATTCAATCCGAAAACCGCGTATCTTGACCTGATCGTCGATCCGCCCCAGATAGTCAATACTGCCATCGGGCAGGTAACGCGCCAAGTCGCCAGACTGGTACATGCGCGCACCCGCAACCCGGCTAAACGGGTTGGGGATGAATTTATCGGCACTCAAATCAGGGCGGTTCAGGTAGCCACGCGCCAGCCCCACGCCAGCGATGTACAATTGGCCAGCCACACCGGGTGGCACCGGGTTGAGGTGCTCGTCCAGCAGGTAGATTTGGATGTTGGCAATCGGCTGGCCGATGGGGACGCAGTGTCGTTGCGTATCGGCCTGACATTGCCAGAAGGTGACATCGACCGATGCCTCGGTTGGGCCGTACAGATTGTGCAAGGTGCTATGGCCAAATTGAGCAAAAAAGCGCTGTTGCAGTGCCGGCGGCAAGGCTTGTCCACTACAAATGACCTGCCTGAGCGTGAGAGCGGAGGCGGGGGTGGGGGTGGGGCAGTGGCGTGCTTCCAGCGTGGTCAGGAATAGGTCCAGCATCGGCGGTACGAAATGCAGTGTGGTGATGGCTTGCTTGTCGATTAGCTCAGCGAGGTAGTTCGCATCCTGATGTCCGCCCGGTTTGGCTAGTACCAGTGTTGCGCCAAAACTAAGCGGCCAGAAAAATTCCCACACCGAGACATCAAAACTGTAGGTGGTTTTTTGCAATACCCGGTCGGTCGAGGTCAAGCCATACGCGTCTTGCATCCATTGCAAACGATTGACGATGCCGGCATGGTCAATCCCTACGCCCTTGGGTTTGCCAGTGGAACCGGAGGTGTAGATGACGTAGGCCAAATTGGTTGCGTGTGTGGTGTGGATCAAGTTGTTGTTATTGCTGCTCAATTGCGCCCATTGGCTATCCAAACAAAGCGTTGGGATGGGTTTGGCCGATAGGGTGTCAAATAAGGTGTCAAATAAGTGCTGCTGCGTCAGTAGCACCAAAGGTCGTGCGTCATCGAGCATATGGGTCAGCCGTTCTGACGGCAAAGCTGGGTCCAGCGGCACCCAGGCACCGCCTGCCTTGACAATGCCCAGCAAGCCAATCACCATTTCCAGGCTACGTTCCAGGCAAATGCCCACCAGCACATCCGGCCCGACGCCCAGAGCGCGCAAATAGTGCGCCACCTGATTGGCCTTGGCGTTGAGTTCGGCAAAGGTGAGTTGCCGACCCTCAAACACCAGCGCCACCTGATCCGGCGTGCGTGCCACTTGGGCTTCAAACAATTGCTGGAGGGTGGCTATTTTCGGATAGGCGACGGCGCTGTCATTCCATTGCACCAGCAATTGCTGCGTCTCTTGTTTGGCCAGCATGGCCAGCGTGCCAACGGGCTGTTCCGGGTCATGCGTGATCGCCTCCAGCAAATGCATAAAATGCCCCGCCATACGTTCGATGGTATCGGCATCGAATAAATCGGTGTTGTACTCAAAACTGGCCAATAAAGGGCTGTTGACGTTGACGCTGATGCTGGCATCGGCGCTAGCCATGCTACCGACGCCAGCCAAGCCTTGCGCAATGTTCAGCGTCAAATCAAACTTGGCCGTCACGCGCTGTTCTGGCAGCGGCTCCAGTGTCAAATCCGGCAAATTTAACTGGCCCATGGGCACGTTCTCCAGCACCAGCATTACCTGAAACAGCGGTGAATGGCTGGGGTGGCGCTCCGGTTGTAATACCTCGACCAATTTTTCGAAAGGTAGGTCCTGATGCGTGTACGCGTTGAGCGTGGTGTCCCGCACCTGTTGCAGCAACTGCTTGAAGCTGGCGCGGCTATTCACCTGTGTGCGCAACACCAGGGTGTTGACGAAAAAGCCGATCAGAGGTTCAAATTCGGCGTGGTTGCGGTTGGCAATCGGGGTGCCGATACAGATATCGCTTTGGCCGCTATAGCGCGCCAGCAGGACCTTGAATGCTGCCGTTAGCGTCATGAATAGCGTTGCTTGCGCTGCTCGGCCAAGCGCGTGCAGTTTGGCGCTGGTGTGCTCTGAAATCACCCACTCAAAAACCGCACCATGATGGGTTTGCAGCGCCGGGCGCGGGCGGTCGGTGGGTAAGGCCAGCAAGCCTGGGCTGTCGGCCAACTGGGTCTTCCACCAGGCGCATTGGGTTTCCAGCCGTTCTCCGCTGAACCACTGGCGCTGCCAGTGGGCATAGTCAGCGTACTGAATCGGCAGTTCCGGCAACGGGGAGGCCAGATTTTGCGGATTTTGTGGATTTTGTGGATTTTGTGTATGCGCAGCATACAAGGCGGCCACTTCCTGCACCAGTACACCCATGGACCAGCCATCGGAAACGATATGGTGCAGGGTGAACAGGAAAATGTGTTCTTCGGCTTGCAGGCGTAGCAGGCTGGCGCGCAGCAGGGGGCCAGTGCTGAGATTAAACGGGGTGCAAGCTTCGATCTGCGCCAGCGCCTGAGCGCGTGCGGTGCGAGGATGTACCAGTGCGTGCGCTGGTGCGTGGTCAGGCAGGTCGCTCAGATCGGTGAAGGTCACAGGTATCTCAAGCGTAGGATGAATCACTTGCATCGGGATGCCGTCGATCATGCCAAAGCAAGTGCGTAGCGCCTCATGGCGGCGCACGATTTCGGCCACGGTTTTGGATAGCGCGGCAACATCCAGCGGCCCGCGCAGGTGCAACGCGGTAGGGATGTTATAGAACGCGCTGCCGGGTTCAAACTGATCCAGAAACCACAGCCGCTGCTGGGCGAAAGACAGCGGCAGCGGCTGGTCGCGTGCAATGCGTCCAATTGCTACGCAGGGAGCCACCTCCGATTCATTTGATCGATTCAATTGCATCGGTTCGGCCAACGCCCGGCGCGCCATTTCAACCCGACGCGCCAGCGCTTGAACGGTGGGCGCTTCAAACATGGCGCGCAGCGGTAGTTCGATCTGGCAAACGCTACGGATGCGGGAAATTATCCGGGTGGCCAGCAGCGAATGGCCACCAAGGGCAAAGAAATTATCTTGCACGCCAACCCGGTCCAACCCCAGCAGCTTGGCCCAGATTTGCGCCAGTTCAGCTTCAATTGGCGTGCGCGCTGCCAAATAGGTGCCTACCCCGCGCATCATGTCCGGCTTGGGCAAGGCTTTGCGATTGATTTTGCCGTTCGGTGTCAGCGGGAATTGATCGAGTACGATGAAATAGGCCGGAATCATATAGTCCGGTAGCGACTGCGCCAGGCGCAATGGCATGGTGTCGCTGATCGGCTGGTTTGCCTGGCCCGCTGCCTGATCCGGGGTTGCTTGGACGATGATATACGCCACCAGCCGCTTTTCGCCAGATCCGGCATCCCCAGCAATATCATCGCGCACCAGCACCAGCGCTTCGCGTACCTGCGGCAAGGCGGCCAGCGCGGCTTCAATTTCACCCAATTCAATCCGAAAACCACGAATTTTGACTTGATTATCAATCCGTCCCAGATATTCGATATTGCCATCCGCCAGATAACGCGCCAAATCACCGGATTGGTACATGCGTGATCCTGGAATCGGGCTAAATGGATCGGGGATAAATTTGTCGGCGCTTAAATCGGGGCGCGCCAGATAGCCGCGTGTCAAGCCATCGCCGGCGATGTGTAAATGCCCGGCCACCCCCACCGGAACCGGTTGGCATTGTGCGTCCAGAATATAGATGCGGGCGTTGGCGATGGGGTGGCCGATGGCCGCGCGCGGCCCGTGCGGGACAATTTCCCGGATGGTCGCATTCACGGTTGCCTCGGATGGGCCATAGGCATTAAATAAAGCCGGAGTATGGCCTGTGCGACGGAACCAGGCATCAATTGCCGCCACGTTGACGGCTTCGCCGCCTATCATGATCTGACGCAAGCAGGTGGGCAATGGCAATGGTTGTGCCTCGTTTGCCAAATCGGTCGCCAACTGGCTCCAAAAAACGCTGGGCAAATTCGCCACCGTGATGCGATGGCGCTCGCACAGGCGCGCAAAAGCCGCGCCAGAACTTAACCATTCATCGGTGCGCAACACCAGCGCCGCACCAGTTAGCAGCGCGCCAAAAATCTCTTCCACCGACATATCAAAGGTGACGGAGGCAAACTGAAGTACGCGGTCGCTGGCGGTTAATTGGTAGCGCTGTTGCAGGGCGCTGATTTGGCTGTGTAGATTGTTCTGCTGCACCATCACGCCCTTGGGTTGGCCGGTGGAACCGGAGGTGAAGATGACATAGGCCAGATTCGTCGGCTGCAAGAGGTTACCATTTTTGCCAGTGTTGTGTGAGTTGGCGCTGCTGTATCCGGCCAGCAGCGTGGCTTGGCTGTCCAGGCACAGGGTTGGCAGGTTGGTGGGTAATACCGTGCCCAATACGGTGTCCAATATGGCTTGCTGCGTCAATACCAGCGTGGGCCGGGCGCTGTTCAGCATAGACGCCAGCCGCTCGGGCGGATAGCCCGGATCAAGCGGCACATAGGCAGCGCCCGCCTTCAAAATGCCGACTATGCCCACAATCATTGCCAATGAGCGATGCAGGCATAAGCCAACCAGACTCTCGGGCATAACGCCCATGGTGCGCAAGTGCTGCGCCAATTGGTTAGCCCGGGCGTTGAGTTCGGCATAGCTGGTGTCAGCACCATCAAATACCACGGCCACCTGATTCGGGTATTTTTCTGCTTGCGCTTCAAACAGTTGGGCGATGCTTAAGTGCTTGGGATAAGCGCTGGCGCTGTCATTCCACTGCACCAGCAATTGATGTTGTTCCACGCTATCCAACATGGTCAAGGTGCCAACGGGCTGCTCGGGGTCAGTTGTGATCGCATCCAGCAGGCGCGTAAAATGCCTTGCCATACGCTCGATGGTGCTGGCATCGAATAAATCGGTGTTGTACTCAAAGTTGGCCAATAAATGCTTGCCAGCCTGTTCGGTAATATTCAGCGTCAAATCAAACTTGGCCGTCACACTGTTTTCTGGCAGCAGCGTCAGCGCCAATCCGGCCAAATTGGCGGCTTTCATTGGCGCGTTTTGTAGCGCCAGCATGACTTGAAACAGCGGTGAATGGCTGGGGTGACGTTCTGGCTGTAATACTTCAACCAATTGCTCGAAGGGCACGTCCTGATGGGTGAAAGCATCCAGCGCGGTGTGGCGCACCTGTTGCAGCAACTGCTCAAAGCTGGCTTGGCTATCTATCCGGGTGCGCAGCACCAGCGTATTGACGAAGCAGCCGATCAGGGTTTCGATTTCGGGGGAGGTGCGGTTGGCAATCGGTGTGCCGATGCAAATATCATTCTGGCCGCTATAGCGCGCCAGCAGCACATTCAATGCCGCGGCCAGCGTCATGAACAAGGTGGCTTGGGCCTGCCTGCCCAGCGCATACAGCCGGGTTGTGGTTTGTTCGGGAATGATAAATTCAAACACCGCACCACGATGTGTTTGCAATGCCGGGCGAGGGTGGTCGGTAGGCAAGGCCAGCAGGCCAGGGCTGCCCATCAACTGCGTTTTCCAATAAGCGCTTTGGGCCTCCAGCACTGCGCCGCTAAGCCATTGCCGTTGCCAGTGAGCAAAATCAGCGTACTGAATAGTCAGTTCCGGCAAGGGGGAAGGGCGGTTTTGCAGATGCGCGCCATACAGGGCGGCCACCTCTTGCACCAGTACCCCCAATGACCAACCGTCGGCAACGATATGGTGCAGGGTGAACAGGAAAATGTGTTCTTCCGCTTGCAAGCGGATCAGGCTGGCACGCAGCAGTGGGCCGGTGGCCAGGTTAAACGGGGTACGTGCTTCATCTTGCACCAGCATCTGTGCGCGCGCCTCGTGCTCAGCCTTGGGCAGTTGGCCAAGGTCGGTCAGCGTTATGGGTATCTCAAGCGTCGGGTGAATCACTTGCATCGGGATGCCGTCCAACATGGCAAAGCAGGTGCGTAACGCTTCGTGGCGGCGCACGATTTCATCCACGGTGTTGCGTAGCGCGACGACATCCAGGGGGCCAACCAGGCGCAACGCGGCGGGCATGTTATAAAACCCGCTGCCCGGTTCAAGTTGATCCAGAAACCACAGTCGCTGCTGAGCGAATGAGAGGGCGATTGGCCCATCGCGCTCAATTGGCAGGATAGGTGGCAGGCCAAATTCATTGTATCCGCCATCGGCTTGATTGGATTCGTCCAGCGTTTGCCGCGCAGTCTCAATTTGGCATGCCAGCGCTTCTACAGTGGTGGCGTCAAACAGGCTGCGTAGCGCCAGCTCGATCTGGCAGACGGTGCGAATTTGGGACATCACCCGCGTGGCCAGCAGCGAATGGCCACCCAGGGCAAAAAAGTTATCGTGGACACCGACCCGATCCAGCCCCAATACATTGGCCCAGATTTGTGCCAGCGCGGCCTCGGTGGCAGTGCGCGGCGCAAGATAGTTGTCGTCAGCGCGCAGCATCGCCGGTTTGGGCAAGGCTTTGCGATTGATTTTGCCGTTCGGCGTCAGTGGGAATTGATCCAGCACGACGAAGTAGGCCGGAATCATGTAGTCCGGCAGCGAATGTGCCAGCGCCATGCGCAATTGCGCTGGGTTCAGTGCCTGATCAGATGCAGAATTGGTGGCATGGTCGGCTGCATGATCGGCTGCATGATCGGCACCGTGGTCGGCGCTTTGGTGTGGGATGATATAGGCTACCAGACATTTTTCGCCCACCTCGGGCATTGCCTCGGCCGATGCGGCAGCGTCAGCGCGCGCCATGACGATGGCTTGGCGTACTTGCGGCAGCGCACGTAGCGCGGCTTCAATCTCGCCCGGTTCTATCCGGAATCCGCGAATTTTGAGCTGATCATCGATCCGCCCAAGGTACTCGACCTTCCCGTTGGGCAGGTAACGCGCCAAATCACCCGACTGGTACATGCGCGCGCCCGGAACCGGGCTGAACGGATTGGGGATGAATTTGTCCGCGCTCAAATCGGGGCGATTCAGGTAACCGCGCGCCAGACCATCGCCACCGATGTACAATTCACCCGCCACCCCGATAGGCAAGGGATTCAAGCTGGCATCAAGAATATAAAACTGCGTGTTGGCGATGGGTTTGCCGACCAGGATGGGCTGGTCTGATTCAATGCAACAGGCGGCTGACCAAATGGTGGTTTCGGTCGGGCCATATAAATTCCACAGGCATGCTGTGTGTTTGAGTAATTCAGCGGCCAGACTGGCGTTCAATGCTTCACCACCTGATAAAATTTGCAAGGGATGATCCAGCCTGGGCCAGCCATGCCAGGCCAATAGCGCCCAGGTAGCGGGTGTGGCTTGCATGATGGAAACTTGCCAGCGCGCCATCAGCGCAAACAATTGGGCCGGGTCCGTCGCCGCTGCGCGACTGGCCAGCACGCAGCGCGCACCCACTACCAACGGCAGGAACAGCTCAAGGGCAGCAATATCAAACGAGAGCGAGGTGACGCTCAATAGCGTCGCGTTGGGGGCAATGCCGGGCGCTTGCTGCATCGCGTAAAGGAAATTGCTCAAGTTGCGCTGCTGTACAGCGACACCTTTGGGTTTTCCGGTGGAGCCGGAGGTATAGATCACGTAGGCCAGATTGCCGGGCAAGCCGACGGCAAGCGGATTGTCCGCGCTGTACTGAGCAAACTGCGCATCAAATTCCGAATCACGCTGTGCATGCTCCAGGCAAAGCGTCTGGATGCCGTTGTTTGGCAGCATGGTAAGCAAGTGCGGTTGCGTCAGCAAGGCCAGCGGTCGGGCGTCGTTCAGCATAAAGGCCAGCCGTTCTGGTGGATAAGCCGGGTCGAGCGGTACATAGGCCCCGCCAGCCTTTAAAATGCTCAGTAAGCCGATGAGCATTTCCGGGCTGCGTTCAACGCAAAGGCCTACCAACACATCCGGCCCCACGCCAAGGCTGCGCAGGTAATGCGCCACCCGGTTGGCCTTTGCATTGAGTTCGCCATAACTGACTTGCTGATCCTCAAACACCAGCGCCACCTTTTCCGGCGTGCTGGCCGCTTGTGCTTCGAACAGTTGGTGCAGGCTTGCTGACGCCGGATAATCGGTGGCATTATCATTCCATTGCACTAACAATTGATGCCGTTCGGCCTCGTCAAGCATGTTCAGCGCGCCAATCGCTTGCCCAGGACCCGCCGCTATCGCATCCAGCAAGTGGCTAAAATGCTTTGCCATGCGCGCGATGGTGCTGGCATCGAATAAATCGGTGTTGTACTCAAAGCTGGCCAATAAGTCGCTACCAGAGTCGCCGTCGGTGTCGGTGTTGGCGTTGGCGTTGGCGTTTTCGGTTATCGTCAGGGTTAAATCGAACTTGGCGCTCACGCTGTGTTCGGTCACGGGCTCCAGCGTCAAACCGGCCAAATCCAGCTTTTCCAGCGCTGCGTTTTGGAGTATTAGCATCACTTGAAACAGGGGTGAATGGCTGGGGTGGCGTTCTGGTTTGAGCACCTCTACCAGTTGCTCGAACGGCACATCCTGATGGGTGTAAGCATCCAGCGTGGTGCTGCGCACTTGTTGCAGCAATTGGGCAAAGCTGGCGTGGCTATCCACCTGCGTGCGCAGCACCAGGGTATTGACGAAAAAGCCGATCAGCGTTTCAATCTCGGCCCGGTTGCGGTTGGCAATCGGTGTGCCGATGCAAATATCGCTCTGGCCGCTATAGCGCGCCAGCAGTACCTTGAAGGCTGCCGTCAAGGTCATGAAGAAGGTCGCCTGGGCCTGCCTGCCAAGCGCATGAAGCTTGGCCGTGGTGGGAGCCGGAATTACCCATTCAAAAACCGCACCATGATGCGTTTGCAGCGCCGGGCGTGGGCGGTCAGTGGGCAGGGCCAATAAACTCGGGCTGTGTGCCAATTGCTCTTTCCAGTAAGCGCATTGGGCTTCCAGTACCGCGCCCGAGAGCCACTGGCGCTGCCAATGGGCAAAATCGGCATACTGGATAGCCAGTTCACGCAAAGGCGAGGCAAGATTTAGCCGGTACGCACCATACAAGGTAGCCAGTTCCCGCACCAGCACGCCCATCGACCAGGCGTCGGATACGATATGGTGCATGGTGAACAAAAGAATGGTTTCGTGCGCTTGCATGCGTATCAGGCTGGCGCGCAGCAAGGGGCCACTGGCCAGGTCAAACGGTGCCAAGGCTTCTTCGCCCGCCAGCGCCAGCGCGTGCGCCTCGCGTTCATGCGCTGGCAAGTGGCCAAGGTCGGTCACGCTCAAGCCGATGTTCAGTTGCGGAGTAATACTTTGCAGCGGCGTACCATCGATCAGTGCAAAGCAAGTGCGCAAGGATTCGTGACGCCGCACAATTTCGTTAATCGCAAGGTCCAAGGCACGCACATCAAGCTGCCCGTGTAAGCGCAATGCAACCGGGATGTTATACAACGCGCTATTGGGTTCAAGCTGATCAAGAAACCACAGCCGCTGCTGGGCAAATGAGAGCGCTAGCGGCTGATTGCGTTCTACCTTGATGATGGTTGGCACCGTCATGCTGGGCCGGGTGTGGCGGGCCAGTTCCACTTGCCGCGCCAGTTGTTCGATGGTGGGTGCCTCAAACAAGGTGCGCAAGGGCAGGTCGGTTTGTAGTTCACTGCGGATTCTGGAAATAACCTGGGTCGCCAGCAATGAATGTCCGCCCAGGGCAAAGAAATTGGCCTGAATCGAAATTCGTTCCATATCCAGCAGTTGCGCCCATATATTCGCCAACTGCTGTTGGGTTTCAGTGTGGGGGGCAAGAAAGGGCAGGGAATCATCGTTTGCGTTGGCAGGCGCATCTTGACCATCCCGGCCATCTTGCGCCGCCTGCCAGGCCCAAACCGGGACAAATTCATTGGCCAAAAATAAGGCTTGACAACGCAAACGCTGAATCTTGCCGCTCGATGTGCGAGGAATATGGCCCGCTTTGACCAAGCAAACAGCGTTGATGCTGAAAATTTCATGTTGCTCGGCCAGTTCCGCGCGCAGTGTATTGACCAGCGCTTCAAGCTGTGCGGTTTTTCTGGATTCAACTTCCTGAATCACCACCAATTGCGCGACACTATCTTGTTCCAATGAAAACACCGCGCAACCATTGGGGCGAAAGGCCGGGTCCAGTTGTTCAATCGTGGCTTCGACATCTTGCGGATAAATATTGCGACCATTGAAAATCATCATTTCTTTGATGCGGCCTGTAATATACAATTCCTTCTGGTGAATGAAGCCCAGATCGCCGCTGCGTAAATACGTTTCTGGCTGGGTGTTGTGCTGCGCGTTGGGCTCATCCTCCATTCTCGCGCCGAAGGTGGCATGGCTCGCCTCAGGCTGGTTCCAATAGCCGCTCGCCACCGAAGGGCCGCGCACCCACACTTCACCCACGCTGTTTTCGTCCAGTTTTTTAAGTGTGAGCGGGTCAACAATGATGACCTGGTGCAGCGGCAACTCAGCCAGGCCGCAAGAAACCAGTTCAATGGCGTCGCTTGCCTGCTGCGTCAAGCGCACGTCATGGCGGGCCAGCGCGGCATTGTCCAGTAGCAGCCGATGCGGCAACACGCCAGCCGTTTTTTGCATATTGGCCGATACCAACAACGTGGCTTCGGCCAAACCGTAGGCGGGCGTGAGCGCTTGCGGGGCCAGCCCACAAGCGGCAAAGGCCTGGGCAAAGCCGCGCACGGTGTCGTAGCGCACGCGCTCGGCTCCACTCACGGCGACTCGCAGCGAACTCAAATCCAACAACGCTTTTTGTTGCTCGCTGACCTTTTGCACGCATAATTCCCAGGCAAAATTGGGCGCGCCAGTCATTTTGGCGCGGTAATCGGAGATCAGTTTGAGCCAGCGCCAGGGGCGCATCACAAACGCTGCCGCCGGAAACTGTACACAATGGCAAGCCACATACACCGGGAATAGTATGGCTCCGATCAAGCCAAAATCATGGTGCGGTGGCAGCCATGACACAAACACATCGCCTGCTTGAATGCCGTAAGTGCTTTGGCTTAGTTGTAAATTGGCCAACACGTTGGCGTGGCTAACCATGACCCCTTTTGGGTTGCCGGTGGCGCCAGAGGTGTATTGCAGATAAGCCACATCTGAAGGCAGTACCAGTGGCGCTTGCCAGGCATTGCTTGCATCGGCCAACTCATTGGTCGGCTCATTGGCCAACTGATTGGCCAACTGATTGGCCAAGGCGTCGGTTGCCAACCAGGTTAATTTGCCCAATACCTGGCACGGGTCAGCCTGAAATTGTCCGATTCTGTGTTGAATCGCATGCAAGGTGAGTGCCACCTGGGGCGTTGCATCTTTTGCTATCAGTTGCAAGCGGGGCAGGGTGCGCGCGTTGGCGGGTGGCAGGGCGGGCACAGCGATTACGCCCGCATAGACGCAGCCGAAAAAGGCGGCGATGTAATCCAGGCCGGGCGGAAAAACCAGCAAAACCCGCTCTCCCGGACGGGTTACGGTTTGCAGGTGGGCGGCAATATTTCGGGCTTGCCTGTCTAATTCAAGAAATGTGAGTGAGCCGCTGAGCTGTTCTCCATCTTCCAGAAACGTGAAGGCGGTGTGGTGCGCCGTACCCGATTCAGGCGAGGCGCGCCACCGCAGCAGTTGGAATAAAGTGGAAACCGGAACCGACGCAGGAGAATTCATATCTGTCCAATAGCAAAATCAAGCTGATCTTGCTGATTATAAAGATAAAATAATGGCTGAGGCTGTGCCCGTGAAAAAAAGCTTAACGCTTACCACGGCTCGCTGCAGTGTGCTCGATTGAACCACGCAAATTGGCTGCACTGAACATGCCGCAGATTGCCAGACAGATAAGCAGCACGCCCATGCCGATAACGGTGTGGGTGATTCCGAAGCGTTCGGCAATGGCACTATTGAGCAGTGAACCAACTGAAAACGGAATGATCAGCATGGCATTAAATGCCGCACCAGTGCGACCCAACAAGGCTCGTGGCACCAAATGTTGGCGCAGCGATACCGAGCAAATCATTCGCATGGTATCGAACAGCGCATAAAGTACGGTAAATGGCGCAAATTGCAGGACGGTTTGCATATTTCCAATGATCGTGAAGCAAATCCCGCTAAACAACAAACTACCAATAAAGCATGCCCCAAACCCGATCCGGGCTTGTATTTTGCTGGTAAACAAGCCTGCCAATACCGCGCCAATACTGGCGATACTGAAAATAAAACCAGCATTGGCATCGCTTTGATGTAAATGGTCTTTGAGATAGAACAAAAACAGATTGATTGCCGATGAGGTAATCGTCAGATATAACAAGCTCAACACGACCACTGCCTTAAGTCGCGCATCAGAAAACAAAAAGCGTATGCCTTCGCTCCATTCCAGCCACCTGGCATGTATGCCGGAGCCGAGCTGATCGGCATCGGCACGAACATGCGGGCGCAAGCGGATCAGCATCAGGCTCAGCATTGAAAAGAGAAAGCTGACGCCATTTAAACCGAGCGCGGCTACCGGGCCAAACCCGGCCGAAACCAGGCCCGCCAGGCCAGGCCCGATCATGAGAGCCAGACCAGTGGTCATTTGCAGGCGGCCATTGGCTTCGGTGATGTGATTCGGCGCGACCAGATCTGGCACCACCGTCGTGTGGCTGATCAAAAAACACGCCGTCAGCGCACCGCCCGTAATGGCAACGAAATACAGATAGTTGATTTGCGGCCCGAATTGCCACCACACCAGTGGTACTGAACCATACAAAAGAGCGTGGCCGATATCGCAGGCGATCATTAATTTGCGCCGATCCAGCCGATCCACCAGCACACCCGAAATCAGGGAGGAAATAAATTGGCCGATGGCAAACAGCGCTGCGATCACGCCCATTTTCAGGATTGAATGGGTGGTTTCAAATACCACCCACGGCAGGCTGATCAGTGCAAAGGCATCGCCAATATTGGATAAACCTTGCCCGATCAAAAAAATATTAAATGGGCGATTGCGCCATAAGCTTGTCCTGGATGCAAGCGTTGGCGCGCTGACATTCGAATGGGCATCGGCATCAGAATCGGGGGGGATTTGCGACATAAATTCCAAATTAAAAAGGTTTGCAGCGGGAAACCAATTTTATCAAGAATTAGCGACAATATTTGTTGGTATATCGCGCACAAACGTCATTTCGGTAATTAATTGCATGTGTTGTGGAAATTTTTCCAGCAGGGCGGCGCGGTCATCGAGCTGAAAGTCGGCAAAATCGAAGCCGGGGGCCACGGTGCAACCGATCAGGCTGAAGCCATTTTCCACTTCGCAGCGCAGCGCAAACCAATTGCCACCCGGCACCACGCAACGAAAGGATTGGCCATGTTCCAGGTCACGCCCCAGTTTTTGCTGCGTCATTTGGCCTGCGCTGTCGATGACGTAAATATGCAAGGGGTCGCCATCATAAAAATGCAACACTTCATCGGAAGCGAGTAAGTGGAAGGCGCTGAATTCACCGTATTGGAGTAAAAAATAAATCGCGGTGCTGGCGTTGCGCTCACCCTGGTGTGCGTTAGTTAAGGCACTGCGTGGCAAGATTAGCGGGGCGCGATAGTTTTCTTTGTATGCGCCGCCTTCGATGTGGCGGGTCATTTCCAGGTTGTTGATGTAGTAGTCGGCGGTTTTCATGTTGGTTTCGTTGTGGTTGGCTGCTGCGCTATTTTACCGCAACAGGTACCGCACGAGCACACGCATCCAAACATAAGCTGCGATTCGGAACGGCGTTCACGATGCGAAAATGGGCTCTAACACCCGTTTTGCGCGTGCGCATCATCAACATGTTATGGATGCAGGAATAACGGTGGGCTACAGCTTATAAAGAAGGTCAGAAAGGCCAAGAAACGTACAAGCCGTCATCCTCACCAAACAACGCCGACCAGGGTCCCGCACCGATGGTTGTGATGGCTCTGACCTTGCACAAGTAGGTAGCACCATATAGCAGCCCGGTTGCGTTAATACGCAAGGTCTGAGTTTCGGTATCTGCAAAAGCCCCCGTACTAGTGATGCCGCCACAGTCAACTTCGTAGTCGATCAAGTCGCCCAGGTTGTTGAGTCCAGGTATGAATTCAAACAAGGCAACACCGCTTTCTACATAATACCCCCCAATGATGACTGGCGGGCCAGCGAAAGCGGCCTCTGGCTTGGGTGTGACCGGGTTTGAATCCTCAGACCAGGTATCATATTTTTCCCTGACGGTCTGCACTTTACAGGTATAGGAATGATTGTTGCTCAAACCCTGAACCACGATGGGAGATTTATCACCGACAGCCGAAAAACCACCACAGTTTGCAGTGTAGTGGTGCAACTTGTAGAAACCATCGCCACTTGCCTGAGGGGTAAATTCAACGACGGCGCTAGCGTCGCCTGGGTAGGCGTTGACGACGATAGGGATGTCAGGGTTAAAAAATGCGCTTTCGCCGTAGACTGGGCGCACATAGTTTGACATTTCTGACCACGGGCTGGGGCCAGCGCTGCTATTGGCTTTAACTGCACAGGAGGTCAATTTGTGGGAAGGGATGCCGGGCACGGTGATGGGCGAACCTGAGCCGTTGACGATAATCCCGCCACAGTTTGCGGTGTAGTTGATCAGGTTGCCGCTGCCAGTGGTGGCACTGGGCGTAAAGCTGACAATGACGGCATCAAAGTTACCCAAGGTGGTGGTGCCGATGGTTGGTGCCCATGGTGCGTAGCCTTGAATCGGGGCTGCAGGCGTCACGGTGTTGGACGGTGCCGACCACTGGCCGACTGCTATGGTGTTACTGTCTATTCGACTGGTGGTCTTGACTTTGCAGGTGTAAGCCACACCGTTGCGCAGGCCATTGACCTTGATGGGTGACGCAGTGCCACTGGCCGTGATGCTGCCACAATCTGCGGTATAAGCAAGCAGCGTGCCGGTGCCGATGATATCGGGTGTGAAAGCGACGCTGGCGCTGGCATTGCCTGCTTTGGCGATGCCTATGGCGGGTGTCATTGGCGGGGTAGCGCCTGAGGTGGCCCATGCCTGGACTTCCGTGATGTATGACTGCTCGGGAACATCAGTGCCGCCGTTGGTGACAACACGAATGCGATCAGTCGCAACGGGGGGGAAGCTGACAGTGCGTTTGACCAGACCATTGCTTAGAACGGTTGCCTGGGTTACCCAGGTAGCGCCGTCCCAAATTTGCACATCAAAGTTTCTGACGCCATAACGGCTAAATCTGAAATCATCCGCCGGATCGTTGCCATTGAAGTCTGGTTCTACGTCCTGCCGCGTATAAAGTACGACTTTGCTGATGATTTGTGTACCCCTGATTGGGTCAAATTCCACTTGCACATTGTCCGGATAGAGATTAGGGCTGTCATCAAACCACGTTGATTCAGTTCTGCCATACGAGTGCCCATTGAGTTCGCCATTGTTCAATACACTGGCACGCACCGGGCGAGTTGCGGGTGTTGATGTGGGGGTTGCGGTTAGCCCTGATTTAAGCTGCTCGGTGAGTTGGCGCTTGCTTGCCACGCCTGCCGTAGGATTGATTCCCGGTGCGATGGTGTCATAGACCAGTCCGCTGCTGGAGGCATAAGCCAGCCCGCGTTTCCAGGCCGCAGCGATGTTTCCACCAGTTGGCCCCGGTACCAACGGGTTGGACTCGTCAGACCAATCACTTTCCACCAGGTTGCAGGTGTCGGTGATGGTGCGTGCCCGGCAAGTATAAACTTGCCCGGTAGCCAGGCCAGTGACCGTAATTGGCGAGCGCAAGCCCGTTGCGCTGACGGCGATCCGGTGGCCTGAATTGAGATAGGCACACTCTGCCACGTGTCTGACGACATTACCACCCTTGAGCGCACGTGGGGAAAAATGCACGCTGATACTGGCATAACCCGCGTTGGCTTGACTGATAAGTGGCGCGTCGGGTGCTTCTGCACTACATTCGCCGGGGCTTGGGCGTACCAGGTTGGATAACGCCGACCATTCGCTCTCACCGATGCTGGTGAGTGTTTTGACCTTGCAGGTGTAACTATCACCGTTGATCAAGCCGGGAACATTGACGGGCGAACTGGTGCCCGTGGCGATGATGCCATTGCCGCAGTCCACCGTGTAGTTAAGCAAGCTGCCGCGACCGAGTCCACCCGGCGTGAAGGCAATACTTGCGCTGCGGTTGCCTGGCGCTGCTGTGCCAATGACGGGCGGCAATGGCAGCGAGTTCCAAGCTTCGATTTCGGTAAGGTAGGTACGTGCGGTCCGGTTGCCAGTGACGTTGATGCGGATACGGTCAGTTGCAACGGGTGTAAACGGGACGCTGCGTTTTACCAAATTATTGCCAGTGATCACTGCCTGGGTCACCCAGTTGCTACCGTCCCAGGTTTGCACATTAAAACCGGTGACGCCCAACTTTGAAAAGGTTAAATTATCGCTCGGTTCTATCGGCGCATTGTAATTGTCCTGCATCGTGTAGAGCACCACCAGGTCAATGGTTTTGACGCCGCTGAAGTTAATTTGCACCCAGTCCGGTAGTGAATTGAAGGTCGCATCGGCCCAATTCAAACCGCTGCTGAAACTGCCACCTGTGCGTTCGTTGTTGTTCACACTGGAAACCGGGTGGCCGCTCAGGGTACTGGATGCGCTGGCGACGCCGCCTTCGCTGGAGAGCGCGACGTTGGCGCCCAACGATGCTGCACTGGTCGAACCCGCTTGTAGAGGCGCGCTAGCTGCAATGCACAGCGCAGTAAAAAGGTAATGCGCCCATTGGGGCTGGCGTTTTGCCGTGGACACGCGTTGAAACGGTATCCGAATGATGTCAAAGATCACTTGTAACATTGTTTTCCTCGTCGGTTTGATTCATCGGGTGTTGGCAGAAGCGATCTGGCGACGGCGGTGAGCCATGCCACCGATCAAGCCCATACCTGCCAGCAACATAGCCCAGCTTTCAGGCTCAGGAACCGGGCTCAGCTTGGTCAAGGTCCATTTTGTTGGATGGTATTGCGCACTCATATGAATATTGCCATTGAGGTCTTGCGCGTTATCTTCGAAAAACGGCAGATTGCGATGGTGCGCAATGCCAAAGTAATTGGTGTAGAAGGGGTCATTGATGATGTCGGTATCGACGAAAAAGAAATTGTTATCGAGCCCGTTAAACGATGCGGTCGCGCCGCCTCGCACCAATGTTCTGTCGGGGTTCCAGCTAAAGTCAAGCAAGCTACCATTGCCGACAAAGGCGACACCATCGATAGCGACCGAGATGTTGGACAAATTGCTGACCAAATTGCCGTTGGCAACGCCGTCGAAGGTGCCAATTACCTTGCTGCCATCGTCAAACTGCCAGGTATATTTAAACGTATCCGCATGAGCAAGCGTCGCAGCAAACAAGCCAATGGCGATGCTGAACATTAATGTATTGGATTTCATTATGTTGATAACTCCTGTAGTAATGATGCGGAAAATTGAAAAAATACGGTTTGTGATGTTTATGCAAACAAAATATACATTAATTTGGAATGCATGTCTATTGTAATTTTGGATAATGGTGGATAAATCAATCTAATTATTAAAAATTTGACGACTATGCAGTGGTATTAATCCTCACTCTCCAGGTCAGGATTAATCGCGCAAGTCGTTGTCAACATGGCGGATTACTTGGTTAAATCCGGCGTTGCCAGCCAATCCTGCAACTGCTCATACACCGCCGGGCTATCCAGCAAGCCCAAGTGCCCGATCCCATAAAACACGCGCTGGCGTTCCTTGGGAAAGTTCAGCGCGCGGCGCGGGTCCCGGTGTTCCCCCAGCGCGCTGGCGACGGGCACCAGGCCATCACCCAGCAATTGGCCGCTGATCTCGTTGTATTCCCTGGCGAGCATGGCGGCGATGGCATAGCACTTGACGTTTTTGGGCAGTTGTGAAATTTGCCTTTGATCGGACGAGTGCGCAAAACGGTTTTGACCCATCCAGTCTTCGTCGATCAGGTTGCCATGGCGTAGATCGGTGGTGCCGGCGCTACGAATTTTGCCCACGCGCGACAAGGCGTGCGAGTAAGGGCTAAATTCCAAGGCCTTGTCCACCATATTGCCCGCTTGTTCCAGCATCGAGCCGTGGTGCGGCGTGCCCACAAACAACAACTTGCGCACCTTCTGCGGCCAGGTGCAGTTGGTTTGTGCCGCAAAGTGAAAGGCGCTGCGTGCCAGCATGCCACCCATGCTGAAGCCCAAAATGCAAAGCTCTTGCACAGGCACTGGCCAGTTGCAAACCAGTTGTTCCAGCAGCGCACTCAAGGCGCGGCCATTTTGAGAAATGTGCAAACCGGTGTTATAGCGCAAGTACATCGGCGTAAAACCATTCGTGGCTGCCAGCACCTGGCCGTGGTTGTGACCATTGCGGCTCCATTGCAACTCGTTCATGCAGTGGCCGTGCAGCATCACCAGCACTTTGCCGCATGGCCGGGCAATCGCCTCGGTCAGGGCGTCTCGTGACAGCTCAAGCAGGCGGCCATCGATCCGAAAGCCCATATGAATCAACAAGGGGTTATCATGCGCTTGCATGTGGTCGCCCAATACGCCGTTCATGATTGCCAACAAGGCGTCACGGCGAGGGGAGGAGTCCAGTGGCGTCAGCTCCGGTTGCAGGCGCTGCAAGGCCAAATCAAGGCCGCCGCCAACCCCTTTGGTGACGCCGCGAATACTTTTGTAAACCAGGCTGCTGCTATCGTGCAAAACCCGGTATGCCACGCCGCGCGTGCGGCTGTGCACCTCGGTGCCGGGCTTTTTCCACGGTAAGGGGCGGCGCAAAATGGTGTGGTGCATGGCTTCCACCACGTTGGTGATGCCCACGACGGCATCGGTCAGCAGACGGGTGTAACCCTGAATGTCCGCCACGCGAATTTGCGTTTTTTTCATGAAAATTCTCCATTCAATTTAAAACCTGGCACATTGCCGCCAATAAATTCAGGGGAAACCAACCCTGCACCTGGCGTATTGTGTACGGTTGTACACTCAAAGTCCAGCGAATTTTTTAGCTTGAGCGGCAAACTTGTAGAGGAAACATTCGATAAGAAATGATGCAATTCACCGCACCAGGCAGCGCGGATGCACCATGAAGTATCATTTGTCGCGTCAAAATGTATTGCTTTGGTGCAATTTCGTCTGATTTCATCTGGCATGAAAAATGCATGTACCACGTTGTCACCAATTTGGGAGATTGCTATGGGCGCAAGTCTTGTTTCCGTCATGCCATCGGCCAATATGCGGCCAGTGCCTGCGTACATATCACAGGTTTTGCGGCAGCCTGCATCGGCCCTGGCGCTGGAAAATGCCGCCGGGTTTGGTCGTTGGTGGGTGGATAAGGCCAAGGGCCAGTTTGTGTTGTCGCCACTTGCTGCCGAGTTTTTGAATGTGCCGGAGCTGCATCATTGCAATTGCGAAAGCGCGCTGGTGCAGGTGTTCTCTGAGGACATGGCGGCTGTGAGCGAGCAAATATCGGGCACGGCCCAATGCGCTCAAACGCTGGAATTTCGGGTGATCAGCGCCAATGAGGGCATACGCTGGTTACGCATCACGCAGTTGCCGGATTGCCACACCACGCCATTGTTGCGTGGCGGCATTTTAAGCGATATCACACCGCTCAAACATGCTGCCATGCGTGAGCGGCTGGCGTTTGAGTTAACCGAATTTCTGGCTGGTAGCCATTCGCTGGAAGCAGCGGTGACCAATGTGATTCAACTCATTTGCAAGAACCTGGGTTGGGACTGGGGCGCATATTGGGCGGCAGAGCCATCGCCCGGCGCGCCAGAAACCGTGCCACATTTGCGCTGTCGCAGTTTCTGGCATCGACCGGAGCTGGATCTGGCCGCCTTCAGCAGGGAATGCGCCAACCTGTCACTACAAGCGGGTGAGGGGCTGGTGGGTAGCGTTTGGCAGATCGGCCAGCCCAAATGGGCCGAGGAAGGAGTGAACGAGGCGGGTTTGCTTGAGCGCTGTGACGCTCTGGACTACAATTTCCGCTCCGGCTATGTTTTTCCGGTGACGCACCGCCACGCCGATGGTCGCATCCATAGCCCGGGGGTGTTGGCGTTTTACAGTCACCTGTCACGTCAACCCGAGGCGCAATTGCCGCGCCTGTCGGCCAGCATCGGCGCTTTCATTGCACAGATGGCAGACCGGATCGAGCAGCAGGCCATTACCTTGCATCTGGCCCAGGTCGATTCACTCACCGGCCTTACCAACCGCAGCCATTTTCATCATCTGGTGAGCATGGATTGCGCCAACGCTGCCAGCGCCGGTACAACTTTTGGACTGGCGTTTATTGATCTGGATCGATTCAAACCGATCAATGATGCCTTCGGCCACGAAGCGGGCAATCAGGTACTGCGTGAGTTTGCGCGGCGACTGCAAGCCCTGGCCCCGCCCGGTGCCAGGATAGGCCGCCTTGGGGGCGACGAATTTGCCATGTTGATTCCGCAAGCTGCCCTGGCTGATGCGGCAACGCTGCTGGAGCAGATTTTGCAAGCCGCGCGTGAGCCCTTTACCTATGAAGAGTTTGAATTGACCTTATCGGCCAGTGCCGGCGTGAGCACCTACCCGCTGTGCGGGACAAACTGTGCCAGCTTACTGCAAAGTGCCGATGCGGCGATGTATCGTATCAAGAACAATGGGCGTAATGGCTGCCATTTCACCTCGATCAAAAATACCCATAACCTGGTTCGGCAACAGTCGTCGCTGGCGCAACGGCTGGCTTTGGAGAGCGATTTGCACCATGCCCTGGAGGGTAATGAGTTTTCTCTGGTGTACCAGCCGATCTTTGATATTTGCGGACAAGACATGCTAGCCATTGAAGCCTTGCTGCGCTGGCGGCGGCCCGATGGCAGTGTGGTGCCGCCGGAAGTGTTTATCCCGATCGCCGAGCAGAGCCACTTGATTGTTGAAATTGGCCGATGGGTGGTTCGGCAGGCGTGTTGCGACCTGGCCAGACTGCGTAGCGCCAACTTCAAGACGCTGAAGCTGCATGTCAACATGGCGGCCTCAGAATTTACCAACAAGCGTTTGCCGGCTGAGTTGCTGGCAACCCTTGGCGAATTTGGCCTGGAAGCGCAAAGCCTTGTGCTGGAGTTGACCGAAGGCATGTTAATGAAACGTCCGGATCAGGTGATTCCTGTGATGCGCAGCTTGCGCCAATCAGGCATTGGAATCAGCCTTGACGATTTTGGCATGGGGCATTCTTCATTGTCGATGCTAAAGAACCTGCCGATTTCGTCGCTGAAGATTGATCGCTCGTTTGTACGTGATTTGCCGCTCAAGGCCAGTGACCGGGCCATCGTCAAGACCATTGTCGATCTGGGTTTTGATTTGGCCTTACAAGTGATTGCCGAAGGCATTGAAACCGGGCCACAGTTGGAGGCGCTGCGGCAGTCGGGTTGTCGCCTGGTGCAAGGCTATTTGCTGGCGCTGCCGATGCCACTGCAAGATTTGCTAACGACCTGCACCAGCCAGGTTTGAAAGGCTACCCATGGAAAATAATCTGGTGCCGGAATTATCCGGCGAGTTGCTTGCACAAAGGATCAACCTCTCCGGCAGTCGGCGCTTCACTTCCCAGCGGGTAGTGCTGTATGCGATGTTGGCGGCAAACAATTACCCCACTGCGGATCGAATTGCCGAAGAGGCACTCAAGTTGTTTTGCCAGGCGCACACCACGCTGATCAAAGGCAATGCAACGCTGCCCAATGTGTTAAGTGAAGAATTACAGGCCGCCTATTTTGGGCCTGATGGCAGTAATGACAGGGTGCAAAATTTTATCTCACTGGCTGAACGGGTGTTATTTGGGATTGCCTCCAACTGGAAGCATCAGGTTCCGGCCTTATTGATGGAGTTGGTGGAATCTTCATCGGTGATGTTGGCTGACCTGAATAAGTTGACTGCTATTTATGAGCGTGAGGCGCGTATCCATGGGCAACATGTTGAACACCAGTTGTTTGATGCCATGGATGAGATAAAAACCATTTCCAAACGGGCACAGGTGGTGGCGATTAATGCGCGTATTGTGGCCGCCCACGCCGGGAATTCGGGCTTGGCGTTTGGCGTTGTCGCGACCGAACTCATTACCATGACCGCCGATATTGATACTATTTTGGATGAGGCAATGACAAAAGTGGCTTGAGGCAGGGGCGTTGCGCAAATTGATCTGGTGCTGATGGGATTGGATTGGGCTGTTCTATTTAGCAGACATGTTTGCGTCCAGTGAAATTGCCCACCCTGATCTGGTGTTTTGCGCCGGCGACATTGCTTTTGGCGAAACCGGGCCGGAAAGTCTGGCCCAACAATACGAACATGCCAAAGACTTTTTTACCCGTTTGCTGGCTGTATGCGGTAACAATGGTGTGCCGTTGCCGGTTATGCGCCTGTTTGTCGTGCCAGGCAATTATGATGTTAACCGCAATGGAGTGGATGAAGATGCGCAGGCGGCGCTGGTCATGTTGGCCAAGGATTCGTATGACAACACGGCGCGAATCAACGCCCGCCTGGAGACCAAACCCACACCGTTTGTGAATGCCATGAAGCGCCTGGCAGTGTGTGAAACTTTCGTCAAGGAATTTTTGCGTAAATATTCGGTGAACCCGTAGCACTTTATGCTTGGGTAGGTAAAAACCAGTGAACACATTACGCAAACTTGCGTATATTCTGGTT